>NZ_JBIWFT010000001.1:0-402542 GCF_044763205.1 Kitasatospora sp. NPDC096204
ACCGGCGACTACACCGCCGGAACCTGGACCACCTTCGAGGCCCTCCCCAGCAACGGCATCCAGCACATCGCCGCCACCACCATCGGCAACACCGTGCGCCTGTTCGCCGTCGGCGGCGACAGCCAGATCTGGACCACCGACAGCACCGCCGGCGGCCCCTGGACCACCTTCGCCCCGGTCCCCGACGTCCGCGGCGTCAAGCAGGTGGCCGCCACCACCATCGGCGACACCGTCCGCCTGTTCGCCATCGGCACCGACGACCAGATCTGGACCGCCGACAAGAAGGCCGACGGCAGCTGGACCACCTTCTACGCCGTCACCAGCAAGGGCATCCGGTCCATCACCGCCACCACCGGCTGACCCGGGCCGAACCCGCCGTACCCTGCGGGGGCGCGCCGGCACGATGCCGGCCGCTCCCGCGGGCTGCTCCTTACTGACTCGAAGAGGAATCCTCATGTCCCGCAAGACCCCGTCCCGTTCCTGGCGGACCGGTGTGCTGGTCGCGGCCGCGACCGCCGGCACGCTGAGCACCTTCTCCCCGGCCGGTGCCGTGGTCGGCGATGCGGCCGCCGACGGCTCCTACGCCTTCACCGCGCGCCTGGTGATCGGCGACAACCTGCGGGCCTGCACCGGCGCGCTGGTGGACCGTTTCTGGGTGCTCACCGCCGCCTCCTGCTTCGCCGACGACCCGGCGCAGCCGCAGGCCCTCGCGGCCGGCGCGCCGAAGTGGAAGACCACCGCCACCATCGGCGACAGGTCGGTGGAGATCGCCGAGCTGGCGCCGCGTCAGGACCGTGACCTGGTGATGGCCCGCCTCGCCGCACCCGTCTACGGAGTCGCCCCGATCGCGGTCACCGCCACCGCCCCCAGCGCCGGGGAGACGCTGCGGGTGCCCGGCTTCGGGCGCACCAAGGACGAGTGGATCCCGAACAAGCTGCACACCGGCGCCTTCTCGCTCGATACCGTGAGCCCGACCGGCGTCGGCATCACGGGCACGGGCGGCGCGGCGATCTGCAAGGGCGACACCGGCGCCCCGGCCGTCCGTGAGGCCAACGGCAAGGCCGAGCTGGTCGCCGTCGCCTCCCGCTCCTGGCAGGGCGGCTGCCTCGGCGTGCCCGCCACCGAGACCCGCACCGGCGCGTACGACACCCGCGTCGACGACCTCGGTGGGTGGATCAAGCAGGTGCGCGACGGCTGGTGGGAGAGCGTCACCGCGAACCCGCCGGCCCGCAGCTCGGTCTACGACCCGGTCCGGAAGATCACGATGGTCTTCGCCGTCGACAGCAACCGCCACGTGGTGTCCTCCTCCAGCGCGGACGGCACGACCTGGAGCGCTTGGGAGCAGGTCGCCGGCAACTGGGAGTTCGCGAGCGTCCCCGTCGCGCTGTACAACCCCGCCACCGGCGGCATCGAGCTGTTCGCGATCGGCACCAACGGGGTGCTCAACCAGACCTACTGGATGCCGGACGGCGCAGGCTGGCGCGAGTGGTACAACCAGGACTCGAACCTGAAGTTCACCGGCAGCCCCACTGCCGTCTACAACCCGGCGACGAAGACCGCGGAGGTCTTCGCCACCCGGGCCAACGGGGTGGTCGCGCACTCGTACTACACGCCGGGCATGAAGGGGTGGAGCGGCTGGTTCGACATCAACGACTGGCAGTTCGCGAGCAGCCCGAGCGCCGTCTACAACCCCGCCACCGGTGGCATCGAGCTGTTCGCGATCGGTGGTGACGGCGTGCTGTCCCAGACCTACTGGTTGCCCGACGGAAAGCACTGGCGCGGCTGGACCACGCTGCACCCCGAGGCGAAGTTCACTGGCAGCCCCACGTCCGCCTACAACCCGGTGACCAGGACCGCGGAGGTCTTCGCCACCAAGGACAACGGGGTGGTCGCGCACTCCTACTTCACGCCGGGCATGACGGAGTGGAGCGGCTGGTACGAGATCCCGGGCAAGCAGTTCGCCGGCTCGCCGACCGCCGTCTTCGACCCCGCGACCGGCGGCTTCGAGGTGTTCGCGGTCGACGGCGGCGGCACCCTCGCCCGCACCGAGTGGGTGCCCGACGGCAAGCCGTGGCGGGCCTGGACCGCCATCGGGGACTGGAAGTTCACCGCCGGCCGGTTCCCGGCCGCGACGTTCAACGCCACGGCCGGCGTCATGGACCTCTTCGCCACCGGCCGGGACGACGGTGCCCTGAACTACGTGTCCTACAAGGCCGACCCGGGCCAGACCTGGGGCGGCTGGAAGACGATCGGCGGCAAGACCATGATCACCGGCTGACGAAGCCGTCCACGGACCGGGCCCGGCCGCTCCTCCGATCGATCGGAGGAGCGGCCGGGCCCTGCTGGTCGTCAGGGGTGCCGTGCGAGCCGTGCGAGCCGTCAGAGCCGCTCGGGCACCGGGTTTCCGACGGCCTCGATGGCGCGGCGGACGGGCACCTTGAGCAGGACGGCGAAGCCGATGACGAAGAAGATCAGCAGGGAGATGATCGCGGAGCGGTAGCTGCCGGTGAGCTGGTAGGCGAGGCCGAAGACGAGCGGTCCCATCCAGCTGGTGCCGCGGTCGCTGACCTTGTAGAAGCTGAAGTACTCGGCTTCCCGCCCGGGCGGGATGAGGTGGGAGAAGAGGGAGCGGGAGAGGGCCTGGCTGCCGCCGAGCACCAGGCCGATCATGCAGGCCAGGGCGTAGAACCAGGCGGGCTGGTGGGCGGGCATGAAGTAGCCGAGGGCGAGGGTGACGACCCAGCCGACCAGGGAGCCGAGGATGGTCCGCTTGGCGCCGTAGCGCTGGGCTATCCGGCCGAGCAGCAGGGCGCCGCCGATCGCCACGACCTGGACCAGGAGCACGGCGGTGACCAGCGAGGTCTGCTCCATGCCGAGTTCCTCGCTGCCGTAGAGGGAGGCCTGGGAGACGACGGTCTGGATGCCGTCGTTGTAGCAGAGGAAGGCGGCGAGGTAGAGCAGGGTGAGCGGGTGCTCGCGCATGCGGCGCAGGGTGCGGGCGAGTTCGCGCAGGCTGCCGGTGGTGGGCTTGCCGTCCGCGGTGGCGCCGGCCCCGTCGGTGGCGGGTCGCGGGGCGACGCCGGCGCGGGAGGGCAGCCGGAGCAGGGGGACGACGGTGAACAGCGCCCACCACAGGCCGGCCGAGGCGAGGCAGATCCGGACGGCGGTGCCGGAGTCCAGGCCGAACGCGTCGTGGCCCTGGAACAGCGCCAGGTTGGCGATCAGCAGCAGTCCGCCGCCCGCGTAGCCGTAGGCCCAGCCCTTGGAGGAGACCTTGTCGCGCTCGTCGGGGGAGGCCAGGCCGGGCAGGTAGGCGTAGGAGAGCGCGACCGAGACCGCGTACGAGATGTTGGCGACGACGAGCAGCGCGCCGCCGAGGAGGTAGCGGTCGCCCTGGAGGAAGAACATCCCCATCGTGGCGAGCGAGCCGAGGTACGCGAAGCCGCACATCAGCTCCTTGTGCCGCCCGGTGCGGTCGGCGAGGGTGCCGGTCAGCAGCATCACCGCGACCGAGAGCAGCACGGAGAACGAGACCGTGTACGGGAAGAACGATCCTGCGCGGATCGTCAGGCCGAGCGGGTGCACGTTGCCGGCCGCGTCGGCGGCGTCCTTGGCGACGGAGGTCAGGTACGGGCCGAGGAACACCGTCAGGACGGTGGTCGAGAAGGCGGCGTTGGCCCAGTCGTTGACGTACCAGCCGAACTGCATCCGGCGCAGGGACCGTCCGTCGTCGGTGGCAGCGGTGGCAGCGGTGGCAGCGGCAGCCGTGGCCGGGGCGGTCGTGGGGTCGGTCGGTGGGTCGTCCGGCAGGTGCGTCGCCGAGTTCGTGGTGCTCATGGGGTTCCCATCACCGTGCTGGAGCCGGTACTGCCGTCCGTCCAGCAGCCGCGCTCGCCGAGGACGTCCCGCAGGACGTCGATGCGATCGGCCATGATGCCATCCACACCCAGGTCGAGGAGAGCCCTGATCCGTGTGGGATCGTCCACAGTCCAGACGTGCACCTGGAGGCCGAGCCGGTGGGCGGTTCGGACGAAGGCCCGGTCGACGACCCGCACGCCCCGGTGACGCTCCGGCACCTGGGCGCACAGCCCGGTGAACGGTGCTCCAGCGCGCCGCGGCAGTGGCAGGAACGATTCGGCCAGCGAGCGCAGCCGCAGCCGGGCCACCTCGCGCGGACCGAGCGAGGTGGCCAGCCGCGGGCCGGCGGCGGCGCGGACGGCGGCCAGCCGGGTGTCGGAGAAGCCGCCGACGCAGACCCGGTCCCAGGCGTCGGTCCGGCGGATCGCCTCGACCAGCGGGCCGACGGCCGGCGCCGCCTTGACGTCGATGTTGAACCGGGCCTCCGGGAACGCGCCGAGCAGGTCCTCCAGCAGCGGCACCGGCTCGGTCCCGTCGATCCGGGCCCGCCTGACGTCCTCCCAGGGCAGCTCCGCCACCGCCCCGGTGCGGTCGGTGACCCGGTCGAGGCGCGAGTCGTGAAACGCCACCAGGACACCGTCGGCGGTCGCGTGCACGTCCGTCTCCAGGTAGCGGTACCCGAGCGCGACGGCGGCCTCGAAGGCGGCGAGCGAGTTCTCGGGGCGCCCGAGGTCACCGCCCCGGTGCGCGAAGGCGAGCGGCCCGGGGTGGTCGAGGAAGGGGTGCATGTGGTGCTCCGAGCTGCGGGGAGAGGGATCCGAGCGGCCCGCGGGGCCGGGATCCGGGGCGTACCGGTGCCAGCGCGTTACAGTATTACGCACCCTGTCAAGCAGTAACGATCACCTGGCGGCGCCCAGCCCCGCGGAGCCCCTATCCGCGCGGGTCGACCTGGACGACGGCGTGCCGCCCGTCGGTGCGCCACGTCGTGCCGGTGCCGTCGAGCCGGGCGACGGCGGCGGCGTCGAGACCGACGACCACGTCCGACTTCAGCGTCCGCAGCGCCGCCACCGCCGAGGGGAAGTGTCCGACCGCCTCGGCGAACGGGGTGGTCGGCGGCCAACGCCGGTCGCCGACCAGCCGGCGGTAGTTGAGGTCCCCCTTGACGATCGTCAGCGCCGCACCGGCGAACTCGGCCCGCAGGTCGGCGGGCAGGTCGTGGAACGGCAGCGGAGCACAGAAGAACGGGTGCGTACGGACCACGAGCGCACCCCCGCCCAGCGCCCGCCACAGCCGCCCGCCGACCGCCCCGGCGGCGGGGGAGGACGCGGCGCGAAGGCGCCCCACCGCGGCGAGGACGTCGGCCATCGTCGCGTCCGACACGAAGTACGGCTGCGGCTTCACGTACAGCACGACCCGCGCCGCCAGGCCGTGGGCCAGCAGGTGGTCGATCAGCACCAGGTCCGGCAGCAGCTCCCGGCCCGCGTTGTCCGCGACGACGCCCACCGATTTGCCCGCGCTCCCGGCCCGTTCCACGGACGCCCGCTCCAGCGCCGTCCGCAGCAGCGCACCGTCGTCGGCGGCCAGGTCCGGGGCCGTCGCCCCCTCCGCCCCCGCGGTGATCCGGAAGCTGAGGTCCGCCCGGTTGCCCCACAGGGCGGAGGACACCAGCGCCTGCGCCCGTCGCTCCTCCGGCAGCCCGTCGAGCGCGTCCAGCGCGGCCAGCTCCTCGTCCACCGCCGGCCCGCCCAACTCGGCGGCCTTGAACGGCGCGAACGGATCGACGCCCTGCCACGCGCCGGGCCGGAAGTACCCGGTGGCCTCCAGCAGCCGCCGGTAGAAGTAGCTCTCCGCCCAGAGGAACGGCGCCTCGCCCCACGGCCTGCCCCACAGGCCCTCGCCCCAGGCCAGCCACTGCGCCCCGTCCGGGGCGTCCGCCCCCAGCGGCTCCAGCACTCCGGCGGTGCTCTCCACCAGCAGCCGCTCGACCGCCGCCCGCTCGCCCGGCCCGTACGGCAGCGCGTCGAGCACCTGCCGGAGCAGCTTCGGGTGGCGCTCGTGGAACACCCCGTGGGCGAAGGACCCGGGGATGTCGGCCCGGATCACGGGCGGGGCGTACGGGGAGCTGCTCCCGCTCGACGGGTCGGGCGTCGGTGCGCTCGGCTTCGACACGATGGGGCTCGTCTCTCTCGTCCTCGTCTTCGTCCTCGGTGTCCGGAGCCCGGAGCCCGGAGCCCGGCGACCGGCGCCTGGCGACCGGCGGCCCGTCCACCGTCCACCGGCCGTCCGCCGCAGCCGCAGCCGCCGGCACGCCCGAGTCTAGGTCGCGCCACTGTTCGGCCGCCCGCCCGCCCGCGCCCGGCCGCGTCGGCGGAGCCGGGGGAAACGCGGACGGGGCCCGCGGCGCAAGGCTGCGCCGAGGGCCCCGTCACGGTCGAGGGGATGCTGCTACGAGCGTCAGACGTTGTTCGGGAACATCGTCCAGCGCTGGTTGGCGTGGCCGGAGATGCACTCCCACACGCCGAGGGCCGTGCCGTTGGCGTCGGCCCAGTTGGGGAGTTCGAGGCAGCGGTCGGCGTTCGGGTTGTAGATGCTGCCGTCGGCGCGGAGCGTCCAGACCTGGCCGGTCGCTCCGACGCAGTCGCTGACGACGACCTGGGCGCCGAGGGTGGTGGCGTTGTCCTTGATGCCGACGCAGCGTCCGCCGGTGCGCAGGGTGCCGTCGGAGCCGAAGGTGAACTTCTGGCTCGCGCCGGCCCAGCAGTCGTAGAGGCGGAGGTTGGTGCCGTTGCTCGCGCCCCAGTTGTCGAGGCAACGGCTCGGGTTCGCAACGGAGTTGATGTTGTAGGAGGCGGGCTTCGGGGTGTCCAGGACGCGGATGTCGCCGAAGCGCGGCAGGCCGGCCTCGGGCGTGGTGCCCAGGTACTGGACGAGGGTGTGGTTGTTGTCGTTGGTGATCAGGTCCGGGTTCCCGTCACCGTTGATGTCGCCGGGGGAGTCGACCACCGGGTAGTCGGCCGAGCTGAAGCCGCCGACGAGGGCCGCGGTGGCGGCCGGCGCCTGCCAGTACTGGCTGCTGTTGTCGAGGCAGTCCCAGATGATCAGATGGGTGCCCGGCGTGTTGCTCCCGGCGGAGACGGCGAGGCAGCGGCCGGAGTCGGGATTCTGCAGGGTGCCCGGGTAGGGGCCGGTGACCCACTTCTGGGCGCCGCCGCTGTGGCAGGTGTACAGGTTGACCGGCGAGCCGTTGCCGGTCGCCGCGCCGGTGATGTCGAGGCACTTGCCGAGGACGTGCAGGGTGCCGTCCGTGGCGTAGGTGAAGGCCTGTCCCGGGTTGGTGTTGCAGTCCACCAGCTGGGCGTCGGTGACGTTCTCGGTGCGGCCGTCCTTGATGTCGGCGCACATGCTGCCGCCGGCGGCGCTCTTGACGGCGGAGACCAGGGTCCGGTGGGCCGGGGCGTGCAGGGACTTGGCGGCGGGGCTGCCGTTGGTCAGCGGCATCGGGATGGTGCTGATCGCACCGGTGACGCTGTCGCGCACCCACAGGGTGGGCACACCGGCGATGACGCCGGGCGAGAGCAGGGTGAAGCCGCTCCAGTCCTCGTTGTCGGCGCCGATCTCGATGCCCTCGGCGAACCGGCAGTTGCCCTGCGGGCTGCCGGTGTAGTAGCGCAGGTGGCCGCTCTCGATGGTGACCAGGTTCGGCTTGCCCTTGCTGTTGGGCGTCTCGCTGAACGCGGTCATCTGGTCGAGGTGGTTCCAGGTGCCGTCGATGCCGAAGGTGCACAGACCGGTGCTGGTGGCGACCTGCGCGACGCCGGTGCGGTCGGCGAAGTGGCCGGGGGTGCCGCCGCGGGCGGCGTCGTTGGTGTAGACGTACAGGTGCTTGGTGGCCTTGTCGAAGGCGATCAGGTCGTCGACGCTGTTCTCGACGAGCGACCCGCGGTGGGCGATCAGGTAGTTGTTCCAGCTGTCCTTCTCGGGGCTGCCGGCCATCGGTGAGGCGGTCCCGGGCATGGAGGTGAAGTCGGCGTTGCCGGGGAGCAGGGTCAGCGAGCCGTCGGAGGCGGGCACCAGGTAGTCCGGGGTGCCGTCCGCGGTCACGTCACCGGCGACGACCTTGGTGGCCGGGTTCCACGGCGCGTAGAAGTCGTACGTCGCGGCCTGCGGCTGGGTGTTGCCGGCGTTGTCCGTGGCCCGGACGTACAGGCGGTGGCTGCCCCACTGGTCGGGGTTGAGGTTGATCGGGATGTCCGCGTACGCGTAGCCGTTGGCGTCGACTCCGGCGACGGGTTGGGCCTTGTAGCCGGTCGGCGGGATGTTGTCGT
The DNA here is from genome assembly GCF_044763205.1 of Kitasatospora sp. NPDC096204. Classification (NCBI taxonomy): domain Bacteria; kingdom Bacillati; phylum Actinomycetota; class Actinomycetes; order Kitasatosporales; family Streptomycetaceae; genus Kitasatospora; species Kitasatospora sp. NPDC096204. Next base: position 8,184 of record NZ_JBIWFT010000001.1, read on the forward strand.
CCAGGTTGTACTGGAACTCGCGCACGCCGCTGGCGAGGCAGCTGCCGCGGGTGCAGCCGCCCGGGACCGGGTCGAGGCTGGTGACGCGGATGGTGGAGGCCTGGTCACCGGCGTGGCCGGTGGGCTTGATGCCGCTGCCGATCGGCGGGAAGACCGTGGAGGGCGCGATGTTCGCGAGCGTGGGCGCGCTCAGGTCGACGTTGAAGTAGCAGTAGAGGCTGTCCCCGCTGCTCAGCAGCCCGTCGGTGGCCCACGCGTTCCAGCCGTACTGGTGACCGTCATGGACCGGGCCGCCGATGTTGGCGTCGCCCCAGCCCGCGCCGTTGATGGTCTGGCTTTCCACCCAGGAGTAGGTGGTGGGACCGCCGTTGGCGTCCGCCACCATGTTGTCCCAGACGTGGAACTTGATCACGATGTTGGTACCCGGCATCACCGTGCGGCTCCAGGCGTGCAGGGTGATGTCGGCGGCGCCGTTGCCCAGCGGCGTGGTGTTCCCGATCCAGCCGGGCTGGCCGGCCCCGCAGGCGTAGCCGTCGGGGTTCCGCGGCATGGGGCTGGTGTAGTTCGCGTCGGGGGTGTTCGGCGGCAGGTCGTACGTGGCGATGACGTACGGGTTGGGGTTGAACCGCATGAAGTGGTCGATGCTGGTGGAGCGGGTCTCGTCACCGAACAGGGCGACGGTCAGCGGCCGGCCCTCCTGGACGACCTGACGGACCGCACCGGTGACGTCGAAGTCGACGTCGTGCCAGCCGCAGGAGCCGTAGGAGCTCTTGAGCCACTTGGTCTCGCCGTCCTGGCGCACGCCGGGCTGGCTGTTCCAGGTGGTGCCGCCGCCGATCTCCCAGGTCCACTTGAGGGTGACCGGCGCGGTGGCGTTGCAGTCCCAGGCCGCGGCGTAGGTCTCGGAGAAGTACGCCCGGGCGCTGTCGATGTACATCTGCGGGGTCAGGGCGCCGGTGCCGAACTCGTAGTACGAGCGCTCCATGCCGTAGCAGTTGGACTTGTAGTGCTGGTAGCCCGCGCCCTGGCCGTTGTCCTGGGCGACGTCGTAGGCGGGGGTGCCGGCGCAGCCCTCCATGACCTGGGCGAAGTGGCTGGTGCCCATGGTCGGGGCGGGCTGGAACGTCGGGTCGATGAACAGCGGCCAGACGGTGTCCTTGCCGCCGAGCAGTTCCGCGTCCGGGGTCAGGGCGAGGCTGCCGTCCTTGGCCTCGACGCCGATCGGCTTGATGTGGGCGCCGTGGCCGGGGCCCTCGGGCGAGGAATCGTTTCGTCCGGCCGGCTGGGCGACGGCGGTGGTCGGGGCACCTTCGGCGGCCGGGGCGGCCGCGGCCTTGGCGTCCTTGGCTTCCTTGGTGTCCTTGGCCGCGGGAGCCGCGGGGGCCGCGGGAGCGGCAGGAGCCGCCGGAGCGGTGGCAGCGGAGTCCCACATCAGCGGGGCCTGGGCCCGGAACGCGGCCTTGCCGTCCTTGCCCGCGGCGGTGAGGTTGCCCTCGGCGTCGGCGGAGACCGTCAGGTCGCCCTTGGTGCCGGTGCCGAGCGTGATGGTCTTCAGTGCCGGATTGGCGGCCGCCTTGGCGTCCTTGACGACCAGCACCTCGCGCACGGCGCCCTGGTCGGTGACGGTGACCCGCAGGTCGACCCCGGGCAGGACCTCGGCGTACGTGGCCGCGCTGCCGGACACGGTGGGCTTGGGCAGGGTGACCGGGAACGTCACCGCGAGGCTGCGCCCGTCCTTGTCGGTGAGCGTGGCCAGCGGGCCGCGGCCGCCGCCGGACAGGGCGACTCCGGACGGGGTGGCACCCGGCGAGTACGTCCCGTCCGCGTTGCGGCCGAGCTTGGCGTCCACCGCCGTCCACCCGCCGTTCGCCTTCTTCACCCGGGCGGGCTGGAGGTGGTTGGTGACGGTGAGCTTGCCGTTGGGCTCGGCGACGGTCAGCGAGGTCTCGGTGGTCAACTCGTCGATCGTGACGGGCTTGCCGGTCTTCTTCGCCGTCAGCCGAGCCGCCTGGACGGCGCCACCGGCGGTGAGCTCGGCCGGCTTCGGGGCGGCTGCCGAGGACTGGCCGGGAGGCGCGGCGAACGGGCGGTCGTCCGCGACCGCGACGCCCGGGGCGGTGAGGACGAGGCCGAGCGCGCACGCGGCGGCCAGGCGTCTGGGCAGCCTCCGGCGGCGCGGAGGAGGGGTGGGAAGGAATTCCCCCATAGCGTGTCAATCCACTTTCAGGCAGGCCGAATCTCTCACGGTCGGCCTGGTGCGCTGTGCCACACCCGGCCGTCGCGGAGAGCGGGACTTTGTCCATTTCTGGCGCGGTATCCGACCAATCGTCGACTGGCGAGACATCAAATCGGCCACCGCGCTCGGCCCCGAACGCTATTGCTTCTGCCTGTTCGCTGACAATACGGTTCCTGCCGTCCTTCCGTGACCTGGGCTGACCGGAAGTCAGTGCAGGTCACGGACCTATGACGAATCAGGAAACGCAAGGAAACGCATGCAACTCAACAGGAGATGGCTCACGGGCCGATCACCGGTGGGTGGAAGGCGGCGAAAGGCCCTGACGGCCGCCGCACTAACTACCGTCATTTCACTGGTAGTTCCAATGGTCGGCTCGGAAACGGCCTTCGTGGCACAGGCGGCCGGGCAGGACAAGGAAAAGCTGCCGCAGCTGCCGCGGGTCGGCGGACACAACGCCGATGGCAAAGCGGCCCGGAAGGACTTTCCGCGCCCGGCCGGAGCCCGGGACCTCGCCGAGCACAAGCCCGGCCCCGTCCGATGGCCCGGCCGGGCCACGGTCGCGGTCGACCTGACGTCCGGTCCGGCCCTCCTGGACAAGGGGAACGCAGGCGCTCCCGTCCAGGCCGGGGCGACCCCGGTCCGACTCGGCGCCGCGCCGGCGGACCGCGTCGGCGAGAAGGCCAAGGCCGCGGCTGGCGGCGCCGCCGGGATCGGCCGGCCCTCCTCGGTCGAGGTCACCGTCGCCGACCGCGGCCAGACCGAGAAGGCGAACGTCGACGGCCTCCTCGTGGGACTGAAGCGCACCGACGGCGGCCACGACGCGGCGGGCCTCGACGTGTCGCTGGACTACAGCGCGATAGCCGACGCGTTCGGCGGTGGCTGGGCCTCCCGGCTCCACCTGGTCGCCATGCCCGCATGTGCGCTGACCACGCCCGAGCAGGCCGAGTGCCGGACCAGGCAGCCGCTCGACTCCGTCATCGACCCGGTCGCCAAGACGATCAGCGGCACCCTGGCGGTACCGGGCGACGGCGCGGCCCCGGCCGCGAAGGCCTCGCCCGACCAGGTGCCCGCCATGAAGCTCGACTCGCTCGCCTCCGTGGCGGGCGGGATCGCCGTGGCGGCGGAGTCCACGCCCAATGGCTCTCAGGGGTCCTACACCGCGACCGACCTGTCCGCCTCCGGTTCGTGGGCGCAGACCGCCTCCGGTGCTTTCACCTACAGCTATCCGGTCACCATGCCTCCAGCGGTGACCGGTGCCGCGCCCGGCGTGGCCCTGTCGTACAACTCCCAGAGCGTCGACGGCCAGACCTCGGCGCGCAACTCGCAGGCTTCATGGATCGGGGACGGCTGGTCGTACAGCCCCGGATTCATCGAGCGCTCCTACCGGCCGTGCAAGAGCGCGGGCATCGACAAGTCCGGCGACCAGTGCTGGGCCGGATGGACCGCGACCATCTCGCTCGGCGGGCGCACCGGTGAGCTGGTACGCGACGACAACGGCCTGTACCACCTCCAGAACGACGACGGCACCCGCGTCGAGCGGCTGACCGGCGCGGCCAACGGCCTCTGGCAGGGCGAGTACTTCAAGGTCACCACCACCGACGGCACCGCCTACTACCTGGGCCTCAACCACGCGCCCGGCACCACCTCCGACGGCGCCACCAACAGCGCCTGGGGCGTGCCGGTCTACCACCCCAACAGCGGCGACCCGTGCTACAGCGCTGCCAAGGGCGCGGGATCCCAGTGCGACCAGCAGCCCGGCTGGCGCTTCAACCTGGACTTCATCGTGGACCCGCACGGCAATGTGCAGCGCTACGACTGGGCCGGCGAGAGCAACCGCTACGCGATGGGCGGCGGCCAGGCCGCCGCCGGCAGCAACGGCACCCTCACCGCGTACACCCGCGGCGGCTACCTGACCAGGATCTCCTACGGCTACCAGCTCGCCGACGCACTCGCCGGCCGCGAGCCCTCGGCCCGGGTCCTCTTCGACACCGCCGAGCGCTGCGTGACCTCCCCGGACGTCTGCAAGCCGGAGAACCTCAGCGGCTCCACCGCCTCGAACTGGCCGGACGTCCCGTACGACCTGGCCTGCCAGGACGGCTGGACGACCACCGGCACCGGCTCCAATGTCTGCCGGCCCGGCTCGCCGACCTTCTGGACCACCAAGCGTCTGACGGCCGTCCGCACCGAACTGCGCGCGCAGAGCGGCTGGCAGCCCGTGGACAAGTACGAGCTGACGCAGGTCTTCTCGGACGCGGGCGGGATCATGGACCCGGTCACCGGCAAGACCCCCGACAAGCAGAACGTCGGTGGCCTCCAGTCGGTGATGTGGCTGTCGAAGATCCAGCACACCGCGCAGGACCCCTCCACCGGTGGTGCCGAGATCAAGCTCGACCCGACCACCTTCGCGGGCACCGAGATCGACAACCGCGTCAACGGCACCGACACCGGCGCCCCGCCGCTGTACCGCCCGCGCATCATCGGTGTGAACACCGAGTCCGGAACGTCGGTCGTGGTCACCTACCGCGACGCGGAGTGCGACCGCACCAAGGGCAGGATCCCGGCCTCGGCGGACAACAACCAGATGGCCTGCTACCCGGCCTACTGGACTCCGGCCGGCTATGCCGCACCACTGGCCGACTGGTTCAACAAGACCGTGGTCAAGCAGGTCGAGGTCTCGGACACCACCAAGGCCAACTCGCCGACTCGGACCACCAGTTACGAATACGCTGGAGCGGCCTGGCATCGCGATGACTCGGATCTGACCGACGACCAGTTCCGCACCTGGAACGACTTCCGCGGCTTCCGCACGGTCACCACCACCGGTGGCGCGGCCCCGGACCCGATCAGCAGGACAGTCGTTTCCTACCTGCAGGGAATGGACGGAGACTATCTGGCCAACGGCACCCTGCGGCAGGTGCCGAAGCTGAAGAACTCCCTCGGTGAGGAACTGGCCGACAGCCCCTGGCTGGCGGGGCTGGCGCAGGAGACCGACACCTACAGCCAGGCCGGCGGTACCGTGATCGCGAAGGAGCTCGCGGACGCACCGACTGTCAAGTCCACCGCCAGCCGCAAGCGCACCGCCTGGAGCTCCAAGAAGGGCGCCACACTCGCCACGCTGCCGGCCCTGGAGGCGCGGCGAACGGAGGCGGCCGGCTTCCGGACGAGCGCGCTGCTGTCCGACGGAACCACGTGGCGCACCAGCCGGAGCACCATGGCCTTCGACGACCTCGCGCGTCCGACGACGGCCACCTCCCAGTCCGACATCACGGTGCCGACCGACCAGACGTGCACCAGCACGACGTACGCGAAGCCGCCGGCGAGCAACCCGATGATGGTGGCCTACCCCGTCAGGACACTGACCGTGGCGGGTGCGTGCGGCACGACGCCGTCCGCCGGCACGATTCTCACCGACAAGCGGCAGATCTACGACGGCAGTGCCGACCCCGCCAACCCCGGTGCGCCGGAGGTCCTCGGCCAGAACGGCACGACACTCGGTGAGGTCACCGCGACCCAGGTCGTGAAGGCGTACGACCAGCAGGGCAACCCCACCTACCAGACAGTCGCCGCCCAGGCCTTCGACTCCTACGGCCGCGTCGTCCGCGCCGTGGACGGGCGGGGCGCGGTCTCCCAGATGTCGTACACCCCGGTCAGCGGTACCGTGCCGACCGAGGTGTCGGCGACCAACCCGCTCGGCTGGACCGCGAAGACCGTCCTGGCACCCGGCCGGAGCCTGGCCACCCGGACGATCGACGCCAACGGCAGGGTCACCGACTCGACCTATGATGCGCTCGGGCGGCGCACTGCCGTCTGGCTGCCCGGGAACAGCAAGGACGCGGGCAAGAAGGCTGATCGGACCTTCGGGTACGAGATGCACGGGGTCGACCAGAACCCGGCCAGCCGGGCGCTCCCGCCGTCCGTCACGACCTCGACGCAGTTGGAGAACGGTACCTACCGGACCGACGTCACCATCTACGACGGCTTCCTGGCGCCCCGCCAGACCCAGACCACGCCTGCCAACGGCGCGGCCGGCCGCGTCGTCTCCTCCACTCGCTACGACGGCCACGGGCAGGTCAGCAAGACCACCGCCGCGTGGTCCGACCCGACCACCGGCCCCGGCACGACCTTGTTCGAAGAGGACGACAACACCGTTCCCTCGCAGACCAGGACGGTCTACGACGGCACGGGCCGGGTGATCGCCAGCAAGCTCTACGCCAAGGCGACCGAGCTCTGGCAGACGGTGACCGCATATCCGGGTGCCGAGCGGACCGACACCACGCCGCCCAACGGAGGCACCCCGAGCACGGTCTACGTCGACGCGGCGGGCCGTACCTCGACCTCCGTATTGCACGGCGGGGCGGGCACCGGTGACGCCACCACCCGATTCACCTACGACACCCGTGGCCTCCTCGCCACCGTCGCCGACAATGCCGGCAACACCTGGTCGTACGGCTACGACCTCCGGGGCAACCGGATCTCGCAGTCCGACCCGGACTCCGGCGCCAGTACGACGGCGTACGACGAATTCGACCGTGTCACCACCACCACCGACGGGCGCGGCAAGCAGCTCTCGTACTCCTACGACCTGATCGGCCGCCTCACCGGCCGCTTCGAGGGCACCGACATCGGCGACCCCTCCAAGCAGCTCGCCGAATTCACGTACGACGGCCTTCTCAAGGGGTTGCCGAGTTCGGAAATCCGATACGTGGGAGGCAAGGGCGGCGCCAGCAGCAGCGCCTATGTGAACAGGATCGACAGCTACAACGATCGCTACCAGCCCAAGTCCGTCACCACCACGGTCCCGGCCGCCGAGGGCAAACTCGCCGGTGACTACACGCAGGCCGCCTACTACACCGACAACCTCGGTCTGCTCGCCGGTACCGGATACGGGGCGGACGGTGGCCTGCCCGCAGAGAAGCTGGGGCTCACCCGTGACCTGATGGGCGAGGTCGTCGGCTCCGGCACCGAGAACACCAAGCTGCTCGACCTGGCCAACTACAACCCGCTCGGCCAGCTCCTGCTGTCGCAGTACGGAACGCGTGGGGAACTGCTGCGCACGGCCCGTACGTACGACGACACCACGGGCCGCCTGACCACCAGCAGCGTCAAACTGCAGCAGGCCGACGCCAACCCGGTCTCGTTCACCACCTACGGTTACGACCAGGTCGGCAACCTCACCAGCGCGTCCGAGCTGCAGTCCTCCGGGGGTACGGACCAGGCCTATGACACCCAGTGCTTCCGCTACGACGGCCTGAACCGCCTGGCGGAGGCCTGGACCGACACCCAGGGCGTCAGCGCGCCGGGGGCCGGTCAGGTCTCGCACTGCAACAACTCCGACCCGAGCTGGGTGACCATCGGCGGGCCGGCCCCGTACTGGCAGAGCTTCCAGTACAACCTGCTCGGCGACCGCACCCAGACGGTCCGGCACGACGTGGGTGGCGACACCTACCGCGACGTCACCCAGACCAGCGTCTACCCGGGCAACGGCACCACCCAGGCCGCGAAGCCGAATGCGGCCACCAGCGTCACCTCCCGCACCGGACAGCAGACCACGACGATCGCATCGGCCATGGCCGGTGCCGGTGGCGTGACGCTGTGCCTGGACGTCCGCAACGGCCTGACGGCCGACGGTACGGCCGTCGAGACGACCAACTGCAACGGCAGCCCGGCCCAGCGCTGGACCCGGCCCGGCGACGGCACCGTGCGGGCGCTCGGCAAGTGCATGCGGCCCGCCGCCGGTCTCGTCGGCTGGGGCATCGAGCTCGCCACCTGCGACGGCAGCGACAACCAGAAGTGGCAGGACGGGGCCGACGGTGCCCTCGTGCACAGCGCCTCCTCGCTCTGCCTGGACATCCCGGGGTGGAACGGCAACCTCGGCGTCCAGTTGGCGCTGTACTACTGCAACGGCGCCAACGCGGCCAACCAGCACTGGTCCTCCAGCGCCAACGCGCCCAGCGGCCCGTCCTACACCAGCACCCTGACCCCGCAGTACGACGCGCAGGGGAACACCACCAGCCGCACCACCATCGCCACGACCACCCTGCCCTCCGGCGTCGCGACCGGGACCACTCCGCTCTGCCTCGACGCCGCGGGTGGCCGCAGTGACAACGGCACCGCGGTGCAGACCTGGGCCTGCCACGACGGGGCGTCCCAGCAGTGGACCGTAGGCCAGGACGGCACGGTGCGCGTGCTGGGCGCGTGTCTGCGGCCGGTCGGGGGCAACACCAACTCCGGCTCCCAACTCGAACTGTGGGCGTGTGACAGCGCCGACGGCAGTCAGCAGTGGCGCATCGGCACCGACGGCGCGCTGCTCACCGCGGCGTCCGGCCTGTGCGTGGACATCCCGTGGGCCAGCAGCACGCCCGGCACACGGGTGATGCTCTACACCTGCAACCAGGGCCCCAACCAGAAGTGGGGTCCTGCGGGCACCCAGCCCACCACCGGTGCGACCCAGACCTTCACCTACAACGCCGAAGGCCGCACCGAGACCGTCACCAACCCGAGCGGGGTAGGCACCAGCACCTCGCGGTACCTCTACGACGCCAACGGGGAGCTGCTCGTCCAGCGCGGCTCCGAGGGCACCATCCTCTACCTGTTCGGGGGCACCGAACAGCTCACCCTCTCGCCCGACGGCACCACCGTCTCCGGCAAGCGCTACTACCCCAACCCCGACGGCACCGCGGCCGTCCGCTCCAGCAGTGGGAGTCTCACCTACGAACTGACCAACCCCCAGAACACCTCCACCCTCCAGATCGACGCCGCGACCAAGGGCATCACCCGGAGGGCCTTCGATCCGTACGGCAGCCCCCGCGGTCCCGTCCCCACCTCGTGGGCCGACAACCGCGGCTACCTCGGCAAGCCCGTCGACAGCGGCAGCGGGCTGAACCTGCTGGGCGCCCGCAACTACGACCCGTCCCTGGGACGCTTCCTCTCCGTCGACCCGATCTTCCAGGCCGGCGACCCCAACGAGATGGGCGGCTACGCCTACAGCGGGAACAACCCGGTCACCAGGAGCGACCCGTCGGGCCTGTGTGACTGGTGCGACGCCCTCGTCGGCGCGATCGACACGGTCATCTGCCTGGAGGGGTGCGCGACCGGCCATCTGCCCAGGAAGGGCGAAGGCGGACACGAGTACATCACCTTCGATGACCGCGGACCTGCCAAGGAATTCTTCGGAGTCAGTGACGACTCGATCTCCTACAACAACGCTCGCGCCGGATTCGGCACGGTCTTCCTCGGTGGCGCGATCAAATCGCTCGTCACCGCGGGTGTCAAAAAGCTGGCTGGAGCGATGTCCGCCGCCGGCCCGCTGGAAGCCGCGGCGAGCGGGGGCGGCGGTGGTTGGTTCAGCCGTGTCACGAATGGTTTCAAGAATCTCTACAAGGGGCTCAGCCGCTCGAAGGTCGACGACCGAGGGATTCCGTTCTCGGAGCGGCAGCCCAAGCCTTCGCCGAAGGCAGGTGGAGACGGTGGTCCGAGTGCTCCCAAGGGCTCTTCCGGAGCCGCCGCGGACGATGAAGGACCGTATCTCTCACCCAAGGGGAAGAAGGGCCGGAAGGCTGCCGCTGAATCCGCCGAGCCGTCGGCTCCGAAGGGACGGTCGGGAGGCGCCACCCCTGTCGGCGGATTCCGTCCGGACGGAGAGGTGGTTTTCCAGGGGCATGGTTCCTACCATCCGGCAGACGGTACCATCATCGTTCCCGAGGGAACGACCTTCGTGGTGTATGGCGAATTCGGTACGAAGCTCCACTACTACGACGGACACAAGGTCGCGGGCGCCTCGCCGACCGCGCCTTCCCCGGTGGCCGTGTACAAGTCGGGCGAAGTGATGCCGAACTTCACCCTGCACCCGCTCGGGATGCGGCCGGACACGGGTCTACCGTTCGCGTACCGGGTGGGATCGGAGATCGTGGATGAGCCGACCCTTCTGTCCGACCTGATCAAGCCGGGCGCCGGGACGTGCCACTGGGCCGCGTGCCAGTCGGTCAGAAGATTCCAGTAGACGCCTGATCTGACGACGGAAATGCGCCGCCCCTCGCTTCGAGGGGCGGCGCATTTCCAGGCGGCGTGTCGCGCTGACCCTTTACTCCTCGTACTCCGCGTCGTCGGGAATCCATGGAAAGTGTGCCCACGGGTGCAGCGGTGACGTGTCCTGTACCGGATCGAAGGCGAGCACGGCGTCGATGAACTCCTGGGGTGGACGATAGTGATGGTCGGCCACATAGTGGGAGATCAAAGTCGGTGCGGCGAAAACAGTCCCCGGCGATCCCGGTACGCGGATCTCTCCGAACCCGTCGCTGTGCTCCCGATTCCCCGGAAGGGGGCCGGGGTTCGCCTCCACGGTGTCACAGGGCGGGCAGAATTCGCAGTGAAACGGGGACATCGTCTCGTTGACGCCCTGTAGTCGCCGAAGCTGCGCGAGCTTTTGGACGAGATCCTCCGACGGTGGCTCCTCGGTGTACGGGTGGCCCGCGGCGAGCCAGCCCACGTTGACTCGTCGGTAATCCGGCTGGAAGTTGACCCAGCCGTATCCCTTGGTCATGTCCGTGAAGACGTCTGGGCGCGATGTGGGAGAGTACCAGCTGAGGTCCTCGTGAAAAGACATACGGATGTTGTACCAGACGGTGTATACCCCAATCGATACTGACTCCTCGTCGGGGAGCCATAGGCGGCGGGCAGCGGCCGCCGTAGCACCCCTTCCGCACAAGGAGAAGGCATGCCCAGGGACATCGCCACGGTCTGCCTGGACGAGACGGCCGCCGACGATGTGACGGCCGCCCTCACCGAGGCCCTCGCCCCCTTCGCGCACGACGCCCAGCCGGTGGACGGCCGCTGGCAGGGCGAATGGGACTGGTGGCACGTCTACGGGGGCGACGGTGAGCGGGGCCTGGCCGTCCGCCCGGGCCATGAGAACGACCCGCGACTGATCCGCAGCCCCATCTGGCTGGACGGCTCCCCGCGCCCGGCACAGCCCGCGCACCGGTGCGACGGCGGACCCCGAGGCCTCCTCGACCTCGACACCGAGCGCACGGCCGCAGCCGTCGCCGCTGCCCGGGAGTGGGACGACTGGTCGGCGTTTGCCGCGCGGTTCCCGCCCGCGCGCTCCCTTCGGGCGATGTCCGAACGCGGCCCGTCGGCTCCCCCCGCCGTCGGCTCGCCCTATCAGGCGTTCAGGGAACAACCGCTCATGCGCGCTCTTGTCGCCTGGCGGCAGTCCGACCCGAACGCCCCGGCATGGACCAGGGACTCGGATCCCGTCTGGCGCTTCGGCGAGAGCCGCGAGCAGTACGCACATCGAGCCGCTGTACGGGTCCAGACCACGAACGTCCTGGTCACCCTCGACGGCCGGTGGACCGACTGCTTCGAGTACGCCCCCACGCCGGAGCAACCGATCGCCGCCGACGCGTACTTCGACTTCGCGGACCGGTACCTCCGCGAACTGCCGGACGACGCCCTCATCGTCCGCGTCCGATTCCATTCGTGACACCGAGCACCAGCGGAGCGGGGCCGCCACCACCGAGGTGGCGGCCCCGCTGTCCTGTCGGCGCGCCGACGGTGTCCTGCCGGCGGTGACAGTGGCCTGTTCGGGCGCTGTCCGTGTGCTGCAAGCGGTGGGCCGCAGCCCCGGGTCGAGACGACCTGCAGGACTACTGACCGGCGAGGCGGCCCTCGCCGGTCAGGGCCTGGGGCGAGCGTGCCCCCGGCCCTACCGGGCGGCCGCCGGGGAGAGCTCCGCGGCGAGCCGGCGCAGCTCGGGGCCGTACTCGGGGTTGGCCAGCGCGGCGGCGAACTGGGCGCGCAGGTACGCGGCGGGGTTGCCGGTGTCGTACCAGGTGCCGGCGATGACCTGCCCGTAGACCGCCCGCCGGGCCGCGTAGGCGTTGATGGCGTCGGTCAGGTAGACCTCGTCCTCGGGCTTCTCGTGCCACCGGAGGGTGAGTTCGCGCAGCTCGTCGACGATGCCGGGGGTGATCACGTAGCCGCCGATCGCCGCGTACGAGGAGGGCGCGTCGGCCGGCTTCGGCTTCTCGACCAGGCCGGTGATCCGCAGCGAGCCGCCGCCCAGGTCCTCCTTCACCACCGGCACGCCGTAGCGGTAGGAATCCTCGGGAGCCATCGGCATCAGCGCGAGCACCGGCGCGTTGGTCTGCTCGTACGCCCGGATCAGCTGCTGTGCGCGGGGGACCTCCGCCACGAAGACGTCGTCGGGCCAGAGCACCAGGCAGGGCTCGTCGCCGAAGTGGCGGGCGGCGTTGAGCACCGGGGTGCCGTTGCCGTACGGGCCGTGCTGGTAGAGGTAGCTGATGTGGCCCTTGCGGGACAGCTCGCCGACCTCCTCGACCGCCGCGGCGAAGGCCGCCTTGCCGTCCCGGCGCAGCTGCTCGACCAGGACGGGGTTGGGGCGGAAGTGTTCCTGGATCAGGCCCTTGTCGCCGTTCACGACGATGGTGATGTCGGTGATGCCGCTCTCGACCAGCTCGCGCACGGTGTGCTCGATCACCGGCTTGTCGCCGACCGGCAGCATCTCCTTCGGCGTGGCCTTGGTCAGCGGCAGGAGGCGGGAGCCGAGGCCCGCGGCGGGGATGACGGCTCGGCGGATCGTCCTGGGGGCCATGTGACGCCCTCTCGTTCGGCGGTGGAGCTGCGCCGGGGGTGACGCGGCGGCACCGCAGACGCTACCAAGAGCCGACGCGGCGTCGAGTGGACCGTTGACGTACGGGAGTTGGCCTCCCGGCGGCGTACGGGAGTCGGCCCCCGGTGGCCGTCCCCGGGTGCCGCACCGGAGTCCCGTCCTCCGCGTTGCGCTGCCCCCGGCCCCGAGGTGTGAACACCCGTCACTTTGTAGCGGCCCATCAGGGGAGCCGGAGGGGAAAATGACACTGGATCTGCGGCGACAGGGGTCGGTCGAGGAGGACATGGTCTTCTTCGCGATGCTGCCGACCCTTGCCGGAGCGTAGGTCGGCGGCCGGCCGGCCGGGCCCTCGCCCGGGCCGGCCCGAGGCCGTCAGCCCTTGTTGCCCGTCTTCAGCACCTGCGCCGCCGCCACGCCTGCCGCGCTGAAGCCGTGCCCGCCGCCCTCGACCTCGGCCGCGACGGCGAGGTCGCCGCGGTAGGCGATGAACCAGCTGTTGTTCGCCTGGCCGCCGGCCTCGACGGTGCCGGTCTTGGCGCCGATCTGCCCGGACAGTCCGGCCATCGGGGTGCGGGCGGTGCCCTGGGTGGCGGTCTTCGCCATCATGGCGCGCAGGTCCCGGGCGACGTCGGCGGGGAGTTTGCCGGGCGCCGTCACCCGCTTCACGTCCTCGCGCAGCACCGGCTGGCGGAACGTTCCGCTCTGCACGGTCGCGGCGACCGAGGCCATCGCCAGCGAGTTGGCCTGGATCCGGCCCTGGCCGATGTACTCGGCCGCGGCCTCGTCCCTGTTCCCCGGCGGCGGGATGGTGACGTCCCGGCTCGGGACGCCGATGTGCCACTCCAGACCGAGACCGAACTGCTCGCGGGCCACCGTGCCCAGCGTGCCGGGCTGGAGCTTCTCCAGGCCCTTGTCGATGAAGCCGGTGTTGCAGGAGTGGGAGAAGTCGTCGGCGAGCGTGTAGGACGGGAAGTCGCCGGGCTCGTCGTTGTGCCAGGCGCGCGGGGAGTTGGTGGTGGCCTTGCACGGCACCACGGTGTCCGGGCTCACCCCGGCCTCCAGCAGGGCGGCCGAGGTGATCACCTTCATCGTCGAGCCGGGCGCCTGGCCGCCGGCGATCGCGCGGTTGAAGCCGCCCTGCGGGGCGTACGCCATCGCCAGGATGAAGCCGGTGCTCGGCTCGACGGCCACCAGCGAGGCCGGATTGCCGTTCGCCGACTGCTGCTTGACGGCGTCCTCGGCCGCCTGCTGGAGGTCGGCGTCCAGGGTGAGCCTGACCTTCGGGGCGGTCGGCGGGGTCAGCACGAACAGCTGCTCCGTCTCCGCGCCGCTGCCGCCCGAGCCCGAGAGCACCACGGCCCGGCCGGGCGCGGTGGTGTCGCCCTCCGGCGGGGTGATCTGGGGGAGGACGGCGCGCAGCGAGGGGAAGGCGTCGAGCGGCCGGCCCTTGCGGTCGGTGGGCTTGGCGACGGCGGTGGGCAGCGCCTTCACCGCGATGGTCCTGCCCGGGGCGAGCTGGGGGTGGATCACCGTGGGCTTCCAGCGCACCACGGGCCGCCCGTCCTGGGAGCGGACGAAACTCAACACGCTGTCGTACTCCCAGGCGTCCGGGATGCCCTCGAACTCCGCCTTCACCCGGAAGCCGAGGGCCGGCTCGCTCGGGGTGTCGGCCGGCGCGCGGCCCGTCCCGGTCAGCGCGAGCGAGCGGGCGCCCACCTGCTCGTCGAACGTGGCCAGTGCGGCGCGGGCGGTCTCCGGGTGGTCCGTGAGGCCGGCCGCGGCGGCGATGTCGCCGCGGCTCCAGGCCGCCAGGAACTCCTTGGCCGCCGCCTCGGCCTGCTCGGCGGTCGGCGGGTCCTGTGGGGCCTTCGCCACGGTGGCGGAGCCCTGGTGGCCGCCGCCGGAGGGGCCGTTGTCCGTCACGGCGTCCAGCACGTTGTAGGCGCCGTAGCCACCGACCGCCAGCAGGGCGGCGAACACCCCGCCGGCCGTCACCATCACGACCCGGCGCGTGGTCGAGCCGCGCCGGCCCCCGCCGGCGCCGTCCCCGTGGCCGTCCAGGCCGTCCAGGTCGTCCAGGCCGTCCAGGCCGTCGAGGTCGTACTCGACGTCGTCGTCGGCGAGCCGGTCGTACTCCTGGTGACCGTTGTGCCTGTCGTCCCTGTGCTCCTCGAACACGCTTCCGTCCCCCCTGCGATCCTTCGTCTGCTGCGGGCCTGTCCCATTCGGCGGATCGGCCCGCGGGCCCGATGCCGGACGAAAGTCCGTTCGGGCGCGGATCAGCCTATGCCGAGACGGGTGAGCGGTCGACAGCCGGGCCGGTCCACCCCTTCAATGCGGCGCGGGCCCGGAAGGTTGCACACGTCTTCGGGCCCGCTTCAGCCCAGCACCGCCGGCGTCGGCCCGTCCGGCCGCACCGTGATGCTGTACGCCGCTCCCGCCGGCCGTGAGCGGAACGCCAGGGGCCCCATCGGCAGCAGGAGGTCCAGCAGCGCCGTGGTCTCGCGCAGCGCGAACCGGGTGCCCAGGCAGGCGCGGGCGCCGAGACCGAACGGGAAGTACGCGCCGAGCTGCCCGGGGCGGTCCGCGCCGGGGGCGAAGCGGTCCGGGTCGAAGCGCTCCGGGTCGGGCCACAGCGCCGGGTCGCGGTGGGTGAGGTAGGGGCAGACCAGCACGTCCGTCCCGGCGGCGACGCGGTGCCCGGCGATGACGTCGTCCTCGACGGCGTGCCGCGGGAGCAGCCAGGCGGAGGGGTAGAGCCGCAGGGTCTCGCTCACCAGCGCCTGCGGATCGGCCGTCCGGGCCCCGGGGTGGCGGTCGAGCAGCAGGAAGAGCCAGGTGAGCGTGGTGGCCGTGGTCTCGTGGCCGGCGACGAGCAGGGTGACCAGCTCGTCACGGATCAGCCGGTCGGTGTACTCGGGGTACCGCTCGCCCGCCTCGACCAGCACCCGGAGCACTCCGGGCTCCTCGGTCGGGCCGGCCGAACGCGCCGCGTCGATCGCCGCGTGGGCCACCGCGTCGATCCGGGCGAGGTCCCCGGCGACGGCGTCCCGGGCGTCCGCCGCGTCGGTCGGCAGTTTCGGCATCGCGGCCACGACCCGCTCCACCGACCGGAGTTCGTGGTCCGTCCGGTCGTCCAGCGGCAGCCCGGTGAGAGCCCGCCAGACGGTGTCCAGGGCGAAGCGGCGCATCTCCTCGCCGAGGTCGAAGGTCTCCCCGGTGCGCCGGTACCCCGCCCAGCGCTCGGCGGTGCGCTGGGCCGCCGCGGCGATCCGCCGCTCGTAGCGGCGCATCCCGGTGCCGGTGAACTGCGACTGCAGCAGCCGCCGTTGACGCTTCCAGGCGTCCCCGGAGGCGGACAGCACGCCGTCCCCGACCAGCATCCGGGCGCGGTGCGAGCGCTTGACGTACCGGTCCGGATGGCGGCCCAGCACGTGCTGCACGGCGGCCGGGTCCGTGACCAGGACGGTCGGCGTCGGGCCGAGCCGGAAGGCGGCGACGCCACCGACGCCGCGCTGGGTGCGGGCCAGCAGGTCGACGAGCTCGGCCTCCTCGGCCCGCCACTGCTCGACGACCTCGGCGGCCAGTTCCGGTACCGGGCGGGTGTCCGTGCTCACGGGGTGTTTCCTTCCGGTCTGCTGACGGTGCGTCCGTGCCGGACCGACTCTATGGCAGGGCGCCCCCGGCCCGGGGTTGCGCCGACCGGGCGGCGGGCGGTGGCCCGGGCGGCGCGGCACCCCGCCGCACGGCACCCGCCCGGGTACCGTGCGGCGGGGCCGACCGGCCCCTTGCTCGCTGCGCGGATGGGAGAACGCATGCCCCGGACCCGGCACTTCGGAGGCGGCCCGACCGGCCGAGCGGTCCGGTGGCTGGTGGCCGCCCTGGTCGTACCGGTCCTGGCAGCCTGTGGCGGCGGCTCCGGCAACAACGGCCAGAACGGCAGCGGCCAGGCCACCAGCCCGCAGCCCGACGACCAGCGGACCAAGGCTCGCGAGACTCAGGCGAGCTTCCAGGAAGCCGGCGCGGTCTCCGCCACCGCGCGGGGCCGGGGTACGAGGGCCGTCGTCACGTTGAGGAGTTCCTCGCCCAAACCGGTCGAGGCCGTCGTCAGCGACGTCACCGACTGCACGCACAACGCCGAGCACGCCACCCCGAGCCAGGCCACGGTGACCGTGACCGCCGACGGCAGCGAACCGCTGGATTTCACCCTCCCGACGTCGAGCGGGACGACTCGACCGATCTGCTACACGGTGGCCATCGGCGGGGAGAGCCGGGAGCTCAAGGCCGAGGGGGAGGTCACCGGTACGGCTTCTCCCAGTCCGGGCGTGCCCACCACCGGCAAGACCGGTCCGACCGGCGGATCGACGAGCCCCGGCGGGAGCGGAACCCCGTACCGGAGCAACGGGGGGACCGGCACCGGGACCGGGAGCACCCCCTGAGCCCTGCCGGGGAGGACCGGCCCGCCGAAGAGGGGGAGCGGCCGGCCGATCCCGAGGAGCGGTCGTCCGACGCCGAGGAGCGGTCGTCCGACGCCGAGGAGCGGCCGGCCGCGAGCCCGTGGAGCGGCTGGATCAGCACGCTCGCGGGCTGGATCGCCCCGACCACCTTCGTCACCGCGCTGCTCTTCTTCTTCGGCTACGCCTACACCGACGCGCTCTACGGCTACTTCGGCATCGACGCCGCGACGATCGGCTTCTCCACCCAGGAGCTGCTCCTGCGCAGTTCCCCGGCGCTCTACCTGCCCGTCGGGGTCGCGCTCAGCGGGGTGCTGGTGGCCGCCCTGGCGTTCCCGCTGGTGTGCGGCGCCGCCCGCCGCGGTGCGGGCGGTTCCCGGGTGCTGCGCCGGGTGTGCGTCGCCGCCGTCCTGCCGATGGTCGCGCTGCTGACGCTCGGCCTGGCGGCGGGGTTCGAGGTCATCCATGCCGGTCCGATGGGCACCCCACTGCTGATCGGCGGCGCGCTGCTGCTCGCCCTGCTGGCGCGGCTGCTGTACGTGCGGGGCACCGACGCGCCGTTCCCCGTGGCGGGCGAGCGGGTGGCGCTGGGCGTCACGGTGGCGATCCTCGCGCTGTGCGCGTACTGGGCGGTCGGCAGCTACGCCCAGCAGAAGGGGGTGGCCGACGCCGAAACGCTCTCCCACAACCTCCAGGCGCGGCCGGCCGTCCTGCTCGACACCTCGGAGCGGCTCGCGCTGGACTGGCCCGGGGTGCGGGAGACGCCGCTGCCGGACGCGGGGGCCGGGTCGCGCTTCCACTACCGCTACGAGGGCCTGCGGCTGCTGGCGCAGTCCGACAACCGGATGTTCCTGATCCCGCGGCGATGGCTCTGGGAGACCGGCAACGTGCTGGTCCTCCCGGTCGACGCCGGCGTCCGGGTGGCCTTCCACGCCGGCTGAGCACCGCCCCGGACACGGCACGGCTGCGCCGCGGCCCGTCCCCCTCGACGGACCGCGGCGCAGCGGCTTCACCGGGTGTCAGAGCACCTTGATCACACCTGCTGCCAGAGCGCGGGCACGATCGGCGGCTCCCAGCCGACCTGGGCGGTGTGGCCCTGGAGGCAGCGGTAGCCGACCCCGTTGTAGGTCACCACGTCACCCGCCTGGTAGGTGGTGCCGGGGGTCCAGGTACCGCCCGGGTCGGTCGGGCCGTTGCCCACCACCAGGGAGAAGCTGGTGCTGTGGGTGGCCGAGCCGGTCCCGGTCAGGGTGATGCTGTAGGTACCGGCGGCGGTCGAGGCGGAGGTGGCGACGGTGAGCGTCGCCGAGCCGCCGGACTGCACCGAGGACGGGTTGAAGGAGACCGTCACGCCGGCCGGGGCGCCCGAGGCGGTCAGGTTGACCGTCTGGGCGGACCCGGAGGTGGTCGAGGTGGCGACCGTCGCGGTGGCGGTCTCACCGGGCTTGACGGTGGCGGTGGTCGGGTTCACCGAGACGGAGAAGTCGTTGGTGGGCGTGCTGCCGCCGACCGAGGTCTTCCAGATGGTGTACGCCACGCCGTCGGCGTTGCGGTTGAGCACCGTCGCGTCGACGTTGGCGGTGGTGTCGCAGGACGAGTGGTAGCAGGAGTCGTAGGAACGGCCGGCGGTGCCGCCCCACTTGGCAGCCTGCGCCGAGGTCTTGGTGTCGCTGGCGCCGGCCGCGTAGCCCGAGGTCGGGATGCCGGCCTGCTGGAAGGAGTAGTCGTCCGAGCGGCCCTGGCCCTCGACGTTCTCCTCCGGCTTGAGGTTCAGCGAGTCCCAGTAGGCCTTCATCGGCGCGGCGGCGGTGGAGTTGAGGTTGTTGATGAAGTAGCCGGCGTTGGTCGAGCCGATCATGTCGAAGTTGTAGTACGCCTTGATCGCGGAGCGCTGGGCGGAGCTCAGCTGGCCGACGTAGGACTGCGAGCCCTGCATGCCCTGCTCCTCGCCGGTCCACCAGGCGAACCGGACGTGCCGGGTCAGGCCGGGGTTCTGCTGGGCGAGCACGAGCGCGTTCTCCAGCAGGGTCGCCGAGCCGGAGCCGTTGTCGTTGATGCCGGGCCCGGCCGAGACGCTGTCCAGGTGGGCGCCGAACATGGTGACCTGGTCGGACGGGCCGCCGGGCCAGTCGGCGATCAGGTTGTTGGACTGGTAGGTGCAGGAGGTGCAGGTCTGCTCGGTGACGCTGTAGCCGGCGGCCTGGAGCTTGCCCTTGATGTACGCCAGCGACTGGCTGTGTCCGGCGCTGCCCGCCCGGCGGTGGCCGCCGTTCTGGTTGGCGATGCTGTTCAGCTGGGACAGGTGGGCCTGGACCCTGGCGACGTCGATGTCGGGTGCGGGCCCGCCGGGGTTGCCCCCGCCGCCGACGGTCAGACCGTACTGGGCGGTGTGGGTGGTGGCGCCGGCGGTGCCGGTGACGGTGATCTGGTACGTCCCGGCCACGGCCGCCGCGGAGGCGGAGAGGGTCAGCGTCGAGGACGAACCGGCCTGCACCGACGAGGGGTTGAAGCTCGCGGTGACGCCGGCGGGCAGGCCGGAGGCGGTCAGGCCGACGGTCTGGGCGGTGCCGGAGGTGACGGCGGTGCTCACGGTCGACGAGGTCGAGGCGCCGGGCTGCACGGAGCCGGAGGCCGGGCCGAGCGAGAGCGAGAAGTCGTTGCTGCCGGACGGCGTGCAGGTCGGGTCACCGCTCTGCGCGGGGACGCTGACGGCGTCCCAGGCGGCCTTGGCCCGGTTGAAGAAGGTGCAGCTCGCGTCCAGGCTCTTCGCCGCCGTCAGGGTGGCGGTGCGGTAGCGCTTGTAGGTCATGCCGCTGGTCTTGAGCAGCATGCCGCCGTAGAAGACCCGGCCGGCGTCCTTGATCCCGATGCCGGTGACGGAGGAGTTGTTGCAGGTGGGGCTGGTGGGCTTGCCGCCGCCGGGGTTGGAGCCCTCGGCGAGCAGGTAGAACCAGTGGTTCAGCGGGCCGGCCGCCGCGTGCTCCTCGGTCTGCGGGATGGACGCCGAGTAGCAGTTGGGGTTGTTGCTCACCAGGGAGGGGTTGTACATGTTGCGGATCGGGCCGTTGCCGACCAGGTTGATCATCTCGCCGACGGTGTAGTCCGGGGAGTCGTAGGGGGCGGGCTCGTTGGCGTAGGCCTCGGTGAGCGCGCCCATGATGTCGCCGGTGGCCTCGCCCAGGCCGGACTCGTTGTTGGCGCCGCCGGGGGTGTACTGGTCGATGCCGTGGCCGAACTCGTGGCCGACGACGTCGATGGCGGCGATCCACTTGTTGGCCTGGCTGTGGCCGATGGAGATGGTCGAGCCGTCCCAGTAGGCGTTGACGTCGCTGAGGCCGACCTTGACCGGCCAGCTGCCGCCGTTGCCGTTGTGCCCGTTGCGCCCCAGCCAGTCGCGGAGCATGTCCCATTCCTTCTGGGCCGCGAACATGGCGTCCCCGCAGCCGGTCTCCTTGCTGGAGGCGCTGCCGGTGCCCCAGGAGTCGCTCGACTTGGAGAACACCTGGCCGGTGCTGTAGTCGGAGCAGGACAGGCCCGGCCGGTTGGGGTCGCGCAGCGAATACGAGCCGCCGGAGCCGGTGGTGCTGATGGTGACCGGGGAGGGGCCGTTCCACTCGCTGTTGACGGTGCCCGCGCGCACGTCGTCGTAGCTGTCGACGACCTCGCCGGTCGCCGCGTCGACGAAGACGTGCAGGCGGCTGGGCGCGGTTTCGGTGCGGCCCTTGAGGACGGTCTCCCAGGCGAGGCGGCTGCTGCCGTCCTTGACCCGGACGACCAGGCGGCGGGACTCCACCGAGTCCACGGCGGCCAGCTCGGTGCGGGCGGTCCGCTCCGCCTGGTCGGCGCCGACCTGCGGGGTGACCGAGCCGCCGACGGGGCCGGGGGCGGCCGACTGGAGGGCGCGGACCTTGCCCTGCCCGTCGGCCAGGACCACCGCGTCACCGCCGACCACCGGCAGGCCGCGGTAGCTGCGCTCGTACGCCACCGAGTACAGCCCGCCCACCCACGGGGTGACGGCCTTGCGCTCGTAGGTCTCGTCGGGGCCCTTGGCCAGGGCGTCCAGCCCGGCCGCGGCCGCGGCGTCGGCCGCGTTCACCGCGGCGGCCAGGGCGCTGGGCGGGGTCGGGGAGGGGGCGGGTGCGGCGCCGGCCGGGCCCGCGGTGGCGGCGATCATGCCGGCCAGTACGGTCAGGGTGGTCGCGGTGGTCAGCAACCGGCCTGCGGAAACTCTGCGTTGCATCGAGGCTCCTCGCATGTGGGGGTCCTCGACCGCGGACGACCAGGGCTGGTGGCGCACCGCAGGGCCGCGTCCGGGGGACGGCCGTGCGGGCCGTCCGCGCTCGGGTGCCCGAACACTCACACGACGTCATGCCCAGGTCAATGCCTGGTGCGCTCACGGCAAGGAGTTGGCAAATTCCGTCAAGGCGGCAGGCCCTCCTTTGCGTCAAGCTGGGGTTTTCCTCAGGTGGTTGAGACCACGTCATGTACGGAGCGGGTGTCGATCGAGTACCGTCCTCGTCATCGGAGTCGTCGGAACCACTGGAATCGTCGGCGGGCCGTGCGAGCGGCCGGGGACGACGCGCCCGGGGAGGCAGCCGTGCAGCGCAACCGTGTGGCCCCCGCGGCGGCGGTGCCGGCACCGCCGACCGGCCGGGGCCAGGAGGCCTGGCGGGAGTTCGGCGCCCGGCTGCGGCACTGGCGGCGCCGGGCCGGTCTCACCCAGGCGCAGCTCGGCGCCGGGATCGGCTACGACCACACCGCGGTCAGCAAGATCGAGCACGGTGCCCGCCGGGTCACCCCCAGGACCGCCGACCGGATCGACGACCTCCTCGGTGCCGCCGGTGAGTTGAGCGCCGCCTGCCAGCGCGCCGAGAGCGCCGAACTCTGCCACGTCAACGCCTTCTCGGCCGCCCTGCTCCGGCCCCCGCTGCCGGGTGGGGCCCCGGCCGGCCCGCCCTCCCCGCTGCCGGCCCCCGCCCCGCTGCGGCTGCCCGACTACGGTCTGCTCTGCCCGCTGCACGGCGCCGAGGGCTGTCCGGTCCCGGAACCCGGGGAACTCGCCGACCTGCACGCCGAGTTCTGCGCCCCCGAGACGCCCGACGGCCGGGCCGCCGCCCGCCCGCTGGACGCCGTCACCGCGCACGCCCTGACCGGGCTGCTCGCCGCCCACCTGCGCTCCGGCGAGACCGGCGACCGGCCGGGCCTGGCCGCCGCCGTCGAGCGCACCCTGCGCGCGGTGCTCGCCCGGCTGGCCACCGCCCCCGCCGCGCAGCGCGGCCCGCTGGTCCGGCTGGCCGCCGAGCACGCCCACGCGGCCGGCGCGCTGCGGATGCAGGACGGCCGCAACGCCACCGCGATGGCCAGCTACGACCGCGCCCTCACCTGGGCCGGGCTGGCCGCGGACCAGGCCACCCAGGTCGGCACGCTCAGCGACATGAGCATCCTGGCCCGGCTGGACGGGGACCCGGTCGCCGCCCTCGGCTACGCCCGCGAGATCGAGCAGGTCGCGCCGGGCCGGCACTGGGCCGGGGCGATGGGCCGGATCAGCCGGGCCCGGGCGTACGCGCTCACCGGCGACGTGCGGGCGACCGTCCGTCAGATCGGCCTGGCCCGGGCGCACCTGGATCACATCGGCGCGCAGGACGAGGTCGACGTGCCCTGGCTCTCCATTGCCTCGATGCGGATGCGGGTCGAGTCCGCCGCGGCCGCCGCGCTGCGCGACCTCGCCGCGGCCACCGACGACCCCCGGCTGGCCCGCCGGGCGCTGGACGCCACCGAGACCGCGCTCGGCCTGCTCGGCCCGGACCAACTTCCCTCCAGCCGCCTCCTCTTCATCGTCCGGGCGGCGGACTGCCACGTCTGCGCGCACGACCCGGCGACGGCCGTCGACCTGCTCGGCCCGGCCCTGGAGGCGACCGGCGCGACGGCCCTGCCCGCGCTGGTCGAGTACGAACTGCGCGGTCTGCGCGATCGTCTCGCGGCGCACGCGCCCCGCGCCGCACACCGGTTGGCGGAGCCGGCCCGCTCCTGACCCGGCGGAGCTCAGGAAGCACCCGGCGGCGGTCGCCGTCCCGTGGCCGGATCGGGAGCCGCGCGCGGCGGCGCGGGAGGGGGCGCACCAGCGCCCGGAACACCGCACAGCGGTTCTGTCACACCGTCAACTCTCGCTTGTTCTCGAAAATGCGCCCCTTTCGCGCCGTACAAACGTCAACTTCGCGAGCGTATAGTCCGCCGATCGGGTCATTCATGGAGTTAACACGTCGAATGACTGTCACGGCGCGTGTCTGCCGCTAGAGTCTCTGACGTTTCCAGTCGTTAGTCCGCGAAGAACGGGGGGCGCGTGCTGTCAGCCATTGCCCGCCGGCTCGCCCATCCGCTCCTGCTCCTGGGTGTGCTGTGCACGGCCGTCGCGACCCTGCACTTCCACTGGGCGCCGGACCGGGTCTCCCCGCTCTTCCTGGTCGCCGTCCTCGGATATCTGGCGGTCCTGGAACGGGTGATCCCGTACCGGATCGACTGGCACCCGAGCCGACGTGAACTCGGCTGGTACAGCGTCTACTTCGTGCTGAGCATGGTCGGCGGGGCACTGGCCCAGGGGCTGGTGGCGACGCTGGTGGAGGTGCTCGGCCCGGCCCACCCGGCGCTGCCGTTCGCGATGGAGATCCCACTCGCGCTGCTGGTCGGATCGCTCGGCGACTACCTCGTGCACCGCTGGTCCCACCGCAACCGGTGGCTCTGGCGGCTGCACGGGGTGCACCACGTCCCGGACAAGGTGAACGTCGCGAACAACGGCGTGAATCATTTCCTGGACGTGCTCGTCGCGCAGTCCGTGGTTCAACTGTCGCTGGCGCTGATCGGATTCTCGCCGGATTCAGTGTTCGTGGTCGGAATATTCGTCCTGGCTCAGGGGTATTTCGTCCACGCCAACATCGAAGTCCGCATCGGTCCGCTCGGCCACGTCCTGGCCGGGCCGGAACTCCACCGCCTGCACCACAGCACCGACCTCGCCGAAGCCGGCCACTACGCCTCCGACCTCTCGCTCTGGGACCACGTGTTCGGGAGCTTCACCTGGCGGCCCGGCAGAGTGCCGAAGGCCGTCGGCCTCACCGACCCGGCCGCGTTCCCCGCCACCGGTGAACTCGGCGCCACCCTGCTGCACCCCTGGCGCCGGGCGAAGACCACCGAGCAGTCCGTCTGAACTCCGGCCCCCGAGAGGCCGCTCCCACTTGCCCGTGTCCCCGGCGCCACGCCGTCACCCCCGGATTGGATCATGACCTCCTCGCCCTTCGCCGCGCCCCGCGAACGCATCGCGATCACCGGTATCGGCTGCCGCCTGCCGGGACACGCCAACGACCACCGCTCCTACTGGCGCAACCTGATCGAGGGCCGGGACTGTCTCACCGAGACGCCCGCCGACCGCTACGACACCGGAACGCTGGGCAGTCGGGACCGGGCCAAGCCAGGACGGCTGATCGGCGGCCGGGGCGGATACATCGACGGATTCGACACCTTCGACCCGGACTTCTTCGGGATCAGCCCGCGCGAGGCCGAACACATGGACCCGCAGCAGCGCAAGCTCCTGGAGGTCAGCTGGGAGGCCCTGGAGGACGGCGGCCTGCGCCCCGGCGAGCTGGCCGGCCGGGAAGTCGGCGTCTACATGGGCGCCTTCACCCTCGACTGGAAGATCCTCCAGTTCGCCGACCTCGACTTCGCCACCATCGCGGCGCACACCGCCACCGGCACCATGATGACGATGGTGTCCAACCGGATCTCGCACTGCTTCGACTTCCGCGGGCCCAGCGTCTCGATCGACACCGCCTGCAGCTCCTCGCTGGTCGCGGTCCACCTCGCCTGCCAGAGCCTGCTCCGCGGCGAGACCGAACTCGCCCTGGCCGGCGGGGCGTTGCTGCACATGGCGCCGCAGTACACGATCGCCGAGACCAAGGGCGGCTTCCTCTCCGCGGACGGCCGCTCGCGCGCCTTCGACGCCTCCGCCGACGGCTACGTCCGGGCCGAGGGCGTCGGCGTGGTCGTGCTCAAGCGGCTCTCCGACGCGCTGCGCGACGGGGACCCGGTGCACGCCGTCATCCTCGGCACCGGCGTCAACCAGGACGGCCGCACCAACGGCATCACCGTCCCCAGCGCGGACGCCCAGGTCACCCTGATCGAGCGGGTCTGCGCCGAGGCCGGGGTGGAACCCGGCAGCCTCCAGTACGTCGAGGCGCACGGCACCTCCACCCCGGTCGGCGACCCGATCGAGGCCGCCGCCCTCGGCCGGGTGCTCGGCATCGGCCGGCGAGCAGGGGACCGCTGCTACGTCGGCTCGGTCAAGACCAACATCGGGCACACCGAGGCGGCGGCCGGCGTCGCCGGGCTGATCAAGACCGCGCTCGCGATCAAGCACCGCCGCATCCCGCCGCACCTCAACCTGGAGCGGCCCAACCCCGGCATCGACCTGGACGCGCTGCCGTTCGAGATCCCGACCGCCCCGACGGACTGGCCCGAGCACCGGGGCCCGGCCCGCGCCGGCGTCAACTCCTTCGGCTTCGGCGGCACCAACGCCCACGTCCTGCTGGAGGAGCCGCCGCGGCCCGCCCCGGCCGGACCGGCGGCGGAGCCGGCCCGCACGGTCCTGCCGCTGAGCACCAAGGACACCGCCGGACTGCCCGAACTGGCCGCCGCCCTACGGCAGGAGCTCGCCGACGGGGCGTCCCCGGCCGACCTCGGCCACACCCTGGCGCACCGCCGTCAGCACCTCCCCGAGCGGCTCGGGGTGGTCTACTCCACCCGGGAGGACCTGGACGAGGCGCTCGCCGCGTACGGGCGCGGCGAGGAGCACCCCCGGGTGGTCCAGGGCCGCGCCCGGGAGCGCGGGCAGCGCCGGCTGGCCTGGGTGTTCACCGGCATGGGCCCGCAGTGGTGGGGGATGGGCCGGGGGCTGTACGAGCACGAGCCGGTCTACCGGGAGGCCGTGCAGGCCGTCGACCGGGAGATCCGCGCGCAGGCCGACTGGTCGCTGCTGACCGAACTGGGCCGTGACGAGGCGGACTCCCGGATGGCCGAGACCTGGCTGGCCCAGCCCGCGAACTTCGCCGTCCAGGTGGGCCTTTCGGCGCTCTGGCGGAGCCACGGGCTGCGCCCCGACGCCGTGGTCGGGCACAGCACCGGCGAGGTCGCCGCGTTCCACGAGGCCGGGGTGTACGACCTGGCCGACGCCGTGCGGGTGGTGCTCGCCCGCAGCCGGCTCCAACAGCGCCTGGCCGGCACCGGCACCATGCTCGCGGTCGGCCTGCCGGAGGCCGAGGCGGAGCGCCGGATCCGCCCGTACCGCTCCGAGGTCTCGCTCGGCGCGGTCAACAGCCCCTCCGCGGTGACCCTGGCCGGGGACGCCGAGGTGTTGGGCGAACTGGCCGAGGAACTGCGGCAGCAGGGCGTCTTCGCCCGCCTGCTGGACGTCGAAGTCCCCTACCACAGCGTGCGGATGGACCCGATCCGGGACGAGCTGGTGGCCGCGCTCGCGGCCATCAAGCCGCAGGAGGCGCGGCTGCCGCTCTACCTGACCGCCCGCGAGGGGCTCGCCCGCGGGCCGGAGCTGGACGGCGAGTACTGGTGGCAGAACGTCCGCAACCCGGTCCGCTTCCGGGCCGCCGTCGAGCGGATGGCCGAGGACGGCCACCGGCTGTTCCTGGAGCTCGGCCCGCACCCGGTGCTCGGCCACGCGATCCGCGAGTGCGCGGAGCAGGCGCACACCGTGCCGTCGATCCGCCGGCAGCAGGACGAGCCCGAGCGCCTCGCCCGCAGCCTCGCCGAACTGCACACCCTCGGCGTCGAGTTGAACTGGGACGCGCTGCACCCGGCCGGCCGCCCGGTGCCGCTGCCGGCCTACCCGTGGCGGCGTGACCGCTACTGGGTGGAGCCCAAGCCGGTCGAGCAGGTCCGGCTCGGGCAGCTCGACCACCCGCTGCTCGGCCGCCGCACCGCGAGCGCCCAGCCCGGCTGGACCGGCGCGCTCGACCCCGAGCGGCTGCCCTACCTGAGCGACCACCGGATCGAGGGCCAGGTCGTCTTCCCGGCCGCCGGGTACCTGGAGATGGCCGCCCAGGCCGTCCGCACGCTGACCGGCGGCACCGAGGTGACGCTGGCCGAGGTCGAGCTGAACCGGGCCCTGTTCCTCTCCGAGAGCGAGCCCGTCCCCGTCCAGCTCGGCTACGCGCCGGAGGACGCCCGCTTCACCGTCGCCTCCACCCCGGCCGGCGGCGAGCCGAGCGTGCACGCGAGCGGCCGCGTCCGCACCGGCCAGCGCCGCTCCTACGGACCCGCGCTCGACGTGGACGCCCTGCGCGCCCGGGGGCGGCACCTCGACGGCCCGGACTGCTACCGGCGGCTGGCCGAGCGCGGCTACGACTACGGGCCCGCCTTCCAGGCCATCGCCGAGGTGTGGACGGGCCCCGGCGAGGCGCTGGCCCGGGTCAGGCCGACGCCGCAGCTCGGTGCGGACGCGGCCGACCACCACCTGCACCCGGTGCTGCTGGACGGCTGCTTCCAGACCCTGCTGGCCACCCGGCTGGAGACGCCCGAGGACGGCAGCGTCCGGCTCCCGGTCTCGATCGAGGAGGTCCGGCTCGACGAGATCGGCGACCGCCCGCTCTGGGTGCACGCCACCGTCACCCGGGACAGCGGTGAGGAGCTCGTCGGCGACCTCGCGCTGTACACCGAGGACGGCACCCCGGTCGGCAGGGTCACCGGCTTCCGGGTCGCCGACGTCGCCCAGGCCCCGGCCTCCGTCGGGCTCGCCACCATCGACGGCTGGCTCACCGAGGTCGGCTGGGTCGAAGCCGCCCGGCCGGCCGCCGACGAGGACCCCGGAGACCTGCTGCTCTTCGCCGACGAGGGCGGCCTCGGCGAGCGGCTCGCCGCACTGGCCGCCGCTCGCGGCGCCCGCTGCCACCTGGTCCGGCCCGGCGGCGAGTACCGGCACGGCGAGGGGCACTCGACCGTCCGGCCCGACTCCGCCGAGGACGTCCGGCGGCTGTTCGCCGACCTCGACCCAGGCTTCGGCACCGTCGTCCACCTCTGGAACCTCGACCAGCCCGCCCTGGCCACCGCCGGCGCCGACCGGCTCGGCCCGCTCGCGACCCTCGGCGCCTACTCCCTGATCACCCTCGCCCAGGCCCTGCCCGCCGCCCGCCCCGACGGCCGGCTGCACATCGTCACCCGGGGCACCCAGCCCGCCGCCCCCGGTGACCGGGTCGAGCCGCTCGGCGCCCCCGCCTGGGGCATCGGCCGGGTGCTGTGGCAGCAGGAGCTGGTCGCCCAGCGCGGCACCCTGATCGACCTCGACCCGGCCGTCGACGCCGCGGACCAGGCCGAGGCGCTGCTCACCGAACTCGTCGCCCGGGACGAGCAGGAGATCGCCCTGCGGGCCGGCGCCCGGCTCACCAGCCGGCTGCGGCAGGCCGAGGGCCTCACCCGCCCGCTGCCGCCCGTCCTGCGCCCCGACGGCAGCTACCTGGTCACCGGCGCCTTCGGTGCCCTCGGCCGGCTGCTCTGCCGCACGCTCGTCCGGCGCGGCGCCCGGCGGCTGATCCTGGTCGGCCGCACCGCCCTGCCCGAGCGCTCCGCGTGGGCGCACACCGACCCGGACACCCCCGCCGGCGAGCGGATCGCCTTCCTGCGCGAGCTCCAGGCGCTCGGCGCCGAACCCCTGCTCGCCCAGGTCGACGTCACCGACGAGACCGCCCTCGCGGACTGGCTCGCCGACTACCGGCAGCGCCAACTCCCGCCCATCCGAGGCGTGTTCCACCTCGCCGGGCAGGTCAGGGACACCCTGCTCGCCCAGATGGACCGTCCGGCCTTCGACGCCGGCTACGCCCCCAAGGTGATCGGCGGCCACCTGCTGCACCGGCTGCTGCGCGACGAACCGCTCGACCACTTCGTGCTGTTCGCCTCCGTCGCCTCGCTGCTCACCACCGCGGGGCAGACCAACTACGCGGCCGGCAACGCCTTCCTGGACGCCCTGGCCCACCACCGCAGGGCCGAAGGGCTGCCGGGGCTCAGCCTGGACTGGGGCCCGTGGGCCACCGGCATGATCGAGGAGCTGGGCCTGGTCGCCCACTACCGCGATGCCCGCGGCATGAGCTCCCTGCCGCCGGACGCCGGAACGGCCGTCCTGGAGCGCGTCCTCGGCCAGGACCGCGCCCAGCTGCTGGTCGCCACCGTGGTCGACTGGCCGACCTTCCTCGCTTGGTACCCGGCGCCGCCACCGCTGGTCGCCGACCTGGCGGCGAGCGCCGCCGAGCAGGCCCCGGCCGAGACCGGCGGCTTCCTCGACGCCTACCGCGCGGCCGGCCCCCAGGCCCGCCGGGAACTGGTCGCCGAACGGTTCACCGCCGCCGCCGCGGCCGTGCTGCGGATCGGCGCCGAGCGGATCGACGAGGAGACCAGACTCGGCGCGCACGGCCTGGACTCGCTGCTCGCGATGGAGCTGCGCGCCCGGGTGCACGGCGAACTGGGCGTCGCCCTGCCGGTGGTGGCCCTGCTCAGCAACGGCACCGTCGGCGACCTGGTGGACCTGCTCACCGAAGGACTGGCCGAGCGGCTCGCCGCCGACGGCGGCCCGGCCGAGGCGGAGGTGGAGCTGTACACCGACGAGTCCCGCTTCCCGCTCACCCACAACCAGCAGGCGCTCTGGTTCCTGCGGCTGCTGCACCCGGACGGCTTCGCGTACAACATCGGCGGCGCCGTCGAGGTCCGCGCCGAACTCGACCCGGAGCTGATGTTCGAGGCCTTCCGCCACCTCGTGGCCCGGCACCCCGAACTGCGCGCGGCCTTCACCGCCGAGCAGGGCCGGCCGGTCCAGCGCATCCGGGCGGAGGTCGAGGCCGACACCGGGTTGTTCGACGTCGAGGGCCGGCCGTGGGAGGAGATCCACGACCTGATCGTCCGCGAGTACCGGCGGCCGTACGACCTCGCCGAGGACCCGCTGGTGCGGCTGCGGCTGTTCCGGCGCGGTCCGGACCGCTGGGTGCTGATGAAGGCCGTCCACCACATCGTCTCGGACGCGATCTCCACCTTCACCTTCATCGAGGAACTGTTCGAGGTCTACGAGGCGCTGCGGCAGGGCCGCACCCCGGACCTGCCCCCGGTGCCCGCCCGCTACCTGGACTTCCTCAACCGCCAGAACCGCTTCCTGGCCGGCCCCGAGGCCCGACGGATGCTCGACTACTGGCGCGGCCACCTGCCGGCCGAGATGCCGGTGCTGGCACTGCCCACCGACCGGCCGCGCCCGGCCGTCCAGACCCACAACGGCGCCTCCGAGTTCTTCCGGCTGGACGCGGAACTCACCGGCCGGGTCCACGAGTTGGCCCGAGCCAACGGCGCCACCCCGTTCATGGTGCTGCTCAGTGCCTACTACCTGCTGCTGCACCGGTGGTCCGGGCGGCAGGACATCGTGGTCGGCAGCCCGGTCACCGGCCGCACCCAGGAGGAGTTCGCCTCCGTCTACGGCTACTTCGTCAACCCGCTGCCGCTGCACGTGAGCCTGGCCGGGGAGCCGACCGTGGCCGAGCTGCTGGCCCGGGTGCGGGAGAGCGTGCTCGGCGGGCTGGACAACCAGGAGTACCCGTTCCCGCTGCTGGTCGAGCAGCTGGGCCTCCAGCACGACCCGAGCCGCTCCGCGGTGTTCCAGGCGATGTTCATCCTGCTCACCCACAAGGTCGCCGTGGAGCGCTTCGGCTACCGCCTGGACTACATCGAACTCCCCGAGGAGGAAGGACAGTTCGACCTCACACTGTCCGCCTACGAGGACCGCGCGGACGGCCGCTTCCACTGCGTGTTCAAGTACAACTCCGACCTCTTCGACCCCGCCACCGTCCAGCGGCTGGCCGAGCACTACCGCAACCTGCTGGACGCCATGACCAGCGCCGGCGAGAGCGAGCCGGTCGGGCGGCTGCGGATGCTGGGCCAGGCCGAACGGCGGCGGATCCTCACTGCCTTCAGCGGCGCCGAGCGCCGGATCGAGCACGGCACCCCGGTGCCGGAGCTGATCGCCAAGGCCGCCGCCGAGCGGCCGGGGGCCGTCGCGGTGGTCGCGCCCGGCCGGGACGGCGTCCGCCGGCTGACCTACGCCGAACTGGAACGGCAGGCCCAGCGCACCGCCGTACGGCTGCGCGAACTCGGCGTCGGCGAGGGCTCGGTGGTCGCGGTCTGCCTGGACAAGTCACCCGAGCTGATCACCACCCTGCTGGGGATTTGGCGGGCCGGCGCCGCCTACCTGCCGCTCGACCCGGGGCACCCGGCCGACCGGCTCGCCCACCAGGTGGCGGACGCCGGAGCGGCGCTGGTGGTGGTCGACCAGCGGCGCCCGCTCGCGGCCGACCTGCCCGCCGAACCGGTCACCCTGGAGGCCCTGGACCGGCCCGTGCTGGGGGGCGCCGTACCGTTGCCCGCCGCCGACCCGGACCGGGCCGCCTACCTGATCCACACCTCGGGCTCCACCGGCCGCCCGAAGGGGGTCAGGGTCGACCACCGCAACCTGGCCGCCGTCACCGCCGGCTGGCGCGCCGAGTACCGGCTGGACACCGACGTGCGAGTGCACCTCCAGATGGCCGGCACCGCCTTCGACGTCTTCTCCGGTGACCTCGCCCGGGCGCTCAGCACCGGCGGCACCCTCGTCCTGGTCGACCGCGAGCTGCTCTTCGACACCGCCCGGCTGTACCGGGTGATGCGCGAGGAGGCCGTGGACGGCGGCGAGTTCGTGCCCGCCGTGGCCCGCGCGCTGCTGGCCCACTGCGAGCGCGAGGGGCTGACGCTGGACTTCCTGCGGCTGCTGATCGTCGGCTCCGACTCCTGGAAGGCCGCCGAGCACCAGCGGGTGCGCGCCCTGTGCGGTCCGCGGACCCGGCTGGTCAACTCCTACGGGCTGACCGAGGCCAGCGTCGACAGCACCTACTACGAGGGCGCGACCGACGGGCTGGAGCCCGGCCGGATGGTGCCGATCGGCCGGCCGTTCCCGAACAGCGCAGTGTACGTCCTGGACCCGTACGGCGAGCCCGTCCCGGTGGGCGTGCCCGGCGAGCTGTGGATCGGCGGCGCGGGCGTCGCGTTCGGTTACCCCAACGACCCGGAGCAGACCGCCCGGCGCTTCCGCACCCTGGACCTCGACGGAACGCCGGTACGGCTCTACCGCACCGGTGACCTCGGCCACTGGGACACCGCCGGCACCGTGCACCTGCTCGGCCGGATCGACAACCAGGTCAAGGTCCGCGGCCACCGGATCGAGCTGGGCGAGATCGAGGCCCACCTCACCGCCCGCCCGGAGCTCGCCCAGGCCTGTGTGGCGGTCCGCCAGGACGCCAGGGGCGAGGCCGCCCTCGCCGCCTACGTGGTGCCCGTCGAGGGCACCGTGCTGGACCGCCGCGAACTGCGCCGCCACCTGGCCGAGCACCTGCCCACCGTGATGATCCCCTCCTACCTCACCGAGCTGCCCGCCCTGCCGCTCACCCCGAACGGCAAGGTGGACCTCGCGTCCCTGCCCGAGCCGAAGGCCGACACCGCGGGGGCCCAGCACGAACCGCCCGTCACGCTCTACGAGACGAGGGTCGCCGAGCACTGGCAGAACCTGCTCGGACTGGACGAGGTCGGCCTCCAGCACGACTTCTTCGAACTCGGCGGCAGCTCGATCCGGCTCATCGAGCTGATCCACCACCTCCAGAGCGAGTTCAACATCAGCATCCCGGTGGGCCAGCTGTTCAAGGTCACCACCCTGCACGGAATGGCCCGCACCGTGGAGCAGATCATCACCGGCGAGCTGGCCGGCGGCGAGGCCTACCTCTGGTTCAACGCCGGGGCGCCCGAGGACCGTACGGTCTTCTGCTTCCCGCCGGCCGGCGGCCAC
Organism: Kitasatospora sp. NPDC096204; assembly: GCF_044763205.1. NCBI lineage: Bacteria > Bacillati > Actinomycetota > Actinomycetes > Kitasatosporales > Streptomycetaceae > Kitasatospora > Kitasatospora sp. NPDC096204. The sequence continues at coordinate 41,399 of NZ_JBIWFT010000001.1, forward strand.
GGGCTGGTCTACCGGCAGCTCGCCGCGCACCTGCCGGAGCACCGGATCGCCTCCTTCAACTACCTGACCGGCGACGACAAGACCGCCCGCTACGCGGACCTGGTCGAGCAGCTGCACGCCGCCGGGCCGTACGTCCTGCTCGGCTACTCGCTCGGCGGCAACCTCGCCTTCGAGGTCGCCAAGGAGCTGGAGCGACGCGGACGCACCGTGGCCTCGGTGCTGCTGCTGGACGCCTACCGGGTCACCGAGGCCTTCGACCTCGGCGAGGAGCATCTGGCCGTCTTCGAACGTGAACTCCACGAGCACCTGCACCGTCACACCGGCTCCCGGATCGTGGCCCAGGAGACCCTCGAACAGGCCAGGGACTACCTGGAGTTCAGCAGCCGGACCCCCAACACCGGAACGGTCAGGGCCCAGTTGGACGTGGTCTGCGAGCAGGAACGGCTCTCCGTGCACCTGGGCGGCGAACCGGGCTCCTGGCACGGCGCCTCCACCACGGGCACCGCGGTGTACGTCGGGCACGGCGTCCACGCCGAGATGCTCGACGGGGAGTTCGCCGCCCGCAACGCCGAACTGGCGGGCGCCATCCTGGCCGGAGGCACCGCCGATGTCCTCGGCTGACCGCGGACCGGACTGGTCCGACCGGGAGCGGGCCGACGGCGGCCCGCCCCGGGTCATCGTGATCGGGGCCGGCCTGGCCGGCCTCGCCACCGGCTGCTACGCGCAGATGAGCGGCCTGGAGACCCGGATCTTCGAGAAACACGTGCTGCCCGGCGGCTGCTGCACCGCGTGGTCCCGGCACGGCTACCTGTTCGACTACTGCATCGACTGGCTGATCGGCACCGCCGAGGGCACCGGAGCGCACCAGGTCTGGAGCGAACTCGGCGCCCTGGACGGCAAGTCGGTGACCCTCTTCGACACCTTCAACCGCGTCGTCGACGAACACGGCCGGGCCGTCACCTTCTACGGCGACCCGGACCGACTGGAGGCCCACCTGCTGGACCTCGCGCCCGGCGACGCCAAGCCGATCCGGGAGTTCTGCCGGGACCTGCGCCGCTACGCCGCGATCGATCTGCCCTGGGACCTCACCCCGCCGCCGCTGCGCACCACGGCGGAACGGCTGCGCACCCTGCGCACCGTGCTGCCCGCCTTCCGGCTGTTCTGGCGCACCGCGACCACCCCGATGAGCGGCTTCGCGGAGCGCTTCCAGGACCCGCTGCTGCGGCGGGCCTTCCCCAACATGTTCCTCCAGGAGCCCGCCGGCTTCCCGCTGCTGCCGTACCTCTACACCCTGGCGGCCGCCCACAACGGCAACGCGGGCTTCCCGCAGGGCGGTTCGCTCGGGCTGGCCCGATCGGTGGAGGAGCGCTACACCTCGCTCGGCGGGGCGATCGGCTACCGCTGCCGGGTGGAGCGCGTCCTGGTCGAGGACGGGCGCGCGATCGGGGTGGAACTCAAGGACGGCTCACGGCACTTCGCCGACCACGTGGTGGCCGCCTGCGACGGCCCGACGGTGCTCGACCGGCTGCTGGAGGGCCGCTACTCCAGCCCCGCCACCGAGAAGCTGTACGGCGAACTGCTGGACAAGCCGGGCAACCTGTACCCGTCCGTGGTCTCCGCCTTCGTCGGCATCGACGGCCCGCTGCCCGAGGGCGAGCCGCACAGCACCACCTACCTGCTGACGCCCGAGGACGGCGAGCGGCTGCCCGGCTCGCTCCAGCGCAGCCTGGTGGTGCAACTGCGCTCCTCCTACGCGGACGGCTTCGCGCCGCCGGGCAAGTCGGTGCTGCACTGCACCTACTTCAGCGACTACCGCTCCTGGAAGGACCTGCGGAGCAGCGACCGCCGGGCCTACCGGGCGCGCAAGCAGGAAGTCGCCGCGTTCGTCCGGGAGTTCCTGGAGCGGACGTACCCCGAGCTAGGCCGGCGGATCGAACTCGTGGACGTGGCATCGCCGGTGACCACCGAGCGGTTCACCGGGAACACCTACGGCAGCATCCTCGCCTGGCAGGCGTTCTCCGAGGCCGAGGACGCCGCCAACCGGCTGGTCAACCGGGACCGGATGCGGCTGCCCGGGCTGAGCGGCTTCTCCATGGCGGGCCAGTGGGCCTCGCTCGGGGGGCTGATCCGGGCGGCCACCAGCGGGCGGTTCGCCGCGCAGTACCTGTGCGAGGAGCTCGGCCGGCCGTTCCGGGCCTGGCCGAGCGACAACCGGGAACCCTGGCACCCGGGCAAGTGGGGCCGCCTGCCGCAACTCGGCCGGGCCACCGTGCCCCTGCCGGACCCGGCCGTGGCGGACGCGGGAGTGGCGGGGGCCGGAGTGGCGGAAGTGGGAGTGGCGGAGTGAGCGGGACGACGACCGGCGGCCGGCGGAGCATGGTCATCATCGGCGGAGGGCTCGGCGGCCTGTCCACCGGCTGCTACGCGCAGATGAACGGCTACCGCACCCGGATCCTGGAGATGCACGAGATCCCCGGCGGCTGCTGCACCGGCTGGGACCGCGGCGAGTTCACCTTCGACTGCTGCGTCAGCTGGCTGCTGGGCAGCGGCCCGGGCAACGAGATGCACCAGATCTGGCTCGAACTCGGCGCACTGCAGGGCAAGCGGATGCGCAACTTCGACGTCTTCAACGTGGTGCGCACCCGGGACGGCCGGGCGGTCTACTTCTACTCCGACCCGGACCGGCTGGAGGCCCACCTGCTGGACCTCGCCCCCGAGGACGCCCGGCAGATCCGGCAGTTCTGCGCCGGGCTGCGCAAGTTCCGCCTGGCCCTGGCCCGTTACCCCTTCCTCAAGCCGGTCGGGCTGATGGGCCGGTGGGAGCGGATGCGGATGCTGGCCTCCTTCCTGCCGTACTTCAACGTGATCCGGCGCTCGATCACGGTGCTGATGAGCGACTACTCGGCGCGGTTCCGGAGCCCGCTGCTGCGGGAGGCGTTCAACTTCATCCTGTACGAGAAGCACCCCAACTTCCCGGTGCTGCCCAACTACTTCCAACTCGCCTGCCACGCGGGGCAGTCGGCCGGGGTGCCGGAGGGCGGCTCGCTGGGGCTGGCCAACTCGATCGAGCAGCGCTACCGGCGGCTGGGCGGCGAGATCACGTACAACACCAAGGTGACGGAGGTCCTGATCGAGGACGACCGCGCGGTGGGGGTGCGGCTGAGCGACGGCCGGGAGGTGCGGGCGGACATCGTGGTGGCCGCCTGCGACGGCCGGACCACCATGATGGACCTGCTCAAGGGCCGCTACCTGAGCGACACCTACCGCCGGCTGTACACCCAGACCATCACCGAGCCCGGCATGGTCTTCCCCGGCTACGTGACCGTCTTCCTCGGCCTGCGCCGGCCCTTCCCGGCGGGCGACCCGTGCACCACCTACCTGCTGGAGGACGAGGTCGCCGAGCGGCTCACCGGCATCCGGCACCCGAGCATCAACGTCCAGTTCCGCAGCCGCCACTACCCGGAGTTGTCCCCGGCCGACACCACCGTGGTGTACGCCAGCTACTTCTGCGACATCGAGCCCTGGCGGGAGCTGAGCACCGGGCCGGAGCAGGAGCCCAGGGTGCGGCGCGGCGAGGAGCTGCACACCCTGCCGGTCGGCCGGGGGCGGGAGTACCAGCGGGAGAAGCGCCGGGTGCGCGACGCCATCGTCGAGTTCCTGGACGGCCACCACCCCGGGCTCCGGCAGGCGGCGGCCGTCAAGGACGTCTCCACACCGCTCACCCAGGTCCGCTACACCGGCAACTACAACGGCACGGTGCTGGGTTGGCAGCCCTTCGTGGAGAGCGGCGAGACCCTGGAGGAGGAGATCAAGCGCAACGGCCCGGGGCTGCCCGGCCTGGCGAACTTCTACCTCTCCGGGGTCTGGGCGACCACCGGCGGGCTGATCCGGGCGGCGGCGGCCGGCCGGCACGTCGTCCAGTTCATCTGCCGCGACGACGGCAGGCCCTTCACCGCCGAGGTGGACGACAGCGCCCCGCTGCCCACCCTGCTCATCGAACCGGTCGGCCCCGCCGACCGGCAGTTTGGAGTCACCTCGTGAGATTCGAGAAGTGGGTCGTCCAGGAGCACGAGGACGGCGTGCCGGACGTCGAGCGGGTGTACCGGAAGGTCGTGGAGGAGGTGGACGTCCGGCTCGCCGCGGACGAGATGCTGCTGCGCACCCGGTACGTGTCGGTCGACCCGTACCTCCAGGGCATCGCGCTGGACACGCCGATCGGCGACCACATGGGCGCGGACTCGATCATGGAGGTGCTGGAGGCCGGCCCGGCCGCGCGCTTCGCGGTCGGCGACCTGGTGCAGGGCTTCGGCGGCTGGCGCAGCCACCTGATCAGCAACGGGGAGCCCCGGCTCTGGCAGACCGGGACCTTCCCGATGGTCTTCCCGGCGTTCCGCCGGCTGGACCCGGCCGACTACGACGAGGCCCTGCCGCTGTCCACCGCGCTCGGTGTGCTGGGCGGGCCGGGGATGACGGCCTGGGGGACGGTCGAGAAGTTCCTCGATGTGCGGCCCGGGTCGACGGTGCTGGTCAGCGGGGCGTCCGGGGCGGTCGGTTCGCTGGTCGGGCAGCTGGCCAAGCACCGGGGCGCGCGGGTGATCGGCACCACGGCGACGCCGGAGAAGGTCGAGTGGCTGTGGCAGCTGGGCTTCGACGGGGTGCTGCTGTACCACGACGGTGACGCGCCGGAGCAGGTGGAGAAGGAACTGGCCGCGCTCGCGCCGGACGGCATCGACCGCTACTTCGACAGCCTCGGCGGGACGCTGACCGACGTGGTGTTCCGCATGCTCGCGGTGGAGAGCCGGGTCGCCGTCTGCTGGCAGTGGGGGAGCCAGGTCGGCGGGAACTGGGCGGGGCCCCGGCTGCTGCCGATGATCATGTTCCCGCGCACCACGATCCGCGGCATCTTCTCGCTGGAGTGGTTCACCGAGGAGAACTGGGCCGCGCTGCGGCGGGACATCGGGCCGCTGGTCCGCAGCGGACAGCTGACGTACCGGCAGACCGTGCACCGGGGGTTCGACAGCATCCCGGACGCCTACCGCGGCCTCTACCTCGACCGTTCGGTCAACCGGGGGAAGGTGCTGGTCGAGCTCTGAGCGGGGCGGAGGCGCGTTCGGGCCCTTCGGCGGATCCGCCGAAGGGCCCTGGCGCGTGGTCAGTTCAGGGTGAACCAGGTGCTGCGGGACTTCTTCCACTCGGGGTGGGTGAGGTCCTTGGCGGCGGTGGCGTCGCCGTAGAGGTCGGCGGAGCCGTCGTCGGTGATCAGCTGGGCGCGGGCGCCAGGGGCGTCCAGGTCCGGGACGTCCGCGATCGCCTCCCAGGCGCCGTAGTCGCTGGTCGGCAGGTCGATCAGCTTGGTCGGCTGCGAGCCCGGCTGCCCGTTCCAGCGGTAGAGCGCGTACGGGGCGGAGTTGTCCTCGGCGGCCCAGGAACCGGCCACGATCAGGTACTGGCCGAGGTCGTTGCGGCGGATGTCGCGGACGGACAGCCCGCCGAGGTCCAGCTCGATCGCGTCGCCGAAGGTCGCGTGCGCGGCCGAACCGTTCAGCAGGGACGGGAGGTTGGTGACCGGGACGAGCAGCGCCCGGCCGCCGGTGACGGCCGGGGTGAGCGGCGCGCGGAAGCCGACGTAGGCGGTGCCGGTGCTGCCGGGTGCGAACTCCAGGCCCTCGACGTTGAACCCGTCGATCTGCTTGGGTGCCTGGCCGTCGGCGGCGCCGGCCGCGAAGCCGTAGCGCTGGCCGTGGGCGTCGTCCCAGGCGATCAGGTCGTCACGCAGGCCGTGGTACGAACCGGCCAGGGAGAGCTGGGTGTCGGCGCCGGAGCCGGTGACGGTGGTGGCGAAGACGGTGTGCCGGTCGGGCTTGACCACGCCGTCCTTGTTGTTGCCGAGCGAGCCCGTCCAGTAGATGGTGTTGCCGACCCGGGTGGCGGCCTCGATGTCGATCTCCTTGGAGACGCCGAGGGCCGAGCTGAAGTCCCAGGTGCGGATCGGCGCACCGGAGTTGTTGCGGTCGTACAGGCGCAGGGTGTTGGACTCGTCGTCGCCGACCACGAGGTAGCCGCCGCCCGCGTCCACGGCGGCCGAGGCGTCGCTGGAGCCGGTCAGGTAGCGGCTGGTGGCGGAGAACAGGACGGCGGGGGAGGCGGCGTAGTGCAGGGTGCGGGTGGCGCTCTTGCCGCCGAGGCCGGTGACCTTGATGGTGAGGTCGGCGTAGCCGACGCCCTGGGCGGCCACCGCCAGGGTGCGGGTGCCGCCGGTGCCGCTCACCGTGACGTCACCGGTGCGGGCCACGGCGCTGCGGGTGGTGGCGGAGGCGGCGACGGTCAGCGCCGAGGCGGAGGCGCCGGACTGGGCGACCGTCACCGTCACGGTCGGGTCGCCGGTGGCGCCGACCGCGCCGGACAGGTACCCGGCCGAGAAGGTGATCGTCGGGGTGCCGTACGTGACCGCGCCGGCCGGGAGGGCGGGCAGGGCGAGCACGGGCACCGCCGCGACGGCGACGGCGAGCGGCAGCAGGCGACGGAGGGAACGCGACACGGTGGCTACCCTTCGGCAGGTGGGGGGAGTTGACGGAGGGTGCAAGCCTGGTGGCGCTCGGCGAACACCGACCCTACGGCGACCCTACGAGTGTGGGCGGGTGGGCGAACAGCAGGCCTCGCGGCGGTGGAGGGCCGGGCCTCCGTCGGTGGGACCAGGCGCGCCGGAGGGCCGGGCCTCAGCCGGTGAGGCCGGCCGCGCGCAGACGGCGGCCGACCGCGTCCCAGTCGGGGGCGACCGGCTCGGTGCGGTGGGTGCCGACGCCCAGGTCCTTGAAGCCGCTGGAGGTCGACACGCAGACCACCGGGCCCTCGGAGAGGTCCGGTGCGCCGAGGCTGCGCAGCCCGGCCAGACCGGCGGCCGAGGACAGCTCGGTCCACAGCCCGGCCCTGGCCAACTCTCGCTGGGCGTCCGCGAGTTGGGCGTCATCCAGGGTCAGTGCCCGGCCGCCGCTCGCCCGGACGGCGAGCACGCCCCGGTAGCCGCTGACCGGGGAGGCGATCGAGTACGCCGCGCTCGGCCCGACCGTCACGTGGGCGGCCGGCAGGCCCTCGGCGATGGCCCGGGCGAGCGGCCCGGAGGCCGCCGTCTCGCAGGAGTGGATGCGCGGCACCCGGTCGGTCAGGCCCAGCCGCCGCAGCTCGGTGAAGCCCTTCCAGACGCCGAACAGCAGCTCGCCGTAGCCGGTCGGGACGAACACCGCGCTCGGAACGCCGACGTCCTGGAAGATCTCGTAGGCCACCGTCTTGTAGCCCTCGGGGCCGTACGCGTGGCCGGTGTGGGTGGTGGTCAGGTTGCTGACCGGGTGCAGGCCCAGCCGCTCGACCGTCTGGCGCAGCAGCGGCCAGCGAGCCTCCCACGGCACCGGGAGCACCACCGCGCCGTACGCGTTGAGGAAGGCGTCGACGTTCGGCGGCAGGTCCGGGCCGGTGAACACCACGCAGGGCAGTCCGGCGCGGGCGGCGTAGGCGGCCGCCGAGGCGCCGTGGTTGCCGGAGGAGGCGACCGCGATGCCCGGCGCGCCGACGCCCACGGCGGCGCTGGTGGTGCAGCGGTTCAGCCGGTCCTTGTGGCTCCAGGTGGGGTTGCGGGACTCGTCCTTGACGTACACCCCGGGCTCGAGCTCCACCAGCGGGGTGGAGCCCTCGCCCAGGCCAGGGGCGAGCAGCGGCGGCAGCAGCGGGGCCCAGCGCTCCAGGCCGCGGCGCTCCAGGCCGCGGCGCGCCGGGGTGCCGTTCGTCGGGACGCTGTTCGTCGGGGCGGTGTCGAACAGGGCGGCGGGGTCGGCCTTCTCGTAGGCGTAGTCGACCTCGACGGGGTAGGAGACAGCCTCGGTACCGGTGCGCGGGCAGCCGGCGGTGAGCGGGGGCCAGAGCGGGTAGTCGAGGGCGGGGTCGCCGAGGGAACGCTGACCGGTCGCGAGGGACTCTTCTGTCGGCATGCCAGGAGACTAGCCGGGCGGCCGTGGTGCGGTCCGGCGGTTGACCGGTTCGGTGGTTGCGCGGTTCGGTGGTTCCGCGGTTCAGGCGCCCTGGCGGATCGCCGAGATGTCGAACTCCAGGACGACCTTGTCGCCGACCAGGACGCCGCCGCCCTCCAGAGCCGCGTTCCAGGTGACGCCATAGTCCTTGCGGCTGATGGTGACCGAGCCCTCCAGGCCCACCCGGAGGTTGCCGTACGGGTCGACGGCGTTGCCGGTGTACTCGAAGTCGATGGTGACCGGACGGGTGGTGTCCTTGATGGTGAGGTCGCCGGTGACCCGGTAGTCGCTGTCGGAGCGGGCCTCGACCGCGGTGGAGCGGAAGGTGATGTCGGGGAAGTTCGGCGCGTCCAGGAAGTCGTTGGTGCGCAGGTGCTGGTCGCGCTGCTCCACGCCGGTGTCGATGCTGTCGGCCTTGATCACCACCTGGACGGAGGAGCGGGACGGCTCCTTCCCGTCGAGGTGGGCGGTGCCCTCGAACCGGTGGAACGCGCCGCGGACCTTGGTCACCATGGCGTGCCGGGCGACGAAGCCGATCCGGGTGTGGGTGGGGTCGAGGACGTAGTCGCCGGTGAGCTCGGAGAGGGGGGTGGTCATGGTCGGCATGCCTCCTGGTGTGGGGCCCGGGTCTCGGCCCGGGGGTGGTCGGGGCGGTCCCCGGACCACGCTAGGGGCAGTTCCGGCGGGTCGCGCGCTGGGCTGGGCCTAAGCGGGGGACGGGGTGGGAAGGCTCGCGGGGTACGTCGGAGGGCGGAAGGGCGAGGGGGCCTGGATGGACAGCGGGATACGGGCGATCGTCGACGCGGTCGAGGAGGCGCGGCGGCAGCTGCGGGAGAACGCGTTGCCGAAGGCGCGGGACAGCAGCCGGGAGAAGGTGCCGGAGAAGGAGGAGGCGGCGCTGATGGGGGCGCTCGCGGGGCTGATGGAGGCCTTCGTCGAGCTGGCCCGGGCCGCCTCGGACCGGATGGCCCCGGGCGACAGTAGCGAGGCGTACATCAAGGTGGTCCGGCGGCTGCGGGACCAGCCCCGGTTCCTCCGGGAGGACGCGGCGGCGATCGAGAAGCGGGTGGGCGCGGCGGAGTGACCGACGGCCGGTGCCCCGGAGCGGGGCACCGGCCGCGGCGGTTCAGCGGTGGCTGAGGAACTGCACCACCTGCTGGTAGGTGGGGCGGTTCTGCCAGGTGGTCTTGGCGTCCGTCACGCCGCCCAGCGGGCGCTGGATGATCGTGTCGGCGCACCACTGGTCGCCGGCCGCGCAGTCCGCGTCGCCCGGGTAGACCTGGGCGGCGGTCTGGGCGGCGGCCTGCTTCAGGGTGTTCAGCAGGACGGTCCGGCAGGCCGCGAGGTCGCCTCCGCCGCAGAACGGGCGGGCGAGCGGGCCGGACACCCGGTCGCCGAGGACGGCGCGCAGGTCCTTGTCCAGGTAGCTCCACCAGCCGTACTGGAAGGCCGAACCCTTGTGCGGGATGGCCTCGTTGGCGCTCACCGGGCCGCCGGCGGCGCCGGTCTGGCCGCCCGAGGGGGACTCGTTGATCTGGAGGGCGCCGGTCAGTGCGCCGAACAGCTGGTCGCCGAGGCCCGGCCGCATGACGCCGTCGGCGACCAGCGGCCACCAGGCGTCCATCACCCGGATCGCGGTGGCGTCCGCGTAGCTGTGGCTGCCCGGTGAAGTCTCCTTCCGCTGGGCGCCGTTGGCGAGCCAGGCCTCCAGCTGCTGCAGGGCGGTGAGGGCGGCCTGGTCGGTGACGGGCGCGCCGCGCAGCACGCGGATCAGGTCGGGCAGCACGTCCTCGGCCCGCAGGTCGGCCAGGGCGGCGCTCTCCATGGCCTGGGTGAGCGAGACCCGGCTCGCCTTGCCGCCGTTGCCGAGCAGGGACCTGACTCGGTCGTCCAGCAGGTTGCCGCGGTGCACCGAGCCGTTGCCGAAGCCGGCCGAGGTGTAGCCGTTCGCCTGCTTGTTGTTCCAGGAGATGTAGTAGTCCTGGTTGACGGACTGCGGGTGCTCGGCCGCCGGGGTGTACCGGGCGGTGTTGGTGGCGGGGTCGAAGTCGGCCCACTCGTAAGCCGGTTGGGCCTGGATGGGGAGCCCCGGGTCCACCCCGGGAGCGCGGACCGGGTTGCTGCCGGAGTTGTAGTAGGCGATGTCCCGCGAGTCGGCGTAGAACCAGTTGAAGGTGTAGTTGATGTCCTGCGCCGCCTGCTGGAAGCCCGCGGCGTCGCGTACCGCGGCGGGGTCGTTCAGCTCCTGGAAGCCGATGATGGAGTCGGCCTCGTGCCGGTAGGTGGAGCGCAGCGAGGTGAAGGCGACGGGTGCGCCGCCGACCGTGCCGCGGGCGCTCACCAGGCCGTACCGGGAGCGGTACATCACCAGGGTGTAGGAGCCGGCCGCGGTGGAGTCGGCGGTGGTCGGGTTCCAGGCGTTCTTGCGTTCCAGCCGGTCGAAGGGCAGGCACTGGCCGTGCCAGAGGTAGGAGTTGGCGGCGGTGGTGACCGGGGAGCCGTCGGTGGTGCAGAGCGGGACGGCGTAGGTGTCGGTGATGTCCTGCCCGGCGGAGGTCGCGCTCCAGGCGTAGTCCTGGCCGCGGCCGAGCTGGACGTAGAAGCTCAGGCCGGCGAAGGCGGCGCCGCGGGCGCTGATCCCGGGGCCCTGGATCTCCTCCAGCATCAGCAGCTGTGGGGCGAAGTAGCCGGTCTGCGGGCCGAACACGGCCACCGGGTGGCCGTCGTCGGTGTGGGCGCCGGAGACCAGCAGGGCGTTGGACATGCCGTGCTTGGCGGTCAGCAGGTTCCCGGGCAGGACGCCGTTCGCCCTGCTGGTGGGCGAGTTCGCGGATCCGGTGGCGTCGTAGACCACCCGCTCGGGCACCACCGAGCCGGGGTCGGGCAGCGCCGCGCCCTGCGGCCGGTCCGGGACGGTCGCGTACGGGAAGCTCTGGCCGTCGTGCAGGGTCTGGACGGCCTCCGGGTCGTCCGCCTCGCGCAGCGACTTCCAGACCGCGTCCCCGGCGTCCTTGCCGTAGCGGGCCTCGGCGGCCGACCTGACCTGGGCGGAGGCCAGTTCGCCCCCGCCGCCGGAGCCGAACAGCGCGCCGACCACGGAGGCGAGGGCGACCAGGTCGGTCAGCTTGAAGGGTTCGATCGAGCCGGCGTTGGTGATCGGGTCGATGTGCCCGGTGAGGTCGTACTCGCCAGGGAAGGTGCGGGCGTTGTAGGACTCCTTGGCGTACTGGTTGATCCCGTCGAGGTAGGCGGTGGCGTCGGCGAGCGCCTGGGTGGCCCGGCCGCCGCGGGCGGCGATGGCGTCGATCTGCTGCTGGAGTTCCGCCTCGGTGTACGGCGCGGCCTGCCAGAAGGTCTGCTCCAGCTGGCGGTTGGCGGCGGCGCCGCCCGCGAAGCCGGACAGCTGGCCGCGGCCGACGTGGCGGAAGAGGTCCATCACCCAGAGCCGGTCCTGGGCGGCGGCGTAGCCCGCGCCGAACTCGGTGCCGTAGCGGGTGGTGCCGGTGATGTGCGGGACGCCGGTGGCCTTGTCGCGCACGATGGTGACGTCCGGGCGCGGGCTGGTGGAACTGGCCACCTGGTCGGCGGGGACGCCGAAGGAGGCGTCGTTGAAGAAGTCGCGCAGCTTGGCCTCGGTCAGGCCGGGGTAGCCGGAGGCCAGGGCGGCGTACGGGCCGAGTTGGTCGTCGGTGTGCGCGGGGCGGGTGCCGAAGGCCCGGTTGAGCAGGATGTCGGCGAGGGTGGCGTTGCCGTTCTCGCCGGGCGGCAGGATGTCGGAGCAGTGGCCGCCGCAGTAGTCGTTGGCGGCGGCCGTCGTCGCGGCGGCGGGTGCGGCGGTGGCGGTGGGGGTGGTGGTCAGGGCGGCGGTGACGAGCAGGGCCGAGGCGAGGGCGGCGGCCGGGAGTCGGAGGGAGCGGGCGTGGGGGCGTTGGCGTTGGCGTGAACGCAAGGCGGACTCCTCCGTCGAAGTCTCACGGAAGAGTCGACGGTAGGGGTGCTACTGGCCGGTTGGCTAGTGGCGTGCATGCCATTTCCGTTGCGGAGGTGCGAAGTTGAGGAGTGCGGTGGTCCGCGGGGCGTGCGACCCGGGTCGGGGCCGGGCTACCGCCGGGCAGTAGCCTGGCCGCTTCGTTGACGTGGGAAGCAGGGCGGGGCGTTGGGCGAGAGTGGGTCCGTGCGGGCACTGGCGCGGGTGGTGTGGCGGCGCAAGGAGCTGGTGCTGCTGCCCGGGATCGCCACCGCGGTGGTGGGCGGGCTGGTGTGGGGGCTGGTCAGGGCGGAGCTGTTGGCCGGCGGGAGCGTGGCGCTGGGAGCGGCGGGGGCGGTGGTGATCGCGCCGGCCGCCACTTTCGGCAGCGCCGTGACGCTCCTCGCGGCGGACGACGCGCTGCGCGGGCGGCCGGTGGGGATCGCGGCCTGCTGGACCCGGGCGGTGCGGCGGCTGCCGGCGATCGCGGGCTGGGTGCCGGTCGGGGCCCTGGGGGTCGTCGGGGCGCTGCTGCTGGTGGGGATGGGGTGGTCGTCGGCGAACTACCTGGTGCTGCCGGCGCTCGTGCTCGACGGGGCCGGGATGCGGGAGGCACGGCGGAACTCACGGGCGGCCTACCGTCGGGACCGCGGGAGGTTCGTGCGGGGGTCGAGCCGGATGACGATGCCCGTCCAGCTGGCGCTGGTGCCGTGCCTGGTGGCCTTCGGCATGGGGCTCACCGTGCGGGACCGGTGGCTCGGGGAGCTGCTGACGGCCGGGGCGGCGCTGTGCCTGGGTGTGGCCGTGACGGTGACGGCGAGTCTGTACGGGGTGTTCCGGGCCGCGTTGTACCGCGAGTCCGTCGTCGAGGCGGCGACCGAGGCGGTGCGCCCGGCGCTGCGGGTCACGGAGGTGCGGTAGCCGCGCGGAAGAAGGCGGCGCCGCACCCGCCGGGCTCAGTCCGGAGGTGCGGCGCCGGGTCGGTGACGCGCCGGGGCAGGGCTTGCGCCGGGTCAGGGCTCGCGCCCGGTCAGGGCTTGAGCACCAGGCGGATCGGGTTGCCCTCCTTGCGCTCCAGCGCCTCGACCGCGCGGGCGGCCTCGGCCAGCGGGAAGGTGCCGCTCACCGAGCGGGAGAACTCCAGCCGGCCGCCGCGGACCAGGTTGACCAGGTCGACGACGTCCTGGCCGTCCGAGCCGTAGTGGCCGCGGATCTGCTGGCGCAGGTAGCTGACCAGGGTGCCGTTGGTGACGGTCAGCGGCTTGTCGGTGAGGCCGACCAGCACCAGGCGGCCGTGCTCGCCGAGGGCGGCCATGGCCTGCTCGCGCACCGGGGCGACCCCGGCGAAGTCGAAGGCGGCGGACAGCGGGCGGCCGCCGGTGGCCTCGCGGAGCAGCCCGGCGAAGCCGGGGTCGGCCGGGTCGAGGGCGGCGTCGGCACCGAAGGCCAGGGCGCGTTCGCGGGCGGCCGGCAGCGGGTCGACGGCGACGATCGGGAAGGCGCCGATGGACCGCAGCAACTGCACGCCGTGGGCGCCCAGCCCGCCGACGCCCCAGACCCCGACCGCCTCGGCCGGGCGCACGGCGCCGGTGGTGGTGATGGCGGCCCAGGGGGTGGAGACCGCGTCGGGGATGAAGCAGGCCTGCTCGAAGGGGAGCTCGTCCGGGATCGGCACCAGGGTGGTGGCGGTGGCGAGCGCGTACTCGGCCCAGCCGCCGTCGTAGTCCACGCCGCGGGTGTGCACGGCGCCGTCGCGGGTCTCGCCGGCCTGCAGCAGCACCCGGTCGCCGACGGCCGCGGTCGTCACGCCCTCGCCGAGGGTGTGCACGGTGCCCGCGACCTCGTGGCCGAGGGTGACCTTGTCGCCCCTGAGGTAGAGCGGCTTGAGCATGCCCTCGATCAGGTGGACGTCCGAGAGGCAGACGCCGGCGGCCTCCACCCTGATCAGCACCTCGCCCGGACCGGGGACCGGGACGGGCACCTCCTCCACGGCGAAGGCGCCCTTCGCGACGTCGAGTCGGCCGGCGAGCATCGTGGCGGTCATCGGGACTTCCCTTCTCGCGGGGGCGGCGGGTCGGGGGAGTGCCCGCCGCTCCGGAAGTTACTTGTTATCCGACAAGCAAGTTCACACTAGCATGGTGTCATGTCTACGCACGATGAGGACGGAAGCGGCCGGACCGGGACGCTTCGGGAGGCGCCGGCCCGCCGCACCCAGGCCGAACGGCGGGCCCGGGCCGAGTCCGCGCTGATCGCCGCCGCCGCCCGGCTGATCGCCGAGCACGGCAGCACCGGGGTCACGCTCGCCAGGGTCGGGGAGGAGGCGGGCTTCAGTCGCGGGCTGGCCACCCACTACTTCGGCTCCAAGGCCGCGTTGCTCGCCCGGCTCCAGGAGGCGGCGCTGGCCGAGGCGATGGCGGCGGCCGCGCCGGAGCGCAGCGGGGCAGGGGCGGTGGACGAGCTGTGCGGGTTCGCGCGCGGCTGCCTGGAGGGCGTGCGCAGCCCGACCGACCTGGGCCGGGCCTTCGTGGTGCTGGGGGCCGAGGCGCTCGCCGGGGCCTCGGAGCTGACCGCCGCGGTGGCGGAGCTGGACGCCCGGACCCGGGCGTGGACGGCCGAGGTGGTCGGACAGGGGCAGCGGGACGGGGAGCTGAGCCCCGCGGTGGACCCGGGGGCCTTCGCGCTGGCCTTCGTCGGACTGCTGAAGGGGCTGGTGGTGCAGGCCGCGGCCGCCCCGGAGGCCTTCGACGTGGGGGTGGCGGCCGCGGAGTCCGAGCGGTGGATCCGGCTCGCGCTCACGGCGGGCTGAGCTCGCGCTCCCGGCGGGCCGGCGGCGTGTCATCGGATCGCGGGGCGTGGGTCGCCGGACCTGCGGCGGCAGTGCCCGCCCTGGTCCGCGCGGGTGGGTGCGGGATCGCGCCAAATGCCGTGCCGCTCCGGGCAATTCGGGAAAGCGGCCGCCGAACTGCTGGGCGCCCGGGAGGATTTCCGTATGCCTACGATCATCAGACTGGCGGGAGCCGGTCTTGCCGCAGCCCTGTCCCTGACCGCCGCCGCGACGCCGGCGGGGGCGACCGACCTCCCCGGCGAAGCGCGCACCGCCACCGTCATCGGCCAGCGGGTGGTGCTCACCCAGGCAGGGAACTACCCCACCGAGCAGAACCGGTACGGCGTCTTCTCGGTGTCCTGGCACGCGTTCGGCACCGAGGACCTCGCCGGGCCGACCCACTTCACCGTCGACCTGCCGCCGGGCGTGACCACCGGTGGCGCGATGTTCTACTCCACGCCGAACGACTACACCTTCACCGAGACCGTCTCGCCCGACGGCCGCCACCTGGAGGCCGTCCTGTACGGCAACCGCCGCTCCGGGACCGAGGAGTTCATGAAGATCCCGGTCGTCGCGGAGGGGACCGGACCGGTCACCGGCGCGATCACCGCGCGGGTGGCCAACGCCAACGACACGATCCCGACCGGGCACGTCTCCACCTACCTGCTCGGCATCGGCCTGCTGCCGCCGCTGATCGGCTCGCAGCCGCGGATCGACGACGTCAGCGCCACCACGGGACCGGGGGCGGGCGGCACTCCCGTGACCGTCACCGGCGTCGGCCTGGAGGGCGCGATGGTGCTGGTCGGCGGCGTCCCGGCGCCCGGCACCTGCACCGACACCGCCTGCACGGTGACCACACCCGGCGGCTCGGGCAGCGCCGCCGTCACGGTGGTCGGACCGGGTGGGAAGGCCACGGCCCCTGCGGCCTTCGACTACACCGGCGCCCCGCCGCCGCCCCCGCCGGCTCCCTCGCTCTCCGGCCTGAACGCGCCCTCGGGCCCGGTCGGCGGCGGCACCGCGGTCATCGTGACCGGCGACGACCTGGCCGGCGGCACGGTCTCCTTCGGTGGCCGGCCCGCCACCCGGCACTCCTGCGGCCCGCGGTTGTGCACCGCCACCGCACCGGCGGCCGACCAGCCGGGGCCGGTGGACGTCACGGTGACCACGGCGGGCGGCACCAGCGGCCCGGTGGCGTTCACCTACGCGCCGTAGCGCGGCCCGCCGTCGGACCGGGCCTGGAGGCCAGGGCGGGCAGCGCCCCGGCGACCGGGGCCGGCCGTTGTCGCGACCACCGCCGACCGGGGTCGGCCGTTTCTGCGGCCGCCACCGACCGCAGGGCGTCACTACTGCCGGAATCCATCACATACGAAACAAGTGATTTGAAAAATTCTTCAAGTTCATACATGCTGTCGTGCCGTTGAACCGGTGGAAGGCGCGTCCGGGCGCCGTCGGACGCAGGAAGGGGCGGTCGTGACCGCGGCAATCGGCGGACGGCGGCCGCCCGCCCGGCGGTCGGGGGCGGGCGCGGAATGAGCCTCGCCAACCTCCTCACCCGTCCCACAGGCCACCCCCCGAACACCCTGGATAATCTGAACTCATGAGCGACAACCTCTCCCCGTGCCCGCAGTGCTCCAGTGAGTACACCTATGAGATGAACGCCCTCATGGTCTGCCCCGAGTGCGCCCACGAGTGGGTGCCCGGCGGCGGCGACCAGGCCGGAGCGCCGGCCGGCGAGCGCGTGATCAAGGACGCCGTCGGCAACGTGCTGAACGACGGCGACACCGTCACGGTGGTCAAGGCGCTGAAGGTCAAGGGCAGCGTCTCCGGCATCAAGGCCGGCACCAAGGTGCGCAACATCCGGCTGGTGGACGGTGTCGACGGGCACGACATCGACTGCCGGATCGAGGGCTTCGGCGCGATGCAGCTCAAGTCCAGCGTGGTCAAGAAGGCCTGACCCGCGCGCGCCTGAACGGCCGCGCCCCGCCGAGGAGATCGGCGGGGCGCGGCCGTTTCGTCGTTCGGGGGCCTCCTCGGGACGGAGGTGGAGTCGTCGCCCGAGTTAGTTGTATGCTCACAATAATTACAACAACACAAGTAATCATGGAGCGTTCGTCATGCCCGATGCCGCTCGACCGCGGCCCTGGCTCGTGCTCGCCATCTGCTGCATGAGCCTGCTGATCGTCAGCCTCGACAACACCATCCTGAACGTGGCCCTGCCCGCCATCCGGCGCGACCTGGACACCTCGGTGTCCGGACTGCAATGGACGATCGACGCCTACACCCTGGTACTGGCGAGCCTGCTGATGCTCTCCGGCTCCACCGCCGACCGGATCGGCCGCCGCCGGGTGTTCCGGATCGGGCTGGTGGTGTTCACCGGGGCCTCCCTGCTGTGCAGCCTGGCCCCCGGGCTCGGCTGGCTGATCGCCGCGCGGATGCTGCAGGCGGTCGGCGGCTCGATGCTGAACCCCGTCGCCATGTCGATCATCAGCAACACCTTCACCGACTCCCGGCAGCGCGCCCGCGCGATCGGTGTCTGGAGCGGCGTGGTGGGCATCAGCATGGCCGCCGGGCCGATCATCGGCGGCGCGCTGGTCGAGTCGGCCGGCTGGCGGGCGATCTTCTGGATCAACGTCCCGATCGGCCTGGCCGCCCTCTTCCTCACCACCCGCTACGTGCCGGAGTCGCGGGCGGCCCGCACCCGTCGGGTGGACCCGGTCGGCCAGCTGCTGGTCATCGTGCTGCTCGCCGCGCTCACCTACGCGATCATCGAGTCGCCGGAGCGCGGCTGGACCTCGCCCGTGGTGCTCGGCTGCGCCGCGGCCTCGCTGGCCGCCCTGCTGGGCCTGCTCCGGTACGAACCCCGGCACACCGACCCGCTGATCGACCTGCGGTTCTTCCGCTCCGCGCCGTTCTCGGGCGCCACCGTGATCGCGGTCGCCGCCTTCGCCGGCCTCGGCGGCTTCCTGTTCCTCAGCTCCCTGTACCTCCAGGACGTCCGCGGTCTCGACCCGTTGCACGCCGGGCTGTTCATGCTGCCGATGGCCGTCATGTCGCTGCTCACCGCGCCGCTGTCCGGCCGGATGGTGGCCACCCGGGGGCCGCGCACACCGCTGCTGCTGGCCGGGACGGCGCTGACCGCGAGCGCCGTGCTCCAGGCGGTCGGCTACTCCGAGCACCTGCCGACCGGGCTGCTGGTCGTCGCCTTCCTGCTCTTCGGCATCGGCTTCGGCGTGGTCAACGCGCCCATCACCAACACCGCCGTCTCCGGGATGCCCCGCTCGCAGGCCGGGGTGGCGGCGGCCGTGGCCTCCACCAGCCGGCAGGTCGGCCAGTCCCTGGGCGTCGCGGTGACCGGAGCCCTGATGGCCGGGACCGCCCTGACGGACCCGGCGGCGTTCACCGGGGCCGCGCGGACGGCCTGGTGGATCATCGCCGGCTGCGGGGTGGCCGTGCTGGTCACCGGTACGCTCACTTCCGGCCGCTGGGCCCGGGCGACGGCCGAGCGCGCGGCGCGACGACTCGCCGAGCAGGAGCCGGCCGAGGGAACCGAGGAGACGAAGGAGACGGTGGACGCCTGATGGAGCGCCTTGACACCGGTGGGCACCCGGAGGGGAGCGGGGCCGACGCCGCCACGGCGGCCCGGGTCTGGCAGGGGATGTACGCGCTCGTGCTCGAGCGCCACGACCGCCGCAAGACCGTCGCCGACGCCCTGGGCATGAGCTTCAGCCGGGTCAGGGCGCTGCGCCGGCTCGCCGCCGGCCCGATCACCCTGCGGGAGCTGGCCGAGCGACTGACCGCCGACCCGCCGTACACCACCGTCATCGTGGACGATCTGGTGCGGCGCGGGCTCGCCGAACGCATCACCAACCCGGCCGACCGGCGCTCCAAGCTGGTCCACCTCACCGAGGAGGGCGAGGCGAAGGCGGCGCTCGCCACCGGGATCCTCACCACCCCGCCGGACGCGCTGCTCGGGCTGCCGCCGGAGGACCTGCGCGCGCTCGACCGGGTGCTGGCGAAGCTGTTGGACTGAGGCCGCGGCCGGTTCACCACGGGAGGCCGCCGGCCGTCAGGGGTCAGCCGTCCGAGCGCCGGAGCAGGTAGGTGTCCATGATCCAGCCCTTGCGCTGCCGGGCCCGCTCGCGCAGTTCACGGATCCGCGGTGCCGCCTCGGCGAGCGGCCCGGAGTCAAGCACCTCGTCTTGGGTGCCGAGGTAGGCGCCGTAGTGGATCTCCAGCCCCTCGGGGTCGATCTCGGTGAAGGCGGCCCGGCCGTCGAGCATCACCACCACGTCGTCCACCCCCTCGGGAAAGCCCTCCGCCAGGCGGCGTCCGGTGGTGATCTGCACCGGGCGGCCGACCCTGGTCAGCGTGGTGCGGTGCCGGGCGGCGAGCGCGGAGACGCTGCTGATGCCCGGGATGACCTGGTACTCGAACGGCGCGCCGCCCCGGGTGGACACGTCGTCCACCACGGCGATGACGCTGTCGTAGAGGGCCGGGTCGCCCCAGACCAGGAACGCGCCGCTCTCGCCCGGGCCGAGGTGCTCGGCGAGCAGCCGTTCGACCAGGTCGGCGCGGCGGACGCGCCAGTCGTCCACGGCGGCCGCGTACGCCGGGGTCGTGCGGTCCCGCTCGGCGTCCGGCACCTCGACCACCCGGTGCCCGGGCCGTCCGTGCTCGGCCAGCATCCGGCGGCGCAGCGCGATCAGGTCCTGCCGTTCCTCGCTCTTGTCGAGGATGAAGAAGACGTCGGTGCGACCGATCGCCTTGACCGCCTGCAGGGTGAGGTGGTCCGGGTCGCCCGCACCGATGCCGATGACGAAGATGTGCCGCATGGGGGACATTCTGCCGTCCGCCCCGGCGTACGGCCCCGGGGGCCGTACGTGGCCGACCGAAGCGGTGGGCGGTGGCTGTGAGCTGCGCGGATGGACGTAAGCTGGCGGGGCAGCTGGTTCGCCCCGCCCGCCGGGCGGGGTGTCGTCACGAGGGAACCCGGCGGGAGTCCGGGACCGCCCCGCAGCGGCGAGCGGCAACGACCGCCGTCCTGCGCGCCGCGCCCGGCAACGGGTCCGGGGGGCGACGACCGGTGGGTGTCCGTCCCGGTTCGGCCGGGAGGGCGCGCCCACGAGTCCGAGGACGTGCCGCTGCCCGCGTGCCGTGGTGGCCCGCGGCCCACCACGACCCCGAGGGCGGGCCGATGGTGCGGGCGGGCCGTATACGGACGGCTGCCCGCTCCTTCGCGTGCCCGAGGTGCGCGACCTCACGAAGGAGAGTTCCGTGCAGCGGAACGCCGACCACGATTCCTCCGGCGCCATGACGGGCGGGCCGTCGCTGTGACCAGTCCCGCTGTCCTCTCCCGCACCCCGGCCGACTCGGCGGTCACCCTCGCCCACATCATGAGTGACCACGACACCAACCTCTACGGTTCGGTGCACGGCGGCGTGATGATGAAGCTGATCGACGACGCGGCCGCCGCCGCCGCGGGCCGGCACGCCGGTGTTCCCGCGGTCACCGTCTCCGTCCGGGAGATGTCGTTCCTCGCGCCCGTCCGGGCGGGAGACCTCCTCACCGTCCGCGCCCGGGTCGGCCGCGTCGGGCGGACCTCGATGGACGTGTCGGTGGAGGTGACCTCGGAGCGGTGGAACCTCGCCGGGCCGGTGACCCGGGTGGCGACGGCGGAGCTGGTCTTCGTGGCGGTCGACTCGGACGGCAGGCCCCACCCGGTGCCCGAGCTGCTCCCGGAGGACGGCGGCCCCGACAAGCTGCGCGGGCCTTCGGCCGAGTAACCGTACGCGGCGGCGACGTCCCACGATACGGACGCCTTTCGGGATTTGCGCCTCGACGGCGACGTCTTGCCCCTAAGCTGGCGACGCAGCTGGTTCGCCCCGTCCGCCAGGCGGGGTGTCGCAAGAGGGAACCCGGTGACGCCTTTCGACTGGCCAGTCCGGGACTGCCCCGCAGCGGTGAGTGGGAACGACCGCCGTCATACGCACTGGACCCGGGACGGGTCTGGGAAGCGACGGCCAGTAGGTGTCCGCCCCGGTTTCGGCCGGATGGGCGCGCCCGCGAGTCCGAAGACCTGCCACTGCCCGTACGCGACCGTTCGCGTGCGGCCATCCGGTGACCTCGTGGGCGGGTCGGCGACCATACCAGGCGGAGCCGTGCACGGGTGCGGGTGCCCGTCCGGTTCGTCATCCCTTCGCGTCCTCGTGCCACCACCGGTGCACTTGAGGATTCAGGCTCGCGAAGGAGAGTCCCTTGACAGCGAAGTCCGCCGCCGCGGCGTCCGTGGCCACCGCGTACGGCTACCCCCGGCAGGGTCGTAACCGTGAACTGAAGAAGGCGATCGAGGGCTACTGGAAGGGCGCGGTCACGGCCGAGGCGCTGCTGTCGACCGCGGCCGACCTGCGCCGGACCAACTGGGCCCAGCTCGCCGGGGCGGGGATCGGGGAGGTCCCGACCGGTGACTTCTCGTTCTACGACCACGTGTTGGACGCCAGCGTGGCGGTCGGCGCGATCCCGCCGCGGCACCGGGAGGCGGTCGACGCCGACCCGCTGGACGGGTACTTCGCGATGGCGCGCGGCAACCAGGACGTCGCGCCGCTGGAGATGACCAAGTGGTTCGACACCAACTACCACTACCTGGTGCCGGAGTTGGGGCCGGACACGGTGTTCGCCGCGAACCCGGCCAAGGCGGTCGGCGAGTTCGAGGAGGCCCTCGCGCTCGGCCACACCGCCCGTCCGGTGCTGGTCGGCCCGGTGACCTACCTGCTGCTGGCCAAGCCGGCCCCCGGGGTGGCCGAGGACTTCCAGCCGGTCACCCTGCTGGACCGGCTGCTGTCGGTCTACGCGAAGCTGCTCGCGGCGCTCAGGGCCGCGGGCGCCGAGTGGGTCCAGCTGGACGAGCCCGCGCTGGTCCAGGACCGGACCCCGGCCGAGCTGAACGCCGCCTCCCGGGCCTACCGCGAGCTCGGCGCCCTCACCGAGCGGCCCAAGCTGCTGATCGCGAGCTACTTCGACCGGCTCGGCGAGGCACTGTCGGTGTTGGCCAAAGCCCCGGTGGAGGGCCTGGCGCTGGACTTCACCGGCCCGGCCGCCGCCAACCTGGAGGACCTCGCCGCCGTCGGCGGCCTGCCCGGCAAGCGGCTGGTCGCCGGGGTGATCGACGGGCGCAACATCTGGATCAACGACCTGGAGAAGTCGCTGTCCACCCTGGCGACCCTGTTGGGCCTCGCCGACACCGTCGACGTCGCGCCGTCCTGCTCCCTGCTACACGTCCCGCTCGACGCCGCCGCCGAACGGGAGTTGGACCCGCAGATCGCCCGCTGGCTGGCCTTCGCCCGGCAGAAGGCCGGCGAGGCGGCGCTGCTCGCCCGCGGCCTGCGCGAGGGCACCGGCGCGATCACCGCCGAGCTCGCCGCCAACCGCGCCGACCTCGCCTCCCGCGCAAACTCCCCGATCACCCACGACCCGGCGGTGCGCGCCCGGGCCGCCGCCGTCACCGCCGACGACACCCGCCGGGCCCAGGCCTACCCGCAGCGGGCCGAGGCCCAGCGCGCCCGGCTCGGCCTGCCGCTGCTGCCGACCACCACCATCGGCTCCTTCCCGCAGACCACCGAACTGCGCACCGCACGCGCCGATCTGACAGTGGGTCGGATCGACGCGACCGCCTACCGGGAGCGGATGGAGGCCGAGGTCCGCGAGGTCATCGCCTACCAGGAGAAGGCCGGCCTGGACGTCCTGGTGCACGGCGAGCCCGAACGCAACGACATGGTCCAGTACTTCGCCGAGCAACTCACCGGCTACCTCGCCACCCGGCACGGCTGGGTCCAGTCGTACGGCACCCGATACGTACGCCCGCCGGTGCTGGCCGGGGACATCTCCCGCCCGCACCCGATGACCACCGATTGGTTCGGCTACGCGCAGAGCCTGACCGACCGCCCGGTCAAGGGCATGCTCACCGGCCCGGTCACCATGCTCGCCTGGTCCTTCGTCCGTGACGACCAGCCGCTTGCCGACACTGCCCGCCAGGTCGCCCTCGCCCTGCGCGACGAGGTCGGCGACCTGGAAGCGGCGGGCGCGGCCGTGGTGCAGGTGGACGAGCCGGCCCTGCGCGAGACCCTCCCGCTGCGGGCCGCCGCCCGCCCGGCGTACCTGGACTGGGCCACTGAGGCCTTCCGGCTTGCCACTTCCGGGGTGCGGGCCGACACCCAGATCCACACCCACATGTGCTACGCCGAGTTCGGCGCGATCATGACCGCGATCGACGACCTCGACGCGGACGTCATCTCGCTGGAGGCCACCCGCTCCCACATGGAGGTGGCCGGTGAACTCGCCGAGGCGGGCTACCCGCGCGAGGTGGGCCCCGGCGTCTGGGACATCCACTCGCCGCGCGTCCCCGGCACTGCGGAGGCGGTCTCCCTGCTGCGCGCCGGCCTGGCGGCGATCCCGGCGGAGCGGCTCTGGGGCAACCCGGACTGCGGGTTGAAGACCCGCGGCTGGGCGGAGACCCGGGCCTCGCTGGAGAGCCTGGTCGGCGCCGCCCGGACGTTGCGCGCCGAACTGGCCGGCTGACGGGGAGGGCGGCTGACGGGAGCCGGAGCGGGCGCGGTGAGGCCGCCGCGCCCGCTCCGGCCGGCCACCTAGCCGGCCCCGCGGCTCGGGTGGTCACGGGTTGACCCAGCCGGCGGTCAGGGTCTGCACGGCCGAGCCGTCGAGGTCCCTGAGCTTCACCCCGGCGAAGGCCCGGGCGGCGTCGGAGGTGAGCAGCCGGAAGGCGGGGCGCTCGGCGTCGAGCAGGCCGAGGATCCGCCCGGCCACGTCCTCGGCCGCCTGCGCGTCGGCGAAGGCGTCGCGGGTGCGGTCCAGGTAGTCGGCCAGGGCCGGCGCGTACGGCCCGGCCTGCTCGGCGGCGTCGTCCGTGAGGCCCACGTTGTTGACGAACTCGCTGGCCACCGCGCCCGGTTCGACCACGCTGACGGACACCCCGGCGGTGGCCGCGACCGGGGCGAGGGACTCCATGAAGCCCTCCACCGCGAACTTGGCGGCGCAGTACGCCTCGTTGAAGGGCTGGCCGACCACGCCGCCGACGCTGGTCACGGTCAGCACCCTGCCCCTGCTCGCCCGCAGCAGGGGCAGGGCGGCCTTGGTGACGTGCAGCACGCCGAAGAAGTTGACCTCCATGACGGCGCGGACGTCGTCGACGCTCTCCTGCTCCAGGGTGCCGATGTGGCCGGCGCCGGCGTTGTTGACCAGGGCGTCCAGCCGGTCGACGCCGGCCAGGCAGGCCTCGACCGAGGCCGGGTCGGTGACGTCCAGCGCCCGGACGTCGACGGTGACCCCGGCCTGCTCGGCGGCGGCCCGCAGCGGGCCGGCCTTCGCGGTGTTCCGCATGGTCGCGATCACGTGCCAGCCGCCGCGGGCCGCGGCGACGGCGGTGGCCAGGCCGATGCCGGAGGAGGTGCCGGTGATCAGGACGGTCTTGTTGCTCATCGCGCTGGACTCCATATGCTTATGGTCCATAACCAATATGATCCATAACTATGCGGCCCGATATTTCTCCCTGTCAAGCACCTCGATACCCTGGTGGTCATGCCCCACCCATCGGATGACCTCACCCAGGAGATCGTCGGACTCTTCGCGGCCGTCAACCGCCGCTACGGCCGGGAGTCCGAGGCGGCCGCGGCGGTCCACGAGCTGACCGCGCTGCAGGCCAAGGCGCTGCTCGCGGCCGAAGCACCGGTCCCGACCCGCCGGATCGCCGAGAAGCTGCACGCGGAGCCGTCCAACGTGACGGTGATCATCGACCGGCTGGAGTCCCGCGGCCTGGTCGAGCGCAGCGTCGACCCCGCCGACCGCCGCGTGAAGCGGGTCGCCGCCACCGCCGCCGGGCGCGAGGTCGCCGCCGACCTGCGCGCCCGGATGCCCTTCGCCGGGGATCCGCTGGCCCGGCTCGGCGCCGAGCAGCGCGAGTCCCTGCGCGAGCTCCTGCGGCTGGTCCTGGAGGCGTGACGAAAGCCCCCCGGACGGTTGTCCGGGGGGCTGCGGCCCTTCCCTCGGAACTCCCTCGGAGTCCCTTCGGAAAGTCTCGGGGGGGGGAATTCCCCTTCGGATGGGGCTACTTCGCGCCGAAGGCCTTCTCGATGTCCTCGACGACCTTCTCCGCCGCGATCGGGCCGGAGCTGCTGCTCCACACCTGGCCGTCGACGCCCGTGAGCTGGTTGCCGCCCACCGCCTTGAGGCGGGTGAAGGCCTCCTGCTTGCGGGCGGTCTCCAGGGCCTTCTCGCCGTCGGCGTTCAGGGTGGCGACGAACACCCGGTCGGCGTCGGCCTTGTTGAGGTTCTCCAGGGACAGCGGGTCCGAGTGGGGCTGGGCGCCCAGGCCGTCGGCGATCGGCATGGTGCCGGCCTTCTTCAGCAGGTCGCCGGGCATGTTGGTGGTGTTCATCACGATCGGCCCGTTGGGCATCCAGCGCATCACCACGGCGCTGCCGCTCCTGCCCTCGCCGGCCCTGGCGGCGCGCTTGTCCAGCGCGTCCAGCTTGGCCGTCAGGTCGGCCTTGTGGCCGAGCGCGTCGCCGTACACGGCGAGCACCGAGCGCCAGTCGCCGGCCTTGGGGACGATGGTCGGGGCGACCGCGGAGAGCTTCTCGTACTGCGACTTCTCGATGCCCGAGGAGGCCAGGATGAGGTCGGGGGTGGCCTTGAGGATGGCCTCGATGTTGGGCTCCTTGACCGTGGCCACCAGCGGGATGCCGTCGGCCTTCAGGTAGGCGGGGGCGGTGGTGCCGCCACGGCTGGAGCTGGTGCCGACCGGGGTGACGCCGAGTGAGAGCGCGGTGTCCAGCGAGGTGTCGTTGAGGGCGACGACCCGCTTGGCCTCGGCCGGGACCTCCACGGCGCCGAAGGCGGTGTCGATGCTGCGCTTGCCGTCCTTCGCGGCGGCGGTGGACGAGGAGCCGGAGTCACCCGCGGAGCCCTCGGACCCGGAGGAGCCGCACGCGGTCAGGCCCAGGGAGAGGGCGCCGACGGCGGCCGCGCCGAGCAGGGTCTTGGTCATGCGGGTGCCAAGCATGGGTGTTCTCCGAGCAATGGTAGTTTACGGACGAACCGTTTTTCTGAGGTTAGCCTAACCATACGTAAAGCCCTGACGGGGGAGGCCCGGTGTGACATTCCGATCACTCCTGCTGCGCGGACTGCTGCCCGCCGGCGGGATCCTGCTGCTCGCCGTACTGGCGAGCCTGCTGCTCGGCGCGGGCGATGTGGGGCCGTCACGGGCGTTCGCCACCCTCCTCGGTGACGGTGACTCCGACTCCCGGTTCACCGTGTTCCACCTGCGCGCCCCGCGCACCGCCGTGGCCCTCGCGGTCGGCCTCGCGCTCGGCGTGGCCGGCACCGTGCTCCAGGCCGCCGCCCGCAACCCGCTGGCCGAGCCCGGCCTGCTCGGGGTCAGCACCGGCGCCTCCTTCGCCGTGGTGATCGCGATCGTGCTCGGCGCCGGCGCGGCGAGCGTCGGGCCGTACGTCGCCGTGCTGGGCGCCGCCGCCGGCTGCCTGCTGGCGCTCGGCGCCGCCCGGCTGCGCGGCACCGGCGACGACCCCGTCCGGCTGGTGCTGGCCGGAGCGGCGCTGAGCGGGCTGATGAACGCCGGCTCCTCCGTGCTGCTGCTGTCCGACGCCCGGGCCGCCGACGAGATCCGGTTCTGGACCATCGGCTCGGTCGCCGGCCGCGGCACCGACCAACTGCTGGCCGTGCTGCCGGTGCTGCTGCTCGGCCTGGTCCTGGCGCTGCTCTCCGGCCCGGCGCTGACCGCGCTCAGCCTCGGCGACGACGTCGCCACCGGCCTCGGCCACAAGCCCCGCCGGGCCCGCGCCCTCGCGGTGGCCGCCGTCGCCCTGCTGGTCGGCGCCGCCACCGCGATCGCCGGGCCGGTCTCCTTCGTCGGCCTGGTGGTGCCCTTCGCCGCCCGGGCCCTGGTCGGCCCCGACCTGCGCCGACTGCTCGTGGTCTCCGCCCTGCTCGGGCCCGCCGTCGTGCTGCTCGCCGACGTGGCCTCCCGACTGGTCGCCCGCCCGTACGAGATGCCGCTCGGCGTGATGACCGCCCTGTGCGGCGCCCCCGTCCTGGTCGCCGTCGTCCGCTCGCACAGAATGCCCGCGCTGTGACCCCCACCCTGAAAGCCCCGAACCCCGACACCCCCTCGGCCGCGCCCCGGTCGTCGACCCCGCCCCGGCCGTCGACCCCGCCCGGCACCCGGCTGCTCGCCCTGGGCGGCCGCTCGGTGCTCGTCCCGGTCCGGCCGCTGCTCGGCTGCACCGCCCTGCTGCTCGTCGTGGTCGCGGTGACCGCCGTCTGCCTGGCCGTCGGCGAGACCGACCTGAACCCGGTGACCGCCCTGCGCGCCGCCTTCGGTGACGGCACCACGCGCGACGTGCTGCTGGTGGAGAAGCTGCGGCTGCCCCGCGCCGAGGCCGCCCTGGCCGTCGGCGCCGCGCTCGGCGTCGCGGGCTGCCTGATGCAGACCCTCGCCCAGAACCGGCTGGCCACCCCGGACACCGTCGGCTTCAACGAGGGCGCCACCGCCTTCGCCGTCGCCTCCGTCACCGGCGTCGCCACCCAGCTGCTGCCCTCCGCCGCCGCCCTGGTGGGCGCCGCCACCGCCGCCTCGCTCGCCTTCGCCCTCGGCGGCGGGGCCGGCCGCAACGGCTACCGCTTCCTGGTCGTCGGCCTCGGCATCGGCGCGGTCTTCGGCGCGGTGACCAACCTGATGCTCTCCCGCGCCGCCATCGACGCCGCCAACTCCGCCTACGGCTGGACGGTCGGCACCCTCAACAGCCGGGACGCCGACACCGTCGGCCTCCTCGAACTCGGCCTGCTGGCCTGCCTGCCCGCCGCCGTGCTGCTCGGCCGCCGGCTGTCGCTGCTGCGCTTCTCCGACGCCGTCGCCACCGGGCTGGGCGTGCGGGTGCGCGGCCTGCGGATCGGCGTCCTGGCGGTCGCCGTGGTCTGCGCGGGCCTGGCGGTGGCCGTCGCCGGACCGCTCGGCATGATCGCGCTCGCCGCGCCCGAGGCCGCCCGCCGGATCGCCGGGCCGCGCTGTGTGCCGGTGCTCACCTCGGCCGCCGCCGGCGCCGCCTTCACCCTGCTCGCCGACCTGATCGGCCGCACCGTCCTGTCGCCGCTGGAGGTGCCGGCCGGGCTGGTCACCGCCGTCGTGGGCGGCCCCTACCTGCTCTGGCTGCTGCTCACCACCCGTCCCCGGAGGACCGCATGACCGCCCGCACCGCGACCGCCGTGACCACCGCGACCGCCGTGACCACCGCGACCGCCGCCGCCCCGGCCCACCGCCTGGCGACCAGTGCGCTCAGCCTCGGCCACGACCGCACCATCGTGGTCCGCGAGCTGGACCTCGAACTGCCGCAGCAGCAGGTCACCGTCATCGTCGGCCCGAACGGCTGCGGCAAGTCCACCCTGCTCGGCGGCCTCGCCCGGACCATCGCCCCGCGCTCCGGCGCCGTGCTGCTCGACGGCAAGCCGCTGACCTCGCTCTCCACCCGGGCGATCGCCCGGATCATCGGCCTGCTGCCGCAGTCCGCCACCGCCCCGGACGGGCTGACCGTCCGTGACCTGGTCCGCTACGGCCGCCAGCCGCACCAGGGCCTGCTGCGGCAGTGGTCAGCCGCCGACGCCGAGGCGGTCGAGCACGCGCTCACCGCCGCCGACCTGCACGAGCTGGCCGACCGCCCGCTGGACACCCTCTCCGGCGGCCAGCGCCAGCGCGCCTGGATCGCCATGGCCGTCGCCCAGGACACCGACATCCTGATGCTGGACGAACCCACCTCGGCGCTGGACATGGGCCACGCCCTGGAGGTGCTGGAGATGGTGCGCGGCCTGACCGCGCGCGGCCGCACCGTCGTCCTCGTCCTGCACGACCTCAGCACCGCCTGCCGCTACGCCGACCACATGGTGGCCATGCGGGACGGGAAGGTCGCCGCCCAGGGCGCGCCGCGCGACATCGTCACCCCTGAGCTGGTGCGCGAGCTGTACGGGGTGGAGAGCGCGATCCTCACCGACCCGGTCCACGGCACCCCGGTCGTCTGCCCCGTCGGCCTCGCCCCCCGGACCCGCTGACCTCCCGGACCGCTGACCCCCCGGACCCGCTGACCCCCCCCCGCCCGGCTGCGCCCGCAGCGCCCTCAGCCGTACGGGACGACCGCGACCGGGCAGTGCACGTGGTGGATCGCGGCGTGCGCCACCGGCCCGATGTGGTGGTGGCGCAGCGGCATGTGCCGGACCCTGCGGCCGACCACCAGCAGCCGGGACGACGCGGCGGCGTCCACCAGGTCCACGGCGGGCTTGCCCCGGATCAGCTCGGTGGTCACCTCGACCTCCGGGTGGTGGGCCCGCCAGGGCGCCAGGGCCCGCGCCAGCCCGCTGTCCTCGGCCGCGGACGTCTCGCGCTCCAGCCCGCCGATCGCCCCGTAGGACATGTACTCGCTGCCCGCCGGCGGGGACCACACGTGCACCACGCGCAGCGGCGCCGAGCGGAGCGCGGCGGCCTCGAAGGCGAAGGCCAGCACCGGCTCCGCCGGGCGCCCGAGGTCCAGGCCGAGCGTCACCTCGCCCTCCGGTTCGTCCCCGTCGGAGCGGACCAGCACCACCGGGCAGGCCGCCCGCCGCAGCACCTCCTGGCTCACCGAGCCGACCAGGAACCCGCGCAGGGTGCTCAGGCCGCGCGAGCCGAGCACCAGCACCGAGGCGGTCCGCCCGGCGGCCTCCAGCGCCTCCACGGGATCGCCGGCCACGGAGGAGGCGGCGACCTCCACCTCGGGCGCGAGGGAGCGCAACTCGCCCTCGTGCTCGGCGAGTTGCGCCAGTGCGGGGTGGTCGCCGCGTTCGGTGCCGGGAGGGAGGTGCTTCGGGCGGGGCCAGGCCTGGAGGACGTCCAGGCGCAGGCCGCGGCGCTGCGCCTCGCGGGCGGCCCACGCGGCGGCGGCCTGGCTCTCGGGTGAGCCGTCGAATCCGACGACGACGGGTCCGGTCACGGCGTGCTCCTCGGTTCCGGTGCGGCCGGAGGTCTCTGCGTGTGCGCCCAGTATCCGCGCGGGCCCCGACCGGCGCCTCCCGGAGGCCCGGCCCCCCCCGTTCGGCCGTCCGGCTGGTCGGCGGGCGGGCGGCGCGGCAACGCCCCGCCCTGGTGGAGGAGCCCGGCTAGGGTCTCCCGGACCGGTCCGTCCCACTCCGGGAGAACGATGCCGAGGGTCCCCCGTCTCCGCTCGCGGTGGGCGAGCGCCGCCGCCGGACTGGCCGTGCTCGCCTCCGCCCTGGTCGGCTGCGGGGGCGGCGGGGGCGCCGGCGCGGCCGTCCTGAACTGGTACAACTTCCCGGACGACTCGGGCGCCCTCCAGCAGGCCGCCGACCGCTGCGGGCAGCGGTCCGGCGGCCGCTACACGATCCACTACAACAAGCTGCCGCGCGGCGCCGACGGCCAGCGCCAGCAGCTGGTGCGCCGGATGGCGGCGCACGACACCGAGGTCGACATCCTCGGCCTGGACGTCACCTGGCCCGCCGAGTTCGCCGAGGCCGGCTGGATCCGCGAGTGGACCGGGGCGATGCGCGAGCAGGCCACCGCGGACACCCTCGCCGCGGCGGTGCGCACCGCGACCTGGCGCGACCGGCTGTACGCGGTGCCGTACAACTCCAACACCCAGCTGCTCTGGTACCGCGACGACCTGGTGCCGACCCCGCCCGGCACCTGGGCGCAGATGCTCTCCCGGGCGCAGGAGCTGGCCGACGAGGGCAAGCCGCACTTCGTGGAGATCCAGGGCGCCCAGTACGAGGGGCTGACGGTCTGGTTCAACACGCTGGTCACCAGCGCGGGCGGCACCATCCTCACGCCCGACGCGCAGGCGCCCTCGCTCGGGGAGCCCGCCGTCACGGCCGCCGGGGTGATGCGCGACCTGGCGACGTCGGTGGCCGCCGACCCCTCGCTGCCGAACCAGATGGAGGACCAGAACCGGCTCGCGATGGAGTCCGGCACGGCCGCCTTCGAACTCAACTACCCCTTCGTCTACCCCTCGATGAAGGCCAACCGGCCGGAGCTGTTCCCGCACTTCCGCTGGGCCCCGTACCCCGCGGTGAGCGCCGACCGCCCCGCCACCGTGACCATCGGCGGGATCGACCTCGCGGTGGGCGCCTACAGCCGGCACCCGGACCTCGCCGCCGAGGCCACCCTCTGCCTGCGCGACCGGGACAACCAGCTCACCAACGCGTTGAAGGGCGGCCTGCCGCCCTCGCTGCGCAGCCTGTACGAGACGGCCGAACTCACCGCCAGCTACCCGTTCGCCGCCGACGTGCTGGCCGCCCTCGACTCCGCCAGCGTGCGGCCGCAGACCCCGGCCTACCAGAACGTCTCCATCGCCGTCTCGCACACCCTCTCCCCGCCCGCCGGCATCCACCCGGAGAAGGACGTGGCCGACCTCCGCGGGCAGATCCAGGACGCCCTCGGCTCGAAGGGGCTGATCCCGTGACACCGTCCACCGAGGCCGCCGCCGCGGCCGTACCGCGACCGGCCGGGCCCTCGCTCGGCGCCCGCCAGGAACGCCGGCTGGGCTGGCTGCTGTGCGCGCCCGCGGTGATCGTGATGCTCGCCGTCACCGCCTACCCGATCGGCTACGCCGTCTACCTGTCCCTGCAGCGCTACGACCTGCGTTTCCCCGAGCAGGCGCACTGGGTCGGGCTCGCCAACTACGGCGCGGTGCTGGCCTCGCCGTACTGGTGGCAGGCGCTCGGCGTCACGGTGCTGATCACCGTGGTGTCGGTGGCGGTGGAGCTGGTGCTCGGCCTGGCGCTCGCGCTGGTGATGCACCGGACGCTCTTCGGGCGCGGCACGGTGCGCACCGCGGTGCTGGTGCCGTACGGGATCGTCACCGTGGTGGCGGCCTACTCCTGGCAGTACGCCTGGACCCCGGGCACCGGTTACCTGGCCGCCCTGCTGCCGGAGGGCAGCGCGCCGCTGACGGAGCGGTGGCCGGCCGTCGGCCTGATCATTCTCGCGGAGGTGTGGAAGACCACCCCGTTCATGGCGCTGCTGCTGCTCGCCGGCCTGGCCCTCGTCCCGGACGAGACGGTCCGGGCGGCGATGGTGGACGGCGCGGGCTTCGGGCAGCGGCTGAGGCTGGTGGTCCTGCCGCTGATGAAGCCGGCGATCCTGGTCGCGCTGCTCTTCCGTACCCTGGACGCCTTCCGGATCTTCGACGACATCTACGTGCTGACCGGCGGCTCCAACGGCACCGGCTCGGTGTCGATCCTCGGCTACGACAACCTGTTCACCGCGCTCAACCTGGGCATCGGCTCGGCGATCTCGGTGCTGATCTTCGTCTGTGTGGCGCTGATCGCCCTGGCCTTCGTCAAGCTGTTCGGCACGGCGACGCCGGGCGCGGAACCGGAGCACCGATGAGCGGCCGGCGCAACCGGACCCTGACCGGCTGGGGCGTCGCCAACCTGGTGGTCGTGCTCTACGCGCTATTCCCGGTGTGGTGGATCGTGGCGCTCTCCTTCAAGGACCCGAGCACCCTCTCCGACGGCGCGTTCGTGCCCCGGAAGTGGACCCTGGCCAACTACCGCGGCATCTTCGAGACTTCGGAGTTCACCCGGGCCCTGGTCAACTCGATCGGCATCGCGGTGATCGCCACCACCATCGCCGTCGCGCTGGGCACCATGGCCGCGTACGCGGTGGCCCGGCTGCGCTTCCCCGGCAAGCGGCTGCTGATCGGGGTGTCCCTGCTGATCGCGATGTTCCCGCCGATCTCGCTGGTCTCGCCGCTGTTCGACATCGAGCGGGCGCTCGGCCTGTTCGACACCTGGGCCGGGCTGATCATCCCCTACATGACCTTCTCGCTGCCGCTGGCGATCTACACGCTCTCGGCGTTCTTCCGGGAGATCCCGTGGGACCTGGAGAAGGCGGCCAAGGTGGACGGCGCCACGCCCTGGCAGGCGTTCCGGCTGGTCATCGCGCCGCTGGCGGCGCCGGGGGTGTTCACCACCGGCATCCTGGTCTTCATCTTCTGCTGGAACGACTTCCTGTTCGCGATCTCGCTGACCTCCACCACCTCGGCCCGGACGGTCCCGGCGGCCATCGCCTTCTTCACCGGGAGCTCCCAGTTCGAGCAGCCGACCGGCTCGATCGCGGCCGCCGCCGTGATCATCACGATCCCGATCGTGGTCTTCGTGCTGCTGTTCCAGCGCCGCATCGTCGCCGGGCTCACCGCCGGCGCAGTCAAAGGTTGAACCCGAGTCGACCCCCCCCGGGTCGAACCCCCGGGTCGAACCCCGAGTCGAACCCGAGCGGATGAGCCGCCCCACCCGGCGGACCAGGAAGGCGGATCGTGGCCGAGATCGTCCTCGACGGCATCACCAAGCGCTACCCCGACGGCGCCCTCGCCGTCCGCGACGTCAACCTCACCATCGCCGACGGCGAGTTCGTGATCCTGGTCGGGCCGTCCGGCTGCGGCAAGTCCACCACCCTCAACATGATCGCCGGGCTGGAGGACATCACCGAGGGCACCCTGCGGATCGCCGGGGAGGTGGTCAACGACCGCGCGCCCAAGGACCGCGACATCGCGATGGTCTTCCAGAGCTACGCCCTCTACCCGCACATGAGCGTGCGCGACAACATGGGCTTCGCGCTGCGGCTGGCCAAGGTCGACAAGGCGACCATCGCCGCCAAGGTCGAGGAGGCCGCCCGCATCCTGGACCTCACCCGGCACCTGGACCGCAAACCCGCCAACCTCTCCGGCGGGCAGCGCCAGCGGGTCGCGATGGGCCGGGCGATCGTCCGCGACCCCAAGGTCTTCCTGATGGACGAGCCGCTGTCCAACCTGGACGCCAAGCTCCGGGTGCAGATGCGCACCCAGATCGCCGCGCTCCAGCGCCGCCTGGGCACCACCACCGTCTACGTCACCCACGACCAGGTCGAGGCGATGACGCTCGGCGACCGGGTGGTGGTGATGCGCGCCGGCGTCGTCCAGCAGGTCGGCTCGCCGCAGCAGCTGTACGACGAGCCGGTGAACCTCTTCGTCGCCGGGTTCATCGGCTCGCCCGGCATGAACTTCCTCGGCGCCGTGCTGCGGCAGGACGGCCAACACGCCTCGCTGCGGACGTCGTTGGGCGACCTGCCGCTGGACGGCCGCACCCGTCGCGCCCTGGAGCGCGCGGACGCGCCGCGCGACCTGATCGTCGGCATCCGCCCCGAGGACTTCGAGGACGCCGCCCTGGTGGAGGGGCACCCCGGCGGGGTCACCGTCACGGTGACGGTGGAGGTCCGGGAGTCGGTCGGCTCGGACGTCTACGTCCACTTCGCGGAGGAGGGCGGACCGGCGGTGGCCGAGGAACTCGCCGAGCTCGCCGCCGACTCGGGCCGGGCGGACACCGGCATGCTGGAGCACCGGGTGGTCGCCCGGCTGAACACCGCCACCCGGGCCGCCGAGGGCAGCCCGCTGGAGCTGTGGGTGGACACCGCGCGCATCCACGTCTTCGACCCCCGCAGCGGGGCCAACCTCACCCACCCGGAGCACGCGTAGCCGGGTACTGCGGAAGGCCCAACCCCTCGCGGGTGAGCGGTGTGCCTGACCGGGGCCCTGCGGAAGTCGACCTAGATTGCCCGGCTATGAGAGAAGATGTCGGAATCAGTCGCCGATCGGTGCTCAAGGCCGTCCCCGCAGCCGCCGTCCTCGCGGCGGCCTCCGACGGGATCCTCGCCCGGTCGGCCGCTGCGGCGGCGAGCTCCTTCCCACAGCCGGCCGTACGGTGCTCGGCTCCCGGCTCGCCGGGCGTGGTCCTCGGCCAGACGCTCGACGTACGGTTCACCGACACCCTCGTCCCGGGCTACGGGAGGGTCACCACGCGCACCTACAACGGGACGATCCCGGGGCCGACCCTGCGGGTGCGCGGCGGGGACACGCTCTGGCTGGCCCAGATCAACGGCCTGCCGCCGAACCCGCCGGAGCCGCCGCGTCCGCCGGAGAGGTCGGGCCCGCCGGAGAGGTCGGGCCTGTCGCGCCACGGCGGCCACAACCGGCCGCACCGGCCGAACAGCTTCAACCTGCACACCCACGGCCTGCACGTCTCGCCGTCCGGCAACGCCGACAACATCCTGCGCGAGTTCCCGCCGCGCACCGCCGAGGAGGCCGCGGCCGGCGCCGCGGAGCCGCGCTACCTGACCACCGTCGAGATCCCGCGCGACCACCCGGCCGGGACCTACTGGTACCACCCGCACGCGCACGGGGCCACCGCCGAGCAGATCGCCGGAGGGATGGCCGGGGTCATCATCGTCGAGGGCGACGTCGACGAGGTGCCGCAGATCAGGGCCGCCGCCGACCTGGTCGTCTGCGTCAACGAACTCCGGGTCAAGGACGGAAAGGTCCCCGCGTTCACCTCCGGCGAGGCCCTGGCCGCCGTCCCGCCCACCTTCACCGTCAACGGCGCGGTCAACCCCACCCTCGCGCTGCGCCCCGGCGAGGTCCAGCGCTGGCGCCTGGTCGCGGCCACCGCCTTCACCACTCTCACGCTCCAGATCGTCAGCAAGGAGCGGAAGTTGACGATACATCAGATCGCCATGGACGGGGTGACCTTCCCCGCGCCGGTCGCCACCGAGGCGGTGACCCTGGCCGTGGGCAACCGGGCCGACGTGCTGGTCCGGGGCGGCGAACCGGGGACGTACGAACTGCGGGCCAAGGGCGTACCCGTCCCGCTGATGACGATCGAGGTGGCGGGAGCGGCCGTCCGGCCGCCGATGGAGCTGCCGTCCTCGCTGCCGCAGGGCAGACCGTTCCTCGACGAGAAGGACATCGCCAACCCCGGCGGCGACCGCACCGTGGTCTTCCACGTCGACCCGGGGGTCTTCGCCAAGCCCTTCCCCAACGCCTACCGCATCCTCGGCAGCCACCCCACCCCGGCCGCCGACCCCGCGGGCGACCTCACCCGCGACCCCGCCTACGGCCTGTTCGACCCCGGGTACGTCAACCACACCCTGGAACTCGGCACCGTCGAGCGGTGGACCCTCCGCACCGACGACAGCCTGCCGGCCTTCCACCACCCGTTCCACCTGCACACCAACCACGTCCTCGTCACCCACCGCAACGGCGTACGGCTCGACCCGCCGGTCTGGCAGGACACCGTCGACCTGGCCGGCGGCAGGCCGGGCGACACCGTCACCCTCCTGGTCAGGTACGAGGACTTCACCGGCCGCACCGTCCTGCACTGCCACCAGCTCCAGCACGAGGACCTCGGCATGATGCAGCTGATCGACTACGTCCGGCCGCGGCGGCCCCGCGGGGCACGGTGGCCGGGCGGGCGGAACAGGAAAAACGGCCGGAACGGGAGTTCGGACCCGCATCCCGGGGTAAAACCCCTCATGCAGCGGCCGTGACCGTTCCGGCTGCTCCGGCACCGTTGGCGGTGCCACCGGGACCGCGCTTGAAGAAGCCGGGCACTGGTCCTGGGGGAAGAAGTCCGGGGCGCACGAGTGCGGCTCCAGCACGCGTGGCCGGGCGTCCACCCCGATGCCCAGGAGCGAACACGTGTCCATCCACCTGGAAGCCACCGATGGGGAAGCCGTGCGGTCGGGCCTGCCGCCCGATCTGCCGCCCGACCTGCCGAGAAGACCGACGGCGGCCGAACTGCGCCGCATGGGGAAGTCCGAGGCCCGGGAGCTGAGCGACGCGCTGTTCGAGCGGCTGGCCGGGCTGGCCCGGGAGAGCCACGCCTACAGCTATGTGCGCGGCACGATCATCGAGCTCAACGTGCCGCTGGTGCGCTTCATCGCGGCCCGTTTCCGGCACCGCGCCGAGGACATGGAGGACATCCTCCAGGTCGGCACGATCGGCCTGATCAAGGCCGTCGACGGCTACGACCCGCGGCGGGGCGTCGAGTTCGTCACGTATGCCATCCCCACCATCACCGGCGAGGTCAAACGGTTCTTCCGCGACACCTCCTGGCCCGTGCGGGTCCCGCGCAGCATGCAGGAGCTCTACCTCACCGTCGCCCGTGGCTCCGACCAGCTCGAGCAGCAACTCGGCCGCCTCCCGCGGCCCGGGGAGATCGCCGAGGACCTCCACCTCACCATCGAACAGGCCACCGAGGGCCTCATGGCGAGCCGGGTCTACCGCCCCAACTCCCTCGACGCGCTGCGCGACCAGGACACCGACGAAGCCGGCAGCGCCCTGCTGGACCGCCTCGGCGGCTGCGACCCCGGCATCGAACTCGCCGACTTCCGCATCGCCGTCCGGCCGCTGCTGGCCCGGCTGCCCGAACGCGAGCAGACCGTCCTCAAGCTGCGGTTCTGGGACGGCTGGACCCAGTCCCGGATCGCCGAGCGGATCGGCGTCTCCCAGATGCACGTCTCCCGGCTGCTCAGCGCCACGCTGGCCTGGCTGCGGGAGGAACTGGAGGACCACGACGCCCCCGGCTGGAACGACCAGCCCGCGTGCGGGTGAGGGAGCGGGAGACCCTGGACCCGGGTGGTTCTAGCCTGGGAGGGGAGCCCGGGCGGGGGCGGTGGCCGGGCCGAGCAACGAGGACGGTCCGTGATGAAGGACTTCCCGGTCGCCAACGGCTGGACGGTGGTGCCGCTCAGCGGGGATCTCGACGACTTCTCCGCCCGAGAGGTGCGGCTCCTGTTCGACGCGCTCGCGAACACGGGTGCCACCCGGGTGGTCGTGGACCTCACGGCCGTGGGCTTCCTCGACTCCACCGGCCTCAACGTCCTGATCGGCGCCGCTCGACGGGTGCGCGGCGAGCACGGCACGCTGCGGCTGGCCGGGGCGGTACCGAGGGTGCGGGACCTCGTGGAGCTGAGCGG
Organism: Kitasatospora sp. NPDC096204; assembly: GCF_044763205.1. NCBI lineage: Bacteria > Bacillati > Actinomycetota > Actinomycetes > Kitasatosporales > Streptomycetaceae > Kitasatospora > Kitasatospora sp. NPDC096204. The sequence continues at coordinate 79,063 of NZ_JBIWFT010000001.1, forward strand.
CGTCGCCACGGTGCTGCCGCTCTACCCGGACGTGGCGGCGGCCTGTGCGTGAGGACCGGAACCCCGCGCAACCCGCCCTGACCGACGAGGCGGCGGTGCTGCGGGAGGCCGTCGACCGGCTGCGCGCCGAGGCCGAGGGCCTGCGGCGGGCGATGCGCACCAGGGGCGTCATCGAGCAGGCCAAGGGCATGCTCGCGGAGCGGCTGGAATGCACGCCGGAGGAGGCCTTCGGGCACCTCGTCCGGCTCTCGCAGGACACCAACCGCCGGCTCGCGGACATCGCGGCCGGCCTGGTCGGCCTCGCCGCCCCGCTCACGGGCCCGTTCAGGGGCACGGACCCACTCACGGGCACGGACCCGCTCGCGGGCACGGCGGGGGAGCCCGGCGCCGGGCCTGCGCCGGCGGCCGGCGCCGCGCCCGGGTCGCCGGTTCCCGCGACCGCCCCCGTACCCGCGCCCGTGCCCGGGCCGCCCAAGGCCGCGCCGGCTGCCGCGCCCGGCCTGGCCGCGCGCTACCACCTGGCGGCCTCGGCCCTGGCCAGCGCGGAGACGCCCGAGGAACTGGCCAGACTGCTGCACCAGGTGGCCCTGGACCCGGTCGGCGTCGTCGCCGTGGTGCTGGGCCGGCTGGAGCCGGACGGCGCGCTGGTCCTGGTCGGCAGCCACGGCGTGACGCCCCGCCGGATCAGCCAGTGGCAGCGCATTCCGCCGGAGACCGGGGTGCCGCTGGTGGCCGCAGCCCACGGCGGCAGCCTGGTCTGGGAGTTCGAACGCAGCCACGGCGGCCGGTCGCCGGGCAGTGGACGGATCGTCCCCGGCCGCAGCGCGTGCGCCGTACCGCTGCGCCGCGGCGAGCGGATCATCGGGGCGATGAGCCTCGGCTGGGACGTGCCGGCCGTGCGGGCCCGCGCGGCGACCAGGTACGTCGACGCGCTGTCCGCGCTCGTCGCGGGGCACCTGCTGCGGTTCGAGGCCACCGGCGAGGACGAGCCGCCGGCGGTGCCCGGCGGCGAGCACTGGCTCCGCGCCGTGCTGGACGCCGTGTTCGACCCCGTCCTGGTGCTCTCGGCCGTCCGTGGGACCACCCCCGGCGGTGCGATCACCGACCTGCGGGTCCGGTACGCCAACGCCGCCGCCGGCCTCGGCACGGCGGCCGGGCGGCGCCTGAGCGAACTCCACCCCGGACTGGTCGAGACCGGGCACTTCGCGCGGATCCTGGAGGCCGCGACGACCGGCGCCGGGTACGAGGGGCGGGCGGAGGACTTCACCGGTGCCGGACCGGACCGGACGCTGGTCCTGCGGGCGGAGCCGTTCCTCGACGGCGTGCTGCTCACCTGGCGCCCCGGGAACGGCGCCGAGCGCGCGGCCCGGCTGCACCGGGCGCAGCGACTGGCCGGGCTGGGCAGCTTCGAGTGGGCGCCCGGATCGCCGCCGGAGCTGTCCGCGGAGGCCCTGCGGCTGCTCGGCCTCGACCCCGACCGCACCGGGCCGGTCGCGCCGACCGAGCTGGTGGCCCGCGTCCACCCCGCCGACCGTCCGGCCGCCCGGCTGTTCCTGCGCCGGCTGCTGGCCGGGCGGCGGACGGCGGCCCTGGAGTTCGACACCGGGCGGCCCGGCGAGGCGCCGCGCACCCTGCGGGTCACCGCGGAGGCGGCCGGGGACCCGGACACCGGCCGCCCGCGGGTGATCCGGGGCGTGCTGCAGGACGTCAGCCGGTGGCACCGCACCGAGCGGGCCCTGGCGGGCGCCCGGGCCCGGCTCGCCGAGCAGCGCCGCCGGGCCGGGGCCGAGCACCGGACCGTCCGGGCCCTGCAGAACGCCCTGGTGGCCGGGCCCCACCAGCCCGAGCCCGACGGCGCCGTCCTCGACCACTCCGCCCGCTACCTGCCCGCCGGGGAGCGCCCCAGAGTCGGCGGCGACTGGTACGACCTGGCCGCTCTCGCCGACGGCCGGGTCCTGCTCGCCGTCGGCGACGTCAGCGGCCACGGTCTGGCCGCCGCCGTCGGCATGGCGGAACTCCGGCACGCGCTGCACGGCCTCTGCTACACCGGCCAGGGGCCCGCGGAGATGCTCGGGCGGCTCAACACGATGCTCTGCCACCAGGGCGGCCGCCGGATCGCCAGCGTGCTGTGCGGCCTGCTCGACCCGGAGGCGGGGACGCTCACCTGGAGCGCGGCCGGGCACTCACCGCCGGCCGTGCTGCGGGGGACGACCGCCGTCCTCGCCGAGGGCCCCACCGGGACCGTCCTCGGAGCCCTGCGGGAGACCCGCTGCCGTGACACCGTACTGCCGCTGCGGCCGGCCGAGGACACCGTGCTGTTCTGGACCGACGGCCTGCTGAACCGCCGGGACGACGGCACCATCCGCCCGGACCGGCTGCTGCGCGCGGCCGAGGAGTGCGGCGCCCGCGACCTGGCGGGCTGCCTGGACCACATCGCCGCCCGCCTCGGCGGCCCCAACCCGGACGACGACAGCTGCCTGCTGGCCGTCCGGCTGCGGCGGCGTGCGGGGCGTCAGCGATAGCGCGTCCGGGGGGCGTGCTGCCGGATCGGCCTGAACTCGGTTGTCATCGGTGGGAGTTGGGATTGTCGGCACGGCTCTCGGATGTCGGGGGCCGGACCTCCAGGTGCCCGGAGAGCACCCGGGTCTCCAGGACCGGCCGGGGCGCGGTGGCCGGGCCGTGCTGCCGGGCCGGGGGCACGTGCGGGCAGCCCTCCAGTAGGGAGCAGCAGCACGCCGGTGGTGTCGCCGAGGGCGTGCGCCAGGCCGGTGCGTCCGGCGACCGGCGCGGCCGGCGGCCGGCGCGGCCGGCGGGACCACCGGTGGGTGGGCAGGGGAGTGCTGCCCGTACCGGGGCGGCCGGGCGGGTACGGGTCCGTCAGACCCGGGCGCCGGAGTGTGTCCGGGGTGGATCGGGGTAGGCGCGCGAGGGTGGTCGGACGCCCGGTGCCGGGGCGGTCGAGCGCCGCCGGGGACGGGGCGCCGTCAGGCTGCCGTACGGGCTGCCGTCCGGCCGTGAACACCTATCCTGCGATGATCACGCCGCGGCACGGACGGGCGTACGGCGGTCGGCTGTCCGGGGGGCACCGACGGCGACAGGACGACGGAAGAACGAGGCGCGGAGATGGCCGATCTGACGCGCATCGCGCAGATCGTGGCCGAGGCCGTCAACGGCCCGGGCCGGCCCTCCCTGCCCGAGCGGCTCTGCGTCGCCTGCGTCGAGGCGCTGGCCGCCGACGCCGCGGCGATCACCCTGATGGCAGACCCCGGGCACCGGGCCGGGGTCTGGGCCAGCGACGACCGGGCGCGGCGGATCGAGGAGCGGCAGTTCGGCCTCGGGGAGGGCCCGAGCGTGGACGCCTTCCGCACCCGGAGCCCGGTGGCCGTCGCCGACCTGCTGTCGCCCGAGGAGGTGCGCTGGCCGGTCCTCACCGTCGACCTGGCCGCCGGCCCGGGGACACCGGCCGCCCCCGCCGGCTCGGCGCTGCGCAGCGCCTACGCCTCACCGCTCCACCTCGGCACGTCCGGGATCGGCGTCCTCAGCCTCTACGGCGCGCGGCCGGGCGTCCCGGAACGGACGCGGGCCGCCGACATCCGGGTCGCCGCGACCAGCGTGACCCTCGCGATCGTCGGCTCCTTCCTGGCCCCGTCCGGAGCGCTGCGGGAACAGTGGTGGCTGGACGAGTCGCCGCTCAACGGCGTCGAGGTGGACCAGGCGGTCGGCATGATCATGGTGCAGCTGGGCGTGCCCGCCGGGGAGGCGCTCGACCGGCTGCGGGCGCACGCCTTCGCGCGCGGCCGGGAGATCGACGAGGTCACGCACGACATGGTGGAGCGGCGACTGAGGTTCACGGAGGAGGACCGATGACGGATGACCGACGCCGGACCTCCGGCGTAGCCTTGCCAGGAGGGGAGATGGAGGCCGCCATGACGCGCGAGGCCCGGGTGAACGAGGCGTTCGCCGGGCTCACCGGCACGCTCGTCGGCCCGGGTTACGACACCGTCGAGTTCCTGCACCGGCTCACCGAGGTCTGCACGGCGCTCAGCGGGACGGCCGGGGCCGGTCTGGTCGTCGCCGACCGCCACGGGGCGCTGCGGGACGTCGCGTACTCCAGCGACCTGGTCCGGCGCCTGGAGAGCCTCCAGATCGCCATCGGCGAAGGCCCCTGTCCGGACTGCCGGCGGACCGGCGAGCAGGTCGTGGAGCACGACCTCGACCTGGCCCGGGCCCGGTGGCCCGGGTTCGCCCCGAAGGCCGTCGAACTCGGCTTCCGCTCCGTGCGCGCGGTGCCGCTGCGCCTGGACGGCCGGGTCATGGGCACCCTCGACGTGTTCGACGTCCGGACCGGTGCCGGGCCCGACCACGAGGGACCGGACGTCGTCCAGCCGCTCGCGGACCTGGCGGTGATCGCCCTGCTCCAGCGTCGGTACGGACGGGAGCGGACGGCCGCGGAGGAGATCAGCGGGGCGCTGGCGGACCACACCGCCATCGAGCGGGCGAAGGGCGTGCTCGCGGAGGCCGGCGGACTCGACATGGACACCGCCTTCGAGGTGCTCCGCTCCCACGCCCGCCGCAGCGGCGGCGGGGTGGCCGACGCGGCCCACGGGCTGGTCGAGGGCCGGCTGGACCCGGCCGGGCTGCTGACGGGCTGACGGCCGTGACTGCCGCGGCCGTGACCCCGGCGGGTGGGCGGGCCGCTCGGGCCGGCCCGAGCGGGTGCCTCGCCCGGCGACGTGGTTTCGCTGCGTGATCGGCGCATACTTTCCGTAAACAAACGGAGGTGCTCATGCCCATGGTGGATGTCGCTGCCCTCGGCCGACTGGTCGCGGAGTACGAGGCCCTGTCCTCGTCGGGCTCGCCGGAGGCCGGTCAGCGGCTGCGCGACGTCTGCTACACGATCGGCATCTACACGGGGGAGGCCGACGCGGACCGTGCCGTCGCCAGGGCCCGCATCCTGCTGGACCGTCAGGGCCCGGCCGGCCCCGGCGGAGCGGCCGCCGGGGCCCCGGCGACCGAGCGGGCCCGCGCGGCGCTGCTGACCGAACTCGGCGAACTCGCGGCCCGGGAACGGGCGCGGTCCGGGCCCGTCCCGAGCCTGCACGACGTGGTGCAGCTGACCGGGGTCACCGTCCCGGACTGCGTGGGTGCCGCCGTGAGCACCTGGCACGACGACGGCTCGGTCGAGACCTTCGCGGCGACACCGTCGTACCTGCTCGCCCTCGAAGGCGCCCAGGGCGGGGCGGAGGCCGGCCCGCTGCCCCGGCTCCGCCGCCAGGGCGAGGGACAGGTCGTGGTCCGGCTGGACCCGGGCCGGCCGGACCGGTTCGCGGACCGGGCCCGGCGCTGCGGCGTACGGGCCGTGGCCGGCGCCCACCTGCGCACCCACCCGCACGGCTGCACCGTGTTCAGCGCCTACCTGCGCACGCCCGTCGAGCCCGGCACGCCCGCCCTCGGGCTGGTGGAGGTGCTCGCCCTCCAGGCGTCGGCCGCGCTCGACCGCTTCGCGCTGTCCAGGGCGGTGGCCGACCTGCTGGACCGCCGGCACGCCACCGGCCTGGCCATCGGCATCACCGCCGAGCGGTTCGAGGTGACCCCGCACACCGCGCTGAGCCTGCTGGTCCGGGCCGCCCAACGGCTCGGCACGGACCTCGACTCGGTGGCCCGGCACCTCGCCGAGGGCGACCGGCCTTCGCCGGTGCCTTCCGCGTCGGGCGGGCCTTCGGTGCTTTCGCGGGCGCCTTCGTCGGTGCCGCCCGGCGGGCGGAGCGGCTCGTAGCGGGGCCGGGAGGGCGCCGACCCCACCGTCCGAGGAGGACCTGATGCACAGAGTGAAGGAGTCCGTGGACGTGGCCGTGCCCCTGCACGCCGCCTACCACCAGTGGACGGTGTTCGAGGAGTTCCCGCGCTTCATGGAGGGCGTCGAATCGGTGACCCGGCTGGACGGCCGCCACAACCACTGGCGCACCAGCATCGGCGGCGTCACCCGCGAGTTCGACACCGAGACCGTCGACCAGGAGCCCGACGAACGGATCGCCTGGCGGACCACCGACGGCGAGGTGGACCAGGAGGACGTGGTGACCTTCCAGCGGCTCGACCCGGGCCACACCCGGGTCGCCCTGGCCGTCGACCTCCGGCCCGAGGGCGCGGCGCGGGCGGCCGCCGGCGCCACGGGCACGGTCGGCCACCGGGTGAAGGCGGACCTGAGACGGTTCAAGGAGTTCATCGAGGAACGCGCCCGGGAGGAGGGCGACCGACGGGGGCGGCCCGACCCGGACTGAGCCCGCCGCCGGCCGGTTCCGCCTCCTGCTGCCACCTCGCGGTTCCACCTCCTCACGCGACGCGGCGAAAAGCGGCGGCCCGGTTCCGTACCGTTCCCGCATGCCACGAACCGCACCGAGCGCCGCCGACCGTGAACTCATCGCCCTCACCGCGGCCGACGGCCACCCCGTCAGCGCCGCCCAGCTCAAACACTGGCGCCGGCGCGGCCTACTGCCCAGCCCCGCACGGCAGTTCCTCGGCCGGGACGGCACCAGGACGGTCTACCCGCCCGGCACCCGGGAACTCGTACGCTCCCTGGCCCGGCACGCCGGCCCCGGCCGCAGCCTCGACGACCTGGCCCTGCTGGCCTACTTCTGCGACGAGGCACCCGTTCCCGAACTCGCCCTCAAGACGGCACTCGCCCGGGTCTACTTCCTGCGGCGCAACCGCCACTGGGAGGCCGTCGACACCGAACGGGCCAAGGTGCCGGAGGAGTTGCGCAGCGACGACGTCCACTACGACGTGGCCGAGGCGGAGGCCCTGATCGAGCTCCGCGGCGGCGGCGCGATCATCCGGCAGATGCGCCGCAACCTGCGCCGGCGGCCGGGGCTGGCGAAGGCGTCCCGCCAGGAGATCGACGAGCGGGTGGCCGGTGTCCTGACCAACCTGAACAGGCCCCGACTCCCTGAGGACGACCTGGAGTTCATGGCCGACCTGGAGGCCGTCCTGGACTTCGACAGCGAGGAGTCGAGCCTCGCCAGGCTCGCGGTCTGGGAAACCGTGGCGATCGCCCACGCCGCCCAGATGGCCGAGCTGCGCGAGACCTCCGGCGAGGAACGGCTGCACCGCCTGGCGGCCGCGACCATGGCCGAACTCGCGGACCTGCGCGCCGAGGTCCGGCAGGCGTCGGAGGAGACCTGGGGCCGGGCGACCGGCGGCCGCCTGGGCGCGCTGCCGCTGGACCAGCCCGGATTCGCACGCCTCACCGCCGCCGAGCTCGTGGAGTGGATGAGCGCCAAGACCGTCCACCCGGAGGGGGCGGTGCTGGCCGAGCGCTACTTCACCGACAGCCTCGCGGACCTGCTCGCGCGCTGCTACCTGGCCCGTGTTCGGCGGACCGGCGTGGGGGAGGGGCGGGAGGCCTTCGTCGCCCGCACGTCGGGCGCCACCGGGCGGCACCGGCGCGGGGGTTAGGGCGTCGAGACGTCGAGGGGGCGGGATCCGGTCAACTCGGCGGTGCGGCGGGTGGAGTTCGCCGGGATCGCGGGCGCGGCGGGCGCGGTTGCTCCTAGGCTCGCTCGAACACCGTGGGGTGAGGGGGAGTGCCATGGCCCGCAGGCCTGTCCGGCGACGCCGGTCGACCGCTGCCCGCCGGGTGCGGCGGATGAAGCGCAACGCACCGCTGCTGGGTGTGACCGCGGTGGTCGTGCTCGTTCTGGCCACGGCGGTGGTCCGCTGGTCGGCCCAGCACCTCCTCCTGGTCACCGCCCTGCTGACCGCCGCGGCCGCGGTGGTCGTCGCCGTACTGCGCTCGCGGGTGCGCGCCCGTCAACGGGAGCTGGAGACGCGGACCGCCCGACTGCGGCACATCGGGCCGTTCCTGGCGATGACACCGAAGGCCTTCGAACACGCCCTGGCGGACCTGTGCCGCCGGGACGGCTGCACGAAGGTCAGGGTCGTCGGCGGGGCCGGCGACCTCGCGGCGGACGTCCTGGCCACCACCCCCACCGGGCAGCGCATCCTCATCCAGGCCAAGCGCTACGGACCGCGGACCTTCGTCGGCTCGAACGACGTCCAGGTGGTCAACGGCACCTACCGCGACGTGCACCACTGCGACCTGGCCGCCGTGGTGACGACCAGCTCCTTCACCAAGGCCGCCGCCGCGTTCTGCGCCCAGGTCGGCATCCGTGCCGTCGACCAGCGGGCGCTCGCCCTGTGGGCGGACGGCAGGGGCAGGCCCCCGTGGGCCTGAACCGGAGGCTATCGCGCGACGTCGCCGAGTCCGCCGCTCCCGTCCTCCGACGGCTCCCGCTCGAACTCCTCGGGCGGCGCGACCTCGTCCGGCAACGGCAACGGCATCAGCGGCTGCGCCGACCCCCTGGTCGGCCCACGCGACCCCCGGCCCCGCCGGTCGTGCCACCGCCCCTGCCGCTCACGCGGAATCCTGCCGCTCACGGCGTCCTCCTCACGGCGCCGGGCGCGGCCTGCACAACACCCGTCACCGGCCCCCGCGTTCGCACCGCGCTGCCCTCGGCGGCAGCGCGGCGCTGCGCGCCCGGCGGCGTTCCTTCGTCCACGGCGGCGGCTCCTCTCACGTGTCGGCCGCTGGGCGCGTCAGGCCGGCGACGGGCCTCCGGGGCCCGCCCGGTCGCGTCCGTGCGCGGTGCCGTTCGGCCCCGGCCGGCACCGGGTGGGCCCAGTGCCCACAGAAGGTACACGCGCCCGGCTCCTTTCACGCAACCGCCGTGCCGGAGACGGCGATGCGCGTGGGAGTCGACGGGGTGGGCGGTCGTTCGGGCGCGCAGGGTGAAGGCACCGAACACGATTCTGACTAATCGTCAGATGCGGGGCGCGGAGCCGGTGCGCTGCGTCACGAAACCGATCAACGGAGGCAGTTGTGGATCGTGGATGGGAAGCCGATCCGTCCGCTTCGTTCGAGAAGCGCCTGGGGAAGTCCGCGGAGGAGCTCGGAGCGTCCGATGGCAGGGACGAGTGCCCGGACATCTGGCAGCTCTCGAACGGCGACATCGCCGTGATCGGTCGGGACCTCACCGAGAACTACCGCGGCCACCTCCCGGAAGGTGTCACCCTGGGCCCGGATGAGCGGCTCGTCGTCATCCCCGGCCGCATGCTCGGTGCGGCGGAAGCGGACATCCCGGAGGCCTGATCGGCCTGCTTCCTCGGCGGTCGGGTGGGGCGTTGCGCGGCCGCTTGGGGAGGGGGCGGGGGGTAGCGTCACTCTTGGTCACCGGAGTGTCGCGGTGTGCGGTCGGTGCCGGTCGGGCTCCGGGTGGACCAGTCGTTCTGCTCGTCGATCCGACAGGAGTGTTTCCATGGCCGTCCCCACCGTTTTCGACCAGCGCGTCACGGGTTACAGCCTTCCGCTCGCCTACTGGCTGGCCAGGGCGTCCGACCTGGCGTACAAGGACGAGGCCACCATCGACGAGTAGGCGCGTGCCTGGGGGTTCGACACCGTGCGTCACCATTGGACGCGGTTCACCCCGCCGTTCCCGCTGCAGGACACCCAGGCGTACACGATGGCCGGCGAGAACATGATCGTCACCGCGTTCCGGGGCACCGAGCCCGCGCAGATCCGGGACTGGCTCACCGACGCCACCACCCCGCCCTGGCCGGGGCCCGCCCGGACGGGTTTCGTCCACTACGGCTTCGCCGAGGCCCTGGAGTCGATCTACCCGGACGTCGCCAAGGCGGTCTCCGACCTGCGGACCGGCGACCAGACGGTCTGGTTCACCGGCCACAGCCTCGGCGGCGCCCTCGCCATGCTCGCCGCCGCCCGGCTCGACCTGGAGGACCCCCGGCTGGCGGCCGACGGCGTCTACACCTTCGGCCAGCCCCGCACCTGCGACCGGCTGCTCGCCGCCGCGTACGACAAGGGCCTGAAGGGGCGCACCTACCGCTTCGTCCACGGCAACGACATCGTCCCCGAGCTGCCCCCGGAGCCCGCCTTCACCCATGTCGACGCGTTGCGCCACATCGACTCCGCCGGTCGCGTCCAGGAGAAGGTCGGGCTGGTCGCCGGGCTGAGCGGCCGGGCCAAGGGGCTGGGCGCCGCGGCGTTCTCCCCGGACGGCGAGGGCATCCGCGACCACCTGATGCGGAGTTATCTCGCGGCGCTGGAGAAGGCCCTGGCCTGACCTGCGGGCGGGGGGGTGGCCGACCGCGGCCGGTCGGTGATCTTGGACGGATAGGCTGCCGTGATGTCAGGTCCTCGCGGTGAGGACGGAGCTGATGAGGATCGGTGGTGTACGGACATGATGGGACCGGCGCATTCGCTGTCGGGTGCGACCGCATGGCTGGGGGTGGGCGCGGTGGCGGCCGGCATGGGGGAGCCGATGCCCTGGCCGGTCCTGCTCGCGGGGGCGCTGATCTGCGCGGGGGCGGCGCTGGCGCCGGACCTGGACCACAAGGCGGCGACGATATCCAGGGCGTTCGGGCCGGTGTCCCGGGCGCTCTGCGAGGTGATCGACAACCTCTCGTACGCGGTCTACAAGGCCACTCGGGGCAAGGGTGACCCGCGGCGCTCGGGCGGCCACCGGACGCTGACCCACACCTGGCTCTGGGCGGTGCTGTGCGGGGCGGGCGCCGCGGCGGTGGCCGTGTTCGGCGGCCGCTGGGGCGTGCTGGTGGTGCTGTTCGTGCACATGGTGCTGGCGATCGAGGGCCTGCTGTGGCGGCAGGCCCGGGTCTCCAGCGACGTCCTGGTGTGGCTGCTGGGCGCGGCCAGCGCGTGGATGCTCGCGGAGGTCCTCGACAAGCCCGGCAACGGCTCGCAGTGGCTGTTCGAGGAGCCCGGGCAGCAGTACCTGTGGATCGGGCTGCCGATCGCGCTCGGCGCGCTGGTGCACTGCCTGGGCGACGCGCTGACCGTCTCGGGCTGTCCGGTGCTGTGGCCGATCCCGATCGGACGCCGGCGGTGGTACCCGATCGGGCCGCCGAAGGGCATGCGGTTCCGGGCCGGCAGCTGGGTGGAGATCAAGGTGCTGACCCCGGTGTTCATGGGGGCCGGCGGGGTCTGCGCGGTGGGAGCGCTCGGCTTCTTCGGCAACGGCTGAGACCGACCGGCGCCGGTGGCGGCGTTCACCGGGGCTCGCCGGCGGCCTCCGGCGCGTTCCCGGTGAGGCCGTGGCGCTCCGCCAGCACGCCCGCCTGGAAGCGGCTGTCGGCGCCCAGCGCGCTGTACAGGCCGGCGATGTGCCGCCGGCAGTTGCGCAGCGACAGCCCGAGCCGGCGGGCGATGGTCTCGTCCTTCAGCCCGTCGGCGAGCAGTCGCAGGATCGCGGTGCGGAGGTCGCCGGAGACGGCGCGGGCGGCGGCCGGCCCGCTGTGGAAGGCCGCGCCCCGGTGCCAGAGCGTCTCGAAGGAGTCGGCCAGGTGGCCCACCACGGACGGCTGCGTCACCAGCACCAGCCCCTCGGGCCGCCCCCGTTCCGCCAGGAAGGCGCTCTCCCGGTCGATGACCAGCAGCGGACCGTAGCTCTCGTCGGTGGTCCGCACCTCGGCGCCGGCCCGTGTGGCGGCCCGGGCCTGGCGCTGGGCGGGCAGGTGGAAGCGGGCGGGGTGCTGCTGGACGATCCGGGTGCGCGGCGCGGGACCGCCGCGCGGCTGCTCGCTCGGCGCCAGCTCGGCGAGCACCAGGTCGGCCAGTGCCGCCGCGGTCGGGTCGCTGCCGGGGCAGCAGAGGAAGACCTCCCGGCGGGCCCGCCGCAGCCGGTCGCCGACCGTGTCGCGTACGGCGGCCCGCTCCGCCGTGTCGCGTACGGCTCCCCGGTCGGCCGGGGCGGGTGCGGTGAACGCGACCCGGGCGGTTCCACGTTCTTTCATGGCGGCCCTCTTGACAGCAGGTGGCGGTGGACGACGCGTCCGGTGAACGGCAGATCTCCGGAGCGGTTGTTCGATGGTCGTCACAGGTCACGGCGGCGGCCAAGGGCCGAGGGGGGTCAGGAAGATGAATGGCCGACTGAGGAGGGGTGGATGAATCCGGTGAACACGGACACGATCCGGTCGTCGGGGCGGGAGGCCCTGCTCGACCACGAGACGCGGCTGGTCTACGAGTGGGCGGTGCGGCACGGGCGGGTCGACCCGGCCGACCCGGCGCGGATGGCCGGCGCGCTCGGGCTCACCGAGACGCGGTGCCGCCGGGCCGTCGACCTGCTGGCGGCGCTCTGCCTGCTGGTCCGGCGTCCGGGCGCCGAGCGGGGCTGCTACGCGACGGTCGGGCCGGAGGCGGCCGTGGCGCGGCTGACCGGGCAGGAGGAGGCACGGCTGCGCCTGGAGGAGGCCGAGTTGGGTCGCCGACAGGCGGAGCTGGCCAGGCTGCGCGCGGAGGTGGCCTCGCTGGCGCCGGTGTACCAGTCGCAGGGCGGCGGCTCGGACGGCTCGGTCCGGCTGCTGGAGGACGCGTACGTCCTGCGCTCGGCCCTCGACTCCGTGGTCGGCGCCGCGAAGGAGGAGGTGCTGGCGATCCGGCCGGGCGGCGGGCACCCGGAGGCGGCCCTGGCCGAGCTGCTGCCCCGGGACCGGAGCATGCTGGAGCGGGGCGTCCGGCTGCGGAGCGTGTACCAGCACCTGACCCGGTTCGACCCGCCCACCCGCTCCTACGCGGAGCTGGTCATCGCCGACGGGGCGGAGATCCGCACCCGCGCCGAGGTGCCGGCCAAGCTGGTCGTGGTGGACCGGACCACGGCCTTCGTGCCGGCCCGGCGGGCCACCGGTGCGTTGATGGTCCGGGAACCGGCCCTGGTGGCGCATTTCGTCCGGCTCTTCGAACACGAGTGGGGCCAGGCCGTGCCGTACGACGCCGCGCCGTCCGCGGCCCGTACGGTGTCCCGCGACGTCTCGGGCGCGATCGCCCGGCTGCTCGCCGCGGGGGAGAAGGACGACACGATCGCCCGGCGGCTGGGCATGTCGACCCGCACCTGTCGGCGCCACGTCGCCGAGCTGCTGGCGCGGCTCGGGGCGCAGAGCCGGTTCCAGGCCGGGGTGCTGGCCGAGCGCGAAGGGCTGACCATCCCGGCGGACCTCCCGGCGGACCTCCCGGCGGGCGTTCCGGTGGGCGCCCCCGCGGCCGGCGCGGTGCCGCGCTGAGGCGGGTCGCCGTGCCGGCCGCAGGGGCGGAAGGGCGGCTGCCCGTCGGGGTGGGCCCGACGGGCAGCCGCGTCGCCGATCGGCGGTTACTTCTCGGACTCGACCGGGCTGTCCACCCACAGGTGGGAGTCGGTGCTCAGGAAGCTGCTCACCACGGCCGACGTCGCGGTGTCGCTCTCAAGCGCCTGGAGGGCCAGGATCTTCGACATCAGTGTGTCCTCTCCTCGTTGGCCACCGGCGCCTCGTGGCGCAGGTGGTGGTTGCGCCGCTCCAGTGGCTGGGCGGCGGTTCGACGCCGGGCGGTTACTTCTCGGTCTCGACCGGGCCGAACGGCAGGGTGTGCGACAGGCTGCTGATGGAGCTCATCTTCAGCTCCGCCTGCGCGGTCTCGCTCTCGAGGCCCTGGAGGGCCAGGATCTTCGACATCAGCGGGCCGACTCGTCCGCGACGGGCGCGTCGAAGCGCATGTGCAGGGCGCTGCTGGTGTGGCTCGGGGGCAGGATGGTGGTGTAGGCGGAGGCGGCGGTCTCGGTCTCGAGGCCCTGGAGGGCGAGGATCTTCGACATGGTGAGTTCCTTCCTTACCGGTGAGGTGGTCCCGGCCACCGGTGGTGGCCGTCGTGCTCCCCCGGCTCAGGGCCGGGGGAAGTCCGTGATGCCGGGCAGCGGCACCGGGCCGAGCACTGCCTCGTGCAGTGCGGCCAGGACGCCGGCCGCGCCGGTGGCGAGGTCCGCCGAGAGCCGCATCGAGCGGCGGCCAGGGAAGGCCAGGTGGCCGCGATGGTCCATCACGTGCCACTCCAGCAGCCGCAGGTGGCGGTCGGCCTCCGCCCGGTGCCCGGTCCTGAGCTGGTGCAGCAGCAGCCCGGCGCGGCCCTCGAACAGGCCGGACGCGGCGACCAGGTCGGGGCGGCAGGCGCGCTCGGCGGCCGTGAGCGCCTCGGTGAACCGGTCGGGCAGCCGGTCGGCGCCGGTGCGCCGGGCCAGTTCGGCGATCACGCCCGCGGTGCCGATACCGCCCGCGGCCAGGTACGGGAGCTTGCGGCGGTAGCGGTCCTCGACCAGGAAGAGCATCCCGTCGGTGATGTCCGCCTCGTCCAGCTCGCGGCCGAGTGCCGCCTCGGCCGCCGTCAGCCAGTCCGGTTCGCCGGTGTGCCCGTGCAGCCGCAGGAACAGCGCGGCCTGCCCGCTCCAGCCGTCCAGCAGGCCGCGCAGCAGCGGGGCGCGCTCCTCCCGGGCCAGCTCGTGGCCGAGGGCCAGGGCCCGGTCGGCGAGGTCGTCCCGGCCGAGCGCGCCGGCCAGGTCGAGCAGGCCCAGCGCGATGCCGGCCCGTCCGGAACCGAGCCCGGGATCGAGCGGCGGTTCGGCGGCGAGCACCCGGTCGGCCAGCGCGCCGGCCGCCTCGGGCGCACCGAGGTGGGCCAGTGCCCAGGCGATGCCGGTCAGTCCGTCGTACAGCCCGGGCGGCAGGTCCGGCTCGGCGTTCGCCCGGGCCACCAGCCAGTCGGTGTGCTCGGCCGGGGCGGGCCGGCCGCAGGCCCGCAGCGCGTACAGCACGCCGGCCGTACCGTGAGCGAGGTCCAGGCCGTTGTGGACCGGGCCGAACTGCTCGACGTCGCCGGGGAAGAGACGGTCGGTCCGATCCGGGGTGGCCGTCGCCAGGATGCCCGCGGCCAGCGAGTCCAGCACCGGGCGCCAGGCCTCGGTGTCCGCCGACGGGGCCTGCGGCCAGGCCGGCCGGGAGGGCCGCGGGCCGCCGTCGGAAGGGGCCGGCCGGCGCTCGGTGGCGCCCAGCGGCAGCCGCCCGCCGGCCGCCCGGTGCAGCTCCTCGGCGACCTCGGCCCCGAAACCGGGGGCGACGGGGTAGCGCGCGGAGATCTCCCGGCCGGCCAGTTCGGCCTTGCCGGAGTCCAGCGCGAGCAGGTTGTTCACCGGCAGGAAGAGGTAGAGCCGCAGCGCGGCCAGGGCGTACGTGTCCACGGCCGTGCCGCGCCGGGCCTTGGGGGAGACGAAGCCGGGCGCGCCCAGCGGGGGCGCGGTGGCGTCGTCGGCCGGGAAGGTGATCTCGAAGTCGACCAGCGCGCAGCGCCCGTCCGGCCGGATCAGCACGTTGTTGGGGTGGAGGTCGCCGAAGACCAGTCCGCGCTCGTGGAGCGCCGTCAGCATGCCGGTGACCTGGTCGATCACGTCGAGAGCCCAGTCGGTGTACTCGGCCAGCCCGGTCTCGTCCGGTTCGGGGTGGGCGAGCGGGCAGGTGCGGGTGAAGACGTCCTCCAGCCGCTCGCCCTCGATGTACTCCTCGACCAGGTAGTGGTGCTCCCAGACCTGGAGGTGCTCGTACAGCGCGGGTACGAAGTCCAGCCCGGCCAGCGCCTCCAGCACCCGGCGCTCGCTCAGCAGCCGCTGCACCGCGTCCCGGCCGGCGTGGTCGAGGCCGGCGTGCGGGCGGGCCTCGCGCAGCACCACCTCGCGGCCGTCGCGCTGGTCGGTGGCCCGGTAGACGCCGCCGCCGTTGGAGAAGTGCAGCGCCTTGGTGACCTCGAACGGGAAGTCGGTCGTGGTCTCGGCCTCCCGCTCGGCGTCGGCGGCCAGTTGGGCCGCGACGACCTCCGGCACCGGTGCCCAGCCCGGCACGGTGAAGACCGTGCCCCGGACGTCCGGCACCGGCTCGCCGTCCGGCCCGATCATGGCCGGCACCCGCTGGCCCTGCCCGTCGGTGCAGTAGCGCTGGACGAAGGAGCCGTAGCGCAGGTAGAGCGGCCCCTCCCGGTAGCGCAGGTCGCTCAGCACGTACGGGCCGGGGACGCCCTTGAGCAGGGTGGACAGCTCGTCGAGCACCTGCGCCAGCCGGGCGTCGTCCTCCGGGTAGAGGGTGATCAGCTTGCCGCTGGAGCGGCGGTCGGCGTACTTGCCGTTCCCCGTCAGCACGGTGGCCCGGCCGCGCAGGAACTTCCAGGTCAGCTCGTGTTCCAGGCAGTACGCCAGGACCTGGTCGATCACCCGCTCGGCCTCGCCCGGGGTGGCCGAGACGTGCACCTTCCAGCCCTGCTCGGGCAGTTGCGCGCGGGGCGCCCTGATGTGCACCCAGGGGCCGTGCTCGACCCGCTGCCAGCCGGGCGGCAGCGGGACGGAGGCGGCGGCGAACCGGTCGTCCGGGCGTTCGGCGCGGGCGGGGTCGTCGTAGAACAGCGGGTCGGCGAGGCAGTGGCGCTCGTAGCGGTCGTCCATGGGGCCCGCCTCAGCCCGTGACCCGCGGCCGGTACGCGTCCGCGCCGGTCCCGGTGGTCGCCCGGCCGTCGGATGTCGTCGTCAAGGGAGCCCCCCGGATGCAGTGGATCCCGCCGGTTGCGGGCTGCTTCCGACCTTGCCAGCCGGTGTGCGCAGGGTCGACGGTTCGGATCCGCCACCTTCCTGCCAGGGGATCCGGGCCGGCTGCCGGGGGAGGTCGCCGGTCCGGTCAGTGCCGGGGGTGGGCGGCCGCGGCGGCGACGGACGCTGGGAGTGGCGCGGCCGACTGCTCCTCGATGGTGGGAGGTTCGAGGTTGAGGTCTGGCAACTCGGCGACTGTGGTGGGGAGTTCGGGGGAGAGGTAGCGGCTGTGGAGCGCGGCGACGATCTCGGCGCTCGCCTGCCCGTTGCCGTACGGCGAGGGGAGCCGTGCCAGTCGGTCGGCGGCGGCCTCGTCGGCGAGCATCTCCCGTAGCGCGCGGGCGAGTCGGTGGCCGGGGCGGGCGAGGCGGGCGAAGCCGGCCCGGACGGCCTCGGGGCGCTCGGTGGAGTTGCGCACCACCACGAGCGGGCGTTTGAGCACCGTGCACTCCTCCTGCACCCCGCCGGAGTCCGACACCAGCAGGCGGCAGTGCCGGGCCAGGGCGAGGAATCCGGCGTGGTCCAGCGGCTCGATCCGGCGCAGTCGCGCGACCGGGCCGCGCAGCCCGAACGCCTCGACGGCGGCCCTGGTCCGGGGGTGCAGCGGCAGCAGTACCGGCAGGTCCAGGGCGGCGAGTTGGTCGAGGATCTGGGCGAGCCGGGCGGCGTCGTCGGTGTTCTCGGGGCGGTGGATGGTGGCGAGCACGTAGCCGCCGGGGGTGACGCCGTGTCCGGCCACGATGCGGCGGGCCTCGGCCTCGTCGGGCAGGGTCTCCAGGGTCGCCTCGACGACGGTGTTGCCGGTGATCACCACCCGGTCCGGTTCGACGCCCTCGCGCAGCAGGTGCGCCGCGGCGGTGGCGGTGGGCGCGCAGTGCAGGTCGGCGAGCGGGGCGATCAGGCGGCGGTTGGCCTCCTCGGGCATGTCGGGGTCGAAGGAGCGCAGACCGGCCTCGACGTGGACGACGGGTATGCCCGCGCAGTGCGCGGCCAGGGCGCCGGCGGCGGCGGTGTTGGTGTCGCCCTGGACGACCACGGCGGCCGGTGGTCTGGCCGCGAGGTGGTCGCTCAGCGCGCTGACCATCCGGCCGATCTGCCGTCCGCGCGGCTCGCCGCCGATGCCCTGCAGCAGGTGGTGCGGGCGGGGGAGGCCGTACTGGGCGAAGAAGGTGCTGGTGAGGGCCGGGTCCCAGTGCTGGCCGCTCCAGACGATGCGGGCCCGCGGGCCGAGGAGGCGGGCCACTCCGGCGAGTTTGACGATCTCCGGCCGGGTTCCGAGGACCAGGGCGACATCGGTCGAGGACATGGCGCTCCGAAGGGGCGAGGGGGTGGGGTGGGGAAGTATCAGCAGACGATATGGGTGGATTCATGGGAAACATCCTGATCCGGGGGCAATGTCACCCACTTGGCCCACTCGGGCCCGTTCGGCCCGTCGGTGGCGCCGTCGATGGTTCGTGTGCCGGTGCATCAAGGCCGGTCGCAGTGCGCGGATTTGGCGGCAGCGCCCTCGCCCCCGGATACCGGCTCGCCGCCGCCTCCGCGCGGCCGGCTGCGGCAAACGGGTGATTTCCACCCGAATGGGCGCGGCGGATCTATCCGATCATCCGATCGGCCCAGCAACATACGGCTCCAGATCGCAAAGATCGGGACAACCCGGTCGCAACGAGAGGAACCCCCATGTACGGACCCATAGGCGGCGGCCTTCCCCCGACGGCGGCCGGCGGCGGCGTGCTGGCCTCGACCGGCTCGCCCGGCCTCGGCCTCGTGGCGGCGGTCGGCACCGCCCTGGTGCTGGTCGGCGTCGCCCTGCTGCGGCGCAGCCGACTCGCCGCGGACCGGGACGAGCGGGCCGGCCGGTCCGACCGGACCCGCGACGGGCGGTAGCCGCCCCGCCAGGCCGATCTCCGCCGACTCGCCTTTCTCCCAGGGGGTTTCCTCGTGACCGCAGACGTGTTCCCGCAACCCGCCCGGCCGCCGGGGCCGGCCCGACCGCCGCGGTCGCGGCCCGGCCGGGCCCCGCTGGCCGGCCGGGTGCTCGCCGGGGTGGCCGGACCGCTGCTGCTCGGCCTGTGCGGGGTCCTGGTCGCCGGCGAACGCGCCTACCGGTTCCACGAGATGACCGGGGCGCGGTGGTTGGTCTCCCACGCGCTCGGCCTGCGCACCCTGCTGCTCGCGGCCCCCGACGCGCCGGTGCTGTACGCCGGCGACGGCGGCGGGTTCGGCCGCGGGATCGCCCTGACCACCGGCTGCAGCAGCGCCCTGCTGATCGCCCCGCTGGCCCTGCTGGCCGGAGTCCTGCTGCTGTTCGGCACCCGCGGGCCGGCCCGGGTCCTGCTGGGCTTCGCCCTGGCGGCCGCCCTGGTCCTCGCCGCCAACCTGGGCCGGCTGACGCTGATCGTCGCCATGCAACACCGGTACGGCGACGAGGGGTTCGGCTGGACGCACGTCCTGTTCGGCTCGGTGCTGATGATGGCCGCCGGCCTCACCGCGCTGCTGCTCTTCCTCTTCCTGATCACCCGAACGTCCACCCGCGACGCGGAGGCCGATGCGCCGTGACCCTGCTCGACCTGTCCGTCTCCCTCTCCTTCGTGCTGGGGATCGGCTTCCTCGCCTACGTCACGGTGATCGTGCGCAACTTCCTGCGGGCCGGCCCTGACGCCCCGGGCGACCCGAGCCGGTTCGACTGGCACTTCCTCATACCCTGCCGGGACGAGGAGGCCGTGATCGGCACCACCCTGGACCACCTCGCCCGGCACTTCCCCCGTGCACGGGTCTGGGTGGTCGACGACCACTCCGAGGACCGCACCGCCGAGGTGGTACGGGCCAGGGCGGCCGAGGGGCGGCCCGTCCACCTGGTCGGCCGGCGGCTGCCGCGGGCGCGCACCGGCAAGGGGGACGCCCTGAACGCCGCCTACCGGGCGATCGAGGCCTGGCTGCCGCAGGACGCGGACGCCGACCGGGTCGTCCTGATCGTCCTGGACGCCGACGGGCGGCCCTCCCCGGGGATGCTGGACACCTTCGCCGGACCGTCCTCCTTCGGCGACCCGGCCGTCGGCGCCGTCCAGGTCGAGGTCCGGATGTCCAACCGTGACGTGGCCGTGCCGCTGCCCCACCGGGGGCGCCTCGCCAACCGGTTCGCCCGGCTGCTGGCCCGGCTCCAGGACATCGAGTTCCGCGGGCCGATCTCCGCCATCCAGATCACCCGCAGGTTCACCCGGACCGTCAACGTCGGCGGCAACGGCCAGGCCAACCGGCTCAGCGCGCTGCGCTCGATCGACCGGGCCGGCGGCGAGCCGTGGGGCCGGGCGCTGCTGGAGGACTTCGAACTCGGGCTGCGGATGATGCTGGCCGGCTGGCGCAACGGCTACACCACGACCGCCTGGGTGGACCAGGAAGCCCTGTGGAACGTACGGCAGTTGATCACCCAGAGGGTTCGCTGGGCGCAGGGCTCGATGCAGTGCGCGCCGTACCTGCGCAGGGTCTGGCGCTCCCGGGAGTTCACCACGCTGGGCTTCCTGGAAGTCCTCTACTTCATGGTCCAGCCCTGGCTGCAGGTCGTCGGCCTGGTGGTCTACACCGTGCCGATCGCCGCCTTCGGCTACAACATCGTCTTCTACCCGGAGTTCGTGCTGGCCTTCCTGCGCGAGGGCGGCGCCGTGCTGATCGCGCTCTACCTCGTCCTGGGGGTCGCCGAGTTCGCCCTCTGGGGGCCGCTGTACCGGCGCCGCGGCGAGCCGGGGATCAGCCGCCGCGCCGCGCTCGGCTACGGCCTGGCCCTCGCGGTCTACGCCGCGACCACCTACCTCGTCGCGGTCCGCGCCTTCTGGCGGATCGTGCGACGCAAGGGCGCCTGGCACAAGACGGCCCGTACGGCCGTGCCGCTGCCGGCGTCCACCGCCCGGGAACTCACCGCCCGGGAACTCACCGCCCGGGAGACCACTGCCCGGGAACTCACGGCGAGGGAGATCCCCGCCCGGGAACCCACCGCCGGGCAGATCCCCGCCAAGGAGATCACCGGCCAGGAGATCGCCACCGCCTGAGCACCGAGACTTCTCCCCGACCGGTGAGGCCGTGGCCGATCCCGATCCCGATCCCGCGGCCGGTCGGCGGAGTCGACGCACCACCCCCTTTCCTGCCCCGTGCGGCGGACACCTCCGTCCGCCGTGCCCCCGTCCGAAAGGCCCACCCGTGAGAACTCGTACCCGCAACCGTGTCCTCGCCGGAACCGCGCTCGCCGTCGCGGCCCTGTCCGTGGCGTCCCCGGCGTTCGCCGCGCTGCCCGCCCCCGTGGCCGACGCCTACGTCGTCTCCACGGAGGCACTGGGCGGGATGGTCGCCGTCGCGCCGTCGCCCGAGTCGACCTACCCGTCCGGCGGCACCCAGACCCTGGTCGGCCTCAACATCGGACCGGTCGCCACCAACTCCACGCTCACCGCGACGACCGCCGGCAACCCGGCCGCCGGCACCGCGTCCGCCTCCGCGACGGTCGACAAGCTCGGGCTCAACCTGGGCGTCGCGTCGGTCTCCCTGACCGGCGTCGACTCGACCTGCACCGCCACCCCCACCGGGGCCACCGGCAGCGGCCTGATCGCGGGCGGGTCGGTCAGTGTCGCCGGCATCCCGACCAATCTGCAGGCCAACGCCCCCGCCAACACCAAGGTCAGCATCCCGCTGGTCGGCTCGATCGTCCTCAACGAGCAGACCACCGACGCCAACGGCGTGCTGACCGTCAACGCCGTCCACATCACCCTGCTGCCGTCGCTGAACGGCGCCAACCTGGTCATCGGCCACGCCCAGTGCGGCGGGGCCGAGCCCGCGGCCGCCGTTCCGATGGTCAACCCGTCGGTCGCGGGGATGAGCGGCGGGGCGGTGCTCGCCGGCGTCCTGGCCACCGTCTACGTCCGCCGCCGCAACGCCCGGAACGCCGTCTCGGGCGTCTGACGGCAGGGAGGGCGGCCGGCCCGGGGCCCGCGACGGCCACGGTCCGGCCGCCCTCCGCCTACTGTCGTCAACTCGGCTGCCGGTGTCTTCTCCTGACGTGTGGTCGGCCTCCGCGGGGTGACGGGGAGTGGGAGGCGGGGCCCGTCCCGCAGCCGCCGTGCGCCCGTCCCGCCGCCCCGCGCCCGCCCTCGCGGGGTGCCCGGGCCCGGATCCGTCCGCCCCCGTCCGATCGGGTCGCCTACCCTACGAACGGACCGGCCGTACCGGGCCGTCGCCGTTCTAGGAGGAGTCCCGTGCCGTCCTGCGACCCCCAACACGCTCCCGTCGGCGATGTGAGCGCAGCGCTCATGGTGATCGACTCCCGGCTGAAGTCCGTCTACGACGGCAAGCCCGGGACGGACCCCGAGCACCAGCGGATGGTCGACCAGCTCACCGCGTCCTTCGGCCCCGAGGAGGCCGAGGCACTGGTGGAAGGCGTGTGCACGCTCGTCTACATGTACATGAACTGGCTGCGCTCGGCCTTCGAGAACCACGAGGAGGACGTGCTCGAACACGCGGTCCCCAGCCTGGTGGCCACCATGCGGATGATGCCGAGGACCTTCAGCCCGGAGGTGATCCCCACCATGGCCGGCCTGCTCATCGCGGCCGGCACCGGCCTGAGCCCCAACCTGTGGCGCGCTCAGTACGGACCGTGGACGAAGGAGGAGATGAACCCGCTGGAGGCCATGACGGTCCTGCTCGCGGAGTACATCAACCGGATCTCCAACAAGGGCAAGGACTTCGCCACCAAGCTGGTCACCGACGCGCTGTCCCAGCTGGACTAGCCCTCCCGGCGGGACTGGCCCTCCCGGCTGGGCGGGCTCTCCCGGCGGGACCGGCGCCGGCTCCGGACACCGCGGTCAGGCCCTGCCCGCGGGCAGGGCCGGCCGGGCCGGTCAGCCGAACATCACGCCGGTCTCGCGGGCCAGGATGTCCATGCCGTACCGGGTCGCGTGCTCGACGTTCTCCGGGTCGATGGTGCGGACGCCCTCGGCGGCGAGCCGCTCGTTGATCTTGTCCAGGTTCTGCTGGACGAGCTGCTTCTCCGCCTCGGTGGTGCGGCCCTTGTGCGGCCGTCCGGCGTGCTCCAGGCTCGCGTAGTCGACCCGCTCCCGGGCGGCGGCGGTCGCCGCCTGGGACACGGAGGCCCGGGAGGCGGGCCTGGCGGCGCGCAGCACCTCGGCCATCGGCGCGGCCGAGGCCAGCCGGTCGAACGTGGCCGCCTCCATCACCACGGTCTGCGGCTCCGCCCGGTCCGGGTGGTGCAGCTCGATCGTGACCAGGTCGAGCGCCAGCTCCCGCACCCCGCCCAACTCCCCGGCGAGCGCGTCGATCTCGACCGGACCGTCCGTCAGGTCGGGATGCTGCAGCACCACCACCCGCACCAGGTCCCGGTCGCTCTCCACGTGCTCGCCGGTCAGGTCCGAGAACCGGATGATCTTCTGGCCCATGTCTTCCTCTCCTGCCCCTGTGATCAGCCGAGAGCCTACGCCCGAAAACGATCACCGACGCGCAGAGACGGCCGGGCCCGGGGGAACATCCCCGGGCCCGGCCTCACCTGTCCTGCATCCTGTCCTGCGTCAGTGGAGCGTCAGCGGGTTTCGCATCCGGCTCAGTAGCGCGGGTCCACCCGGTAGGTCGGGTAGTCCGGCACGTACCAGTGGCTGGAGTCCCAGATCCCGAAGGTGAACCGGACCCCGTGGCTGCCCCGCTTGTTGGCGGCCTTGATGAACTTCTTGCCGATGCTCTTCATGAGGTAGGACAGCGCCCACAGGACCCAGCCGGCGGCCCGGGCGGCGATGTGCGGGAGCTTCTTCAGGATGCTGGAGATGCCCTTGGAGACCTTGCTGGAGACGATCAGCAGGCCGCCGATGGTGTTGCCCTCGGCCCGGCTGAAGTTGGCGACCCACTTCTTCTTCCAGGACATGCCGGTCAGGTCGTCCATGGTGATCGGGTCGACCGGGTAGCCGTAGGCGTTCGGCGAGCCCTCCAGGACCGGGTCGGTCTGCAGGAAGCGGCCGGTGGTCGCGTCGTACAGGCGCACGCCCATCAGGGAGAGGCCGGAGAGGCTGTCGGTCTCGCGCTGCGCCCCGCCGAGCCAGCCGTAGTCGGTCGAGCCGGTGGCGTCGACGACGTTGCCGTACTCGTCGTAGTGGTAGACCGCGAGGTCCTCGGTGCCGTCCGGGGACATCTGGACGGCCACGTCGCCGTGCAGGTTGGTCAGCAGCAGGACCGCGCCGCCGTCGGTGCCGGTGGCGGCCGTGAGCCGGCCGGTCAGGTCCAGGACGTTGCGGGTCAGCCGGCCGGCCGCGTCCTTGGACCAGGTCGGGCTGTCGTTGCCGCCGTCGAAGTGCTTGGTGTCCTGCGCGGTGACGGCCCAGGTGCCGTCGGTGCCCTTGGTCTCCGTGGTGGAGACGGCGAGGCGGCCGGAGGCGTCCAGGTCCCAGGTCCTGCGGGTGTCGCCGAGGGTCTCGCTGCGGACCAGGTCGTTGCTGTAGTAGCCGACCTGGGTGCCCTTCGGCAGGGCGGTGGTGCGGCCGAAGGCGTCGTACACGTAGCCGGTGTCGGTGAGACGGTCGGCGGTGTCGTAGCCGTGGTTCTCGGCCTGGGTGACGGCGTCGGCGGTGGCCGGGTCGCAGTCGTCGGTGACGCTGGTGCGGTTGGTCCGGTTGCTGCTCTTGTCGAACGCGTACGTCCGGGTGGCGCAGGCCAGGCCGGTGCTGTCGGCGGCCTTGGTGAGGCGGCCGGTGGCGTCGTAGGTGTAGCTGCTGGTGGTGCTGTTGCCGTCGCTCTGGGTGCGGCCGGCCTGCTGTCCGTGGACGGTGAAGTCGGCGGTGTCGGCCAGCAGGACGGTGCCCGCCTGGTTGGTGTAGGTCTTGCCGGTCTGGACGCCCTGGCTGTCGTAGGTGCTGGTCAGGGTGTTGCCGCCGGGCATGGTCTGGGTGACCAGCCGGCCCTCGACGTCGTAGGTGGCGGTGAAGGTGCCGGCCACCGAGTCGGTCAGCGAGGTGGGCAGGCCGCGCGGGTCCTTGGCGGTGTCGTAGCCGTAGGTCACGGTGGACGGCACGGAGTCGGACTTCTTCACCGGGCGGTCGAGCCTGTCGTACTCGGTGGTGGTGACGCTGCCGGCGCCGTCGTCGTAGGAGACCTGGCGGCCGAGCTTGTCGTAGCCCTGGGTGATGGTGGCCTTGCCGTTGGTGGTGGTGGTCAGCTCGCCGTTGGCCGGGTCGTAGCCGAACACCGTGTCGGCGACCGCGGTGCCGGTGCCGCCGCTGGTCGAGATCTTCACCGGGCGGCCGGCCGCGTCGTAGCTGCGGGTGGTGGTGCGGGTGACGCCGTTGGCGGTCTCGGTCTGGACCGCGACGTTGCCCCAGCGGTCGTACTGGAAGGTCTTCGTCGGCAGTTGCAGCGGGTTGCCGCCGCCGCCGGCGATCTGCGCGGCCGGGGCGATCGAGCAGACCAGGTCGGCCCACTCGGGGTGGCCGGCGCAGGCGCCGGTCCCGGTGCCGGTGTAGTACGTGGTCACCGTGGTGGCCGCGTCGGAGCCGGTGGAGTTCGGGCGGCTCTGCGCCGTCACCCGGCCGCTCGCGTCGTAGCCGGTGGCGGTGGTGATCTTCAGGCCGGCCGGGTCCTGGACGGACTTGGTGGGCAGGCCCTGGGCCCAGTCGTAGCTGGTGGTGGTGGTGCGCGGGTCGGCGTCGGCGGCGTAGCCGTCGATCCGGGCGCCGACCGTCACCGAGGTGGCCAGGTCGCTGACCGCGGCGGTGGTCGGGCGGCCCTCGTCGTAGCTGCTGACGGTGTGGGAACGGGCCGGGGCCTCGTCGCCGGCCGCGAGGGCCGGGCTGGTGCCGGAGGCGGCCAGCGGGTGCTCCAGGGTGACCAGCTGCAGCGGTGAGAACTGCTCCACCAGGCGCTTGCCGTCGGCCGAGTAGACCGAGGTGGAGGAGAGCACCTGGGCGCGGTCGGCCGTCGAGCGGCCGGCGATGCCGAGGGCGCGCAGCTTGTTCAGGTCGTTGCCGGTGGTGGCCAGGGCGAGGATGCGGTTCTCCGCGGAGAGGGTCCGCACCGGGCTGCCGTAGGCGTTGTACTCGGTGGTGGTGATGCCGCCGCCGGGGGTGGCGGTGTTGACCTCGCGGCCGGAGGCGTTGGTGTACGTCACCGAGGCGCGGTTGTAGCCGGCGGTGCCGAGCGCCTTGCCGTCATGGGTGGCCGGGACGGCGTCGGGCGGCAGCACCGCGGTGGCGTCGGTCGGGGCGTCGCTCTGGCCCCAGGCCGCGACGTCGGACGGCGCCAGCGGGTACGGCGCGTTGGCGCCGCTCAGCGGGACGTCGTAGACCACCGAGGTGATGGCGGTGCCGTCGGTGACGTCCTTGCTGCCCTGCTTGAGGGTGGGGCGGGAGGCGGCGAGCAGCATGCCGTCGCCGGCGGTGGCGGCGTTGCCGGCCTTGCCGTACTCCAGGGTCCACGGCAGCTCGCCGGGCTCGGTGACGGTGGTGACCCGGCCGGCCGCGTCGTAGCCGTACGCGGTCTTCAGCGCCGGGCTGATCCGCGGGTCCCAGACCTCGCGCAGCCGGCCCTGCTCGTCGTACGCGTACTGCGAGACGACGACGGGGGTGGCGGTGGCGGCGCCGGGGTCGGTGGACCACAGGCGGATCTGCTTCACCTGGCCGGCCGTGTCGCCCAGGGCGGACGCGGTGGCGGTGGTGGTGTCGGCGTAGACGTACTCCAGCACCCGGCAGCCGGCCGTGGACGGCACGGCGGCGCAGTTGGCGGAGGCGGTCGCCGAGGACGGGGCGACGACGAACTTCGGGCGGGCCAGGGTCCTGCCGCCGGCGACGACCTTCTCCGAGACCACCGAGGTGGTGGAGTTGTCGCTGGGCAGCGAGGAGCCGGAGACCTGCCAGGTGGTGGCGGCCGGGTCGACCTTGGCGAAGGTGACCGTGGTGCCCTCGGTGTCCTTCAGGGTGAAGGCGCCGGTGAACGCGCCGGTCAGGGTGAGGGTCTCGGCACCGGGCTCGGGCTTCCAGCCGCCGGCGCCGGTGGCGGTGAAGCCGACCTCGGAGCCGTCCGAGGAGACCACCGAGAGGGAGGTCGCCGAGGTCTGGCGGACGTAGGTGTAGGCGGAGTCGGTGAGCTCGGCGGTGGTGCCGGAGCTCCACTGCGGACCGAAGATCGCCGCCTGGCCCTCCTGGGCCGAGCCGTTGGCGGGCCGGCGGGAGGAGAAGGAGCGCTCGGCGTGCAGGCCGAAGCCCTCGGCGTCGGTCGCGGAGAGGGTGAGGTCACCGGTGAGGGTGTTCACCTCGCCGGGGCCGACCTTGGTCTCCGGCGCGGTGCCCGCGTTGCGGTCCACCGTGACGGTGTTCGGCTCGGTGGCGTCGGTGGCGGTGCCGTCGGTGAACACCGCGCGGACGTCGACCGGGCCGTTCTCGGCCAGGGTGTCGGTGATGTTCCAGGTCAGCGCGGCCGGCTTGCCGCCGGGGGCGGCGAACGGCCAGGCGGCCACCGCCTTGCCGTCGGTGGTGGAGACGTTGGCGACCGGGACGTCCTTCCAGGTGTCCGTCTCGCCGCGGCGGTACTGGTAGCGCACGCCGGTGTAGTTGCTGTTGCCCTCGGCCAGCAGCGAGGTGCGGCGGGCCGGGCGCTCGCCCGAGCCGGGCGCGACCAGGGCGGCGCCCTTGCCGGCGTAGAAGGCGTACGTCTTGTCGGCGGAGACGTTGCCCGCGGCGTCGCGGGTGTGCGCCGTGACGGTGTGGGAGCCCGCCTTGAAGGTGAGCTTGGCGCTGACCGGCGTGCCGGTGGTGGCCGCGGTGACCCAGGCCCCGCCGTCCAGCTTGTACTGGAGGTCCTTCACGTCGCTGGTCGGCGGGGTGAAGGTGAAGGTGCCGCTGTAGTCGCCGTTGGCGTCCGGGGTGCCCGACCACTGGCCGGCCGGGAAGTCCCCGGAGGCGACGGTGGTCGCGCCCGGCGCCGTGGTGTCCACGGTGAAGGTGCGGAAGGCGGACCAGGCGCTGTTGGCGGTGCCGTCCCAGGAGCGGGAGCGCCACTTGTAGGCGCCGGCCGGCAGCGCGGTGCCCGGGGTCCAGGTGAACGTCGAGCCGGAGGCCGCGTAGGCGGTGTGGCCGGTCTGCAGCGCGGCGGTGCCGTTGGACGTCCAGATCTCGAAGTCCAGCAGGATGTTCCCGCCGTCGGGGTCGGTCGCCTTGGCGGACAGGGTCGGCGTCGCGTCGTTGGTCAGCGCGGCGTTCGCCGGGGAGACCAGGGTGGAGACGGCCGGCGGGGTGTTGTAGGTCACCGACAGGTACGGGGTGTTGGACGTCGCGTTGCCGGAGTTGAACTTCTTCCAGCCGTACGGGTCGCTCTCGTCGGTGGCCCGGATGCCCAGGGTGTTGTTGGCGTTGCCGTTGGCGGCCCAGGCCTTGACCAGGCTGGTGATGTCCTGGTTCACCCAACCGTCGTTGCAGGAGCTGGAGTAGCCCTTGGTCGCGGTGGAGGTCGCCCACTTCTTGTTCCAGC
Organism: Kitasatospora sp. NPDC096204; assembly: GCF_044763205.1. Lineage (NCBI taxonomy): Bacteria > Bacillati > Actinomycetota > Actinomycetes > Kitasatosporales > Streptomycetaceae > Kitasatospora > Kitasatospora sp. NPDC096204. The sequence continues at coordinate 107,007 of NZ_JBIWFT010000001.1, forward strand.
CGGGCTGGGCCGTCCAGCGGGTCGCCGTGGTGGCGGTGCCGGTGTCCCAGACGTCCCAGCTCTTCGCGGTGCAGGACCAGCTGTGGAAGTTCCAGAGGTTGAGCTTGCCGCTGGTGATCTGCTTCCCGCTGATCTTCGCCATCGGGAACTGGAGGAATGAACGCGCCACCTGGCCGGAGCCGTTGTTGCCCAGCTTCAGCTCGGTCTGCGAGGAGACGTCGGTGGCGTAGCCCTCCTGGACGAAGGTGTCGAAGCCGACGCCGATGTTGACCGCGGGGTCGATGGTCACCGGGTACTTGGTCTTCGGGTCGTTCAGGAAGGCGGCGTCCGGGGTGAGCGTCAGGTCGATCGCGTTCCCGTCCTGGGTGACCTTCAGCGCGACCGGCGCGGTGCGGGTGTGGTCGCCGCTGCGCTCGTCGACCTGCGCGTCCCACATCACCGGGGCGGGCAGCTGGCCCTTCTCCTCGCCGGTCTTCGGGTCGAGGAAGGAGACCGAGTCGTCCGGGTTCTGCCGGGCCTGGAGACCGGCCGCGTCCAGGGTGAGCGTGACGCTGCCGTTGGCGGCCACCGCCGAGCGGTCCTTGAGCTCCAGGAACTGCTCGAAGCCGGTCCGGGTGGACTCGATGACCAGGTCGGTGGCGGTGAGCGCGTTCGCGTAGCGGGCCCTGGCGCCGTCCACGGTGGGCTCGGGCAGGGTGCCGCGCCAGGACAGCGACATGGCGGTGCCCTGGCCGTTGTCCAGCGAGACCAGCGGGGTGGTCGGGGCCTTCGCGTCGCCCGCCGGGGCGCCGGCGGCCTTGAACGTCGACGCGGCGGCGGGTGCGGTGGCGCCGGCCAGGGAGAGGTTGAGCGGGTGGCCCTTGGCCTTGACGCTGCCGTCCGACTGCTTGGCGAGGTCGACGTCGATCGGCTGGAGCTTGCCGGCCTTGTCCTTGTAGCGGACGGGGCCGGTGGCGAGGTCCAGGGTGGTGGTGCCGTCCGGGTTGATCCAGGTGGTGGTGGACTCGGTGCGCTCGTCGACCACCTCGATCCGGCGGTTCTCCAGCCGCGCCTTGAGGTGGGCGGTGGGGATGTCCTTGGCCTCGGCCGGACCCTGCGTCTTGGCGGCCTTCGGGGCCTGCTCCGGAGTGACCGCGACGGCCTGACCGGTCGTCATGATGACGGCGGCGGCCTCGGCGGAGAGCACCACGGCGAGGGCGACGGCGGTGTTGCGCAGCACGCTGTTGCGGCGGCGTGGCGCGGTGGGGGGAGGCGAGCCGGCTTCGGTCCGGTGCCGTGGTGATTCGCCCGTGGGGCGTGACATGGAACTCCTCGACTGTTCTGGTCGGTCTGTTCGGTCTTTTCGGTCTGTGCGGAAGGGGGAGGAGGGGAGAGGAAGGGGCGTCGGGGAAGGGGGGCATAGCCGACTTGCCGAGTGCATGTCAGCTATGTCGGGGTAAAGCCGGCGCAATGAATCGGCCAATTTTCCGGACCGGTGGGATCGGTCGAAAACCGTCCGGAAGTGCGGAAACCGTTCGGGCGTGACGACGGGTCACCGCCGCCGGGAACCGGCGGTCGGTGCGACTAGCGGAGGCCGGACGGGAGCCGGCCGGTGGCCGTCAGCGCCCGGTCCAGCAGGCCCTGCGCCCTCGACCGGGCCACCGTCCCGTCCGGGGCCCGGACGTAGAGCACCAGGCCCACGCCGTCGGGCACGGCGCGGGCGCGCACGTGCTCCAGGCCGTCACCCGGACCTGCGCACGCCCACAGCGCGGCCTGGACCTCCACGGCCGCCGCCTCTCCCGACGGGGAGGCGGCCTCGGCCGGCATGGTCAGATGGACCGCGAACACCGCAGGTCAGACCCGACCGGCGAGGTCGTCGACCGGCGGGGCGTCCCAGCCGATCGACCGGGGGGACGGAGTGTCCCACCCGATCGAGTCGGCGCCGGGGAGGTCCCAGCCGATCGACCCGCCCGTGCCCTGGACGGCGGACGGCGCGGCGGCGGAGGCGGTCGGACCGGCGGTGAGGGCCGGGGCGGCGGCGCCGGCGATGGTGAGGGTCAGGAGAGCGGCGGCGAATGGACGGACGGCCACGACGGAGTCCTGTTCTGTGCGGGAACTGCGTTGAGGGAGACCGCAGTTCTGGGTGTCCGGAAATTCGTGCATTGCGCGCACGGCGAATCCTTCCGTTTCACCGCCCCGCACGGGAAGGGAATCCGGGGGCAGGATCAGGACAGGCAGCATGCTGCAAAATCGCGCGGGGCGGCGGGACGGGTTCCCGCCCCGCCGCGGGGCCTGCCGGCGCCCGGACGCCGCTGGAGTGGGGCGTTGACCGGATCATGCCCTTGCGAGTGCGTTCCGGCCGGAGGAAAGATCGGCTCCGGGCCGACCGGGCATACGGAATCGTCCACGGGGATCAGGGGTCGTGAAGTGCTGGAACTGCTGGGGCTGGACGCCACCGCGGAAGTCGTCTACCGGGAAATGCTCGCCGACCCAGAGGGAGGGGTCGCGGAACTCTGCGAGCGGCTCGAACTCCCCGAGGCCGACGTGCGCACAGCCCTCGACCGGCTCGCCGACCTCACCCTGCTACGGACCTCCCGTGAACGGCCCGGCGCCCTGCGGCCGGTCAGCCCGGAGCGCGGACTGGAGATCCTGCTGCGCCGCCAGGAAGAGGAACTCGCTCGCCGCCAGCAGGAGTTGGCGGCCTCCAAGGCCGCCGTCGCACGCGCCCTGGGGGAGTACGCGAAGGTACGGACCGACACCCCGGTGGCCGACCGCGAGCGGCTGCTCGGCCTGGACGCCATCCAGGACAAGCTGGAGGAGCTGAGCGCCCGGCTGACCACCGAGGTCCTGGCGGTGATGCCCGGCGGCGGCCAGTCCGCGGCCAGCCTGGCCGCCTCCCGCCCGCTCGACGAGGACGCCCTGCGACGCGGAGTCAGGCTGCGCACCATCTACCAGGACGGCATCCACGACGCCCCGGAGACCCTCGACTACGCCCGCTGGATGGCCGGCCTCGGCGCCGAGGTGCGCACCGCGGCGGCGCTGCCGCCGCGGATGCTGGTCTTCGACCGGAGCACGGCCGTGGTGCCGATCGACCCGGAGAACACCCGGGCCGGTGCGCTGTGCACCAGGGAGCCCGGCATCGTCGCCTCCCTGGTCGCCCTGTTCGAGCAGACCTGGGACACCGCCGTCCCGATCTGCGGGGACCGGGACGAGGTGGCGTCGTTGACGCTGAGCACCGGGGAGCGCGAGCTGCTGCGGCTGCTGTCCACCGGACTCACGGACGACGCGGCGGCCAAGCGGCTGGGCGTCTCGGTGCGGACCGTACGGCGGCAGATGGCCTCCGTGATGGAACGCCTCGACGCGGCGAGCCGCTTCGAGGCCGGGCTGAAGACGGCGCGGCGCGGTTGGTTGTAGGGCCCGTGCGGGCCTGACCGGCGGGTGCGTCGCGGCGGCCGGTTCCGGGATTCACCGGCGGGCCGCCCGGGTACGCCGTACCCTCGGGCGCAGCCGGCCGGCCGCCGCCCTGGGCCCTGAGGAGGAGGACGGCGTGGACACGGCTGCGGAGGACACGTCCCTGGGTGGGCCCCGGATCGACCCGCTGCTCGCGGACCGCGTCACCGAGGCGCTTCTGCTGGCCGGCCTGCCCGTCGGGTACGGCGGGCACGGGCCCGGCGTCCGACTGCGCCCGGCCCGGCCGTACGACGACTCCGACGACTGCGCCGGGCTGATCGCCCTGCACTGGGAACCCGGCCCCCGGCTGGCGGCGGCCGCCGCCATGGAGGAGCCCCGGCAGCCCGCGGCCGCAGCCCGACGGGTCGTCACCGGCGGCATGCAGAACGCGCTGGCGGAGTTCCTGCCGGCCTTCGGCATCGAGGTCGTGGCCGGGCGGCTCGACGGCGAGACCAGGGTCGGCGGCACCGGTGGCCCCGCCCCGGCCACCGGCCCGGCCGGCTCCGCCCCGGCCGGCTCCCGCCCGCAGGACCTCGGCATCGGCGCGGACGTCGTCGACGCGGTGCGCCGCACCGCCGCACTCGCCGGCCTCCCGGTCGCCGACCACCTGCACGCGCCCGGCATCACCCTCGCGCCGTGCCGGCCCGTCGACGACGGCGACGACACCACCGGCGTCGCCGACCTCCGCTGGAACCCCTCCCGCCGCCTGGCCGCCGCCCCCGCCGAGCAGGCCGCCCGGGCCCGTACCGCCGTCCAGGACGCCATGCGGCACGCCTTCGGCGCCGTCCTCGGCGCCTGCGGCCTCGACCTGCGGTGGCGCCGCCCGGCCGCCCTCCCGTACCAGTTGCGCGCCTTCGGGCTCGTGGAGCGGCCGCCGGTCCGGCGCTGACGTCCGGCGGTCTCCGGTGCCGGTCGCGGGCCTTCGGTCCACGTCAGCGGAGTCTGGTCGATCGGTCCTCGACCGGACTCCGGGGCGCGGGACCTGACGGGGCGGCCGGCTGCCGCAGCGGGGCCCGGAGGCGGTGGGCGAGGGCGCTGGCGGCGACGCAGAGGAACAGGCCGGTCCAGAGCAGCGGGGGGTTCTGCAGGCCCAGGCCGATGACGGCCGGGCCGACGGCGTAGGAGACCGTCCAGGTCAGCTGGAACAGGGACATGTACGGGCCCTCGTCGCCCTTGGGGGCCATGGTGACCGCCGCCGCGGCCGCGGTGGGCTTCGAGGCGAGTTCGGCGAGCGCCAGGACCGCCGCGACGAGGACGGCGAGCGGGCCCTGGACGCGGTGCGGGGCGGTGGAGATGACCGCGGTCAGGGCGATGGCGGCGGCCACCGCGCCGATCGACAGGCGCAGCACCCGGGACCGGCTCCAGCCGGAGAGCCGGCGGCTGATCCGCATCTGCAGGGTGGTGGCGGTGGCGTAGCGGACGGCGACCACGACGGTCGGCCAGTACGGCGCCTGGTGGAGGCTCTCCACCAGGTACACCGGGAAGGCGACCGTCGGGATCAGCCAGGCCGCCGACAGCAGCGTCTGGGACGCGACCAGGGACAGGAAGCGCCGGTCGCCGAGCGCCGCCCGGGTGTTCGAGCGCGCCGCCCTGGGCCCGGGCCGCTCGGCGGCCGGCACGGTGACCCCCAGCAGCAGGACGGCGGCGAGGAGGGAACTCGCGCTGTTCAACGCGAGCGCGACCCGCAGGCCGTCGCCGCCGGCGAGTGCCATCAGGGCGGTCGCCCCCAGGGTGCCGACGCCCAGGGAGGTCGTCTTGAGCACGGTGACCGCGGAGAACCACTCGGTGAGCTCCGCCGGTTCGGCGAACCGCGCGACCAGGGTCGGCCAGGCGGCGCCGTAGAGCCGGTCGGCGGCCGTCACCAGGAAGGTGGCGGCCGCCACCGTGGCCAGGTTCCCGGTGGCGAAGAACAGGCCGTACCCGAGTGCGGTCAGCACGTTGCTGACGAGCAGACAGGCCTTGGGCCCCGCGGCCTGGACCAGCCGTCCGCAGAGCGGTACGACGGCGAAGGACGCGAGCGACCCGACCGTGACGGCGGTGCCCGCGGCGGCCGCAGGGAAGTGCTGGACGGTGACGAAGAACAGCAGCGACAGCGGCAGGAAGACCCCGGAGCCGAACGTGTCGATCGCCACCGAGAGGAACAGCCGCCGCTGCCGACGGAACCGCCCGGCCCCTGTCACCCCGCCCCCGTCCCCGCCCCGCGACTATCGCGTGCCGCGCAGCTTGAGAATGTACGTCGCGGTGAGCGCGACCGCACGGTCCTCGTCCCGGGCGAGCTCGTCGAGGGCGCGGTCCGTGGTGCCGCCCGGGACCTCGGCGAGCGCCTGGGCCAGGCGGCGGCGGGCGTCCGGGCCGACGGCGTCGTGGGCGAGGCGCTCGACCAGCCCGGCGGCGATCCGCTCCGCCAGCGCGGGGTCGCCCGCCAGGGCGCCGAGCGCGTCGGCCGCGTCGGCGTCGTTCACCGCCTCGACGATCATGTCGACGAGCGTCGGGACGGCGTCGGCGACCCCGCGGGGCCCGAGCGCCAGGGCCGCGTACCTGCGGACCACGGCGTCGGGGTTCCCGAGGGCGTCCCGCAGCAGCGCCGTCGCCGCGCCGTCCGGCAGCTCGGCGAGGGACCGGACGGCCCGCTCGCGCACCTCGGCCGCGGGCGAGCGCAGGCCCTCCGCGAGCAGGGCCGCCCCGTCCCCGCCGGCCCGCGCCAGCGCCCAGCGCAGGGCCCCGGCGACGTTCGGGTCGGACTCGCCCAGCACGGCCGCGACCAGCGCCTCCACCGGCACCGCGACGTCCTCGCCCGCGGACCGGGCCGCGTCGCCCGCCGACAGGGCGGCGCGCTGCCGGGCGCCCGGGCTCTTCGACTCCAGCGCCTGGAGCAGCGCGACGACCCCCAGCACCTCCTCCCAGCCGGCGGGCTCCGCGGCGTCGATCCGCCGCAGCCGGGTGAGCAGCTCCGTCTCCGCCGCGATGCGTTCGCGGGTGCGGCGGATGAGGTCGTCGACGAGTTCCGCCGGCGCGAAGCCGGGGTCGTCGAGCGCCCGGCCGACGTCGCGCAGCGACAGGCCCAGCGACCGCAGGCTCTCGATGTGGAAGATCCGCCGGATGTCCTCGTCGGAGTAGCGGCGGTAGCCGGAGCCGGTGCGCCCCGTGGGCCGTACCAGTCCGAGCGACTCGTAGTGCCTGAGCATGCGGGCGCTGACCCCGGACCGCCGGGCGACGTCGCCGATCAACACTGCCTACCGTCCCTCCTGGCGGCCCTGGCCGTAGACCGCCGTGCGCTTCGCCTCCTCGATCGCGGACTCGAATCCGGCGTCCGGGTCGTGCCACAGCCGTTCGGTGGCGAGCGCGTGGGCGCGCACCCGGGGGTCGGGGTCCGTCGTCGCGGCGTTCAGCGTGGGCAGCACCGCCTCCCCGAGCGCGACCAGCGCCCGGCTGAGGCTCAGCCGCGTCTCGTGTCCGCCGCGTCCGAGTTGAGCCGCCAAGACTACGGCCAGGTCGCGCCGCCCACCGTCGGGTACCAGGACGACCGCGGCCCGCCAGGCGCTGCGGGCCACCTCGTCGTCGGCGTCGGCCAGCAGCGCGGGCGTGATCGCCGGCCAGGCCCGCCGGTCCCCGATCTTGGACAGCGTGTGCAGGGCCTGGCTGCGGGCCTGGGCGCGCTCCGCCCGGACCTCGTCGAGCAGCAGCGGGAGCGTCGCCGCCGCCTCGTGCCGGGTGAGCGCCCAGGTGAGCATCTCGCGCACGGTGAACTCGGGCTCGACCGCGCACCGCTCGACGAGCCCGCCGACGAACCCGGGGTGCGGGCGGCTGCCGGCGGCCAGCGCCGCCCGCAGCCGCACCGACGCGTCGTCGTGCTCCAGCCCGCGCAGCAGCGGTGTCGTCTCCGTGTCCTCTTCCGGCCTGATCATCAGGACCACCTCCCGGACCGCAGTGAAGTCCTTGTCACCGTGTCAAGGTCAAGCGGTCGGGCGGGTCCGGGTCCGGGTCGAGCGGGAGGGAGGGGGAGGGCCGGAGGCACCGGGGACGTCAGGTCGGGTCGGGTCAGGTGAGCACCTTCGCCTTGGCGCGCTGGTACTCGTCCTCGGTGATGTCGCCGTTGTTCTTGAGCTCCGCGAGGCGTGCCAGATCGTCGACGTGGGAGGAGGGCGCCGTGGTGTCGGCGGCCGTCTGCCGGATGTAGGCGCGGAACTCCTGTTCCGTGTCGGCCGCCCGCTGGGCTTCGCGCCTGCCCATCCCCTTGCCCCTCGCGATGAGGTACACGAACACGCCGAGGAAGGGCAGGAGGATCAGGAACACGCACCAGCCGGCCTTGCCCCAGCCGCTCACCGTGTCGTCGCGGAAGAGGTCCCCGAAGACGCGGAACAGCAGGAAGAACCACATGATCCACAGGAAGATCCACATGGTCGTGAAGAAGATGTCGAGCAGCGGGTAGTCCACCGCGGGCCTCCTGACATCGATTTCGTGAAGAATCCCGACTTCCAGGTACGCGCCGCGGGCCCGTCCCCGCCTCACCCGGAGCGGGTGAGACGGCCCCGGGCGGCCGCGTGGCGGCGGGGTTATTCTGCGGCTGATGGGCGGATCGGAGAGTGCGCGGCGACAACCCGGCGTGGTGGGACGACTGCTGAGGACGCTCCGGGCGGATCCCGCGTACATGCCCGAGCGACTGGCGGCCTTCGTGGTCGACTACCTGGGGCCCCAGGCGGCCGAGACGGCCGCGGCGCTGCGCGACCCCGAGCGGGCGGGCGGCGACGCGGAACGGGCGGAACGGGCGGGGGCCGCCGGGCCGGATCCCGCCGGGCAGATCATCGACCGCGGGGTGCGCCGCACCGTGGTCGAGGGCTCCTTCCTCGGCGGTCCGTTCATCCTCCTGCTCCCGGTCGCCTTCGTCGCCGCGTTGCTCGCCCAGCTGCGCATGGTGCTGGAACTCGCGGCCTTGTCCGGCCGCGACCCCTGCGGTCCCGACGCGGCGGCGGAGGTGCTGGTGGTGCAGGGGGTCCATCCGGCGCCGGCGCAGGCGCACGAGGCCCTCCGGAAGGCGTCGCGGACCCCGGCCGACGGCCGGGAGAAGGCCTCCTGGCCGGCCGTCGTCCGCCGCCAGGCGTACCTGATCGGCCTGCTGACCCCCGACGACCCGGAGCGCTCGGTGGTCCGCAAGTGGCTCGGCTGGGCCGGGCTGGGCGCGCTGCTGCTCGTCGGAACCGTGATCCCCTTCGTGTGGGTGCCCGCGTGCGGCGTGATGTACCGCCGCGCCACCGGCGAGCTCGCCGACCGGGCCCTGCTCCGGTACGGGCTGGAGGGGCGCGCGGCCGCCCAGGCGGGGAGGGCCTCGTCGATCCTGCGCCCGGGCGTGCTCCTCGTGGTGCTGCGGACCGTGCTGGCGGTCCTGGCGACCGTGGGCGCGGTGCTGATCGTGCTGCTCACCGGGGCCCGGGTCGTCGGGAACACCTGGCTCGCGATGTTCCTGGTGCTGCTCGGGATGGGTGCCCTGACCGTCGGATGGCGCTGGCTGCGCGCCCGCCGGTCCCGGCGGGCGGCCGGGGTCTGAGCGGCCGCGGGGGCCAGAGCGGCCGCGGGGGTCAGAGCAGGTGCAGCGCCCGCGCCCGCCGCACGGCCCGGTTGCGCCCGGTGACGGACAGCTTCCGGTTGATGCTCTTGAGGTGTGTCTTGACGGTGTTCACGGAGAGGATCAGCTCGGCGGCGATCTCGTCGGTGGACAGCATCTGCGCGGCCAGTCTCAGCACGTCCAGTTCGCGGTCGCTCAGCGGCTCGACCGGATCGTCCGCCGTGGCGGTGTCCTCGGCCGCCTCGCCCGTGGGGCCGCGCAGGAGGTCGGGGGGCAGCCAGCCGTGGGAGTCCACCAGCTCGGGCCGGGAGCGCAGCAGCCGCGCCAGCCACGGCCCGGCGTCCCGGAACGGCCGGCGCAGCCGCTCCGGCCGGGCGACGGTGAGGGCGCGGGCGAGCAGGCGCTGGGCCGCGGCCTCGTCGCCGAGGGCGAGGGCCGCCTGGGACCGGGCCAGCAGGACCCGTGCCGTGACCGCGGGCCCGTGACCGTCGTGCTCCGGGATCGCGTCCAGGATCCGCAGGGCGTGTCGGCTCTCCCCGGCGGCGAGCCGCGCCCGGGCGGCGGCGACGGCGCACTCCGGTCCGTCCGCGCCGCTGCGCTCCAGTGCCCGGAGGGCGGCGGCCGGGTCCCCCTCGGCGAGGTGACCGGTGCAGAGGGCCACGGCCACGCCCTCCCGCACCCAGGGCGGCGGCGGTCCGGCGGCGGGGCCGCCGTGCTCCAGCCCGTCGAGGAGGTCGAGGGCCGCACGGGTACGGCCCTCGGCCAACAGCGTCCTCGCCCGGACGATCGCGATCCCCGCGGCGACGGCCGGGTCGTGGTCGGCCGCGTCCGATCCGGTGGCCAGGTCGATCGCCGCCCGCGCCGCGGGCAGGTCGTCGCGGTCGACGGCGAGCGCGGCCAGCACGAGCTGGCCGGCCCCGGTGCGGGAGTCCGGTGGCAGACCGGCGCGTTCGGCCTCGGCCTCCGCCTTCCGCAGGCGGACCTCCGCCCGCCCCGGCCTGCCCCGGAGCAGGTCGATCAGGGCCAGCCGGGTGAGCGACTCCTGGCGCGGACAGGCCGTGGTGGCGCCGTCGGTGGCCGCGGCGGCGGACAGCGCCGTCTCGGCGGCGTCGAGGCTCCCCTTCCAGAGCAGCGCGGAGCCGAGATCGGTGAGCCGGAGCGCGGGAAGCTCGGGGTGCTGCCGCAGCAGCCCCGCCGGGAGGTCCTCCTCCCACCGGGCGGCCTCGGCGGCGGCGGTCCGGGCCATGTCGGCCGAACCGAGCAGCCGGCCCGCCAGCACCCGCAGGTGGGCGAGGCTGAGCAGGGCCGCCGCCGGGGCGTCCTCGCCGTCGCGTGCGGAGAGCAGCGCCTCGGCGCGCCGGAGGTGTTCGAGCCCGCGGTCCACGTCGTGGCGGGCGAGGTCGCGTGCCGCCCGGACCAGCTCCGGGGCGGGCCCCCGGGCGTCGGGCGCCATGTCGGCGAACAGCCGGTCGAGCCGGTCCGCGCCGCGGCCGGTGAACAGCCGTCCGATGGTCAGCTGGTCGACGACCTGTGTCGCGGCGAACTCCCAGTCGCCGGCCGCGGCGGCGTGCACCAGCCCGTCCGTCAGGTGCCCGGCCGCGATCAGCCAGCGGGCGGCCCTGCGGTGCAGCGCCCGTTCCAGCCCCGGGCTGCGCGCCGCGAGGTGGACGCGCAGGATCTCGGCGAACAGCGGGTGGCAGCGGTACCAGCCGTGGCCGAGCGCCTCGACGAAGGTGTCGGCGCGCGCGAGGTCGGCGAGGATCCGCGCCCCGTCCGGCCGGCCGGTCAGCGCGTCGGCCAGATCGGGGTGGACCCGTTCCAGGACGCTCGTGCGCAGCAGGAGGTCCTGGGCCTCGGCGGGCTGGGTGTCGAGGACCTCGGCGAGCAGGAAGTCCGCGACCGTGCTGCGGCAGGCCTCGAACTCCTTCAGGTACGCCTCCGGGTCGGCGGCGCCCTGGGCGGCCAGCGCGGACAGCCGCAGGCCGGCGGCCCAGCCGCCGGTCCGCTCGGTCAGCGACCGGATCGTCCCGGCAGAGAGGTCCAGGCCGTGCCGGCGCAGCAGCGCGGCGGTCTCCCGGGGGCGGAAGGCCAGGTCGGCGGCCCGGATCTCGGTGGTGTTGCCGGAGGCGCGGTAGCGGTGCAGCGGCAGGCTCGGCTCCGTGCGGCTGATCAGGACGAGCCGCAGGCCCGGGCCCGCGTGGCCGAGCAGGAAGTGGAGTCCGGAGGCCACCTCGGCGGACGACACGTGTTCGAACTCGTCGAGGACGAGGACCACGGGATCCTCGCGGCGGCTCAGGTGGGCGGCCAGCCGGGCCAGCAGCGAGTGGTCGACCTCGGAAGCCCGGGCGGGGCAGCCGATGTCGTCGGGCAGCGCGACGCCGTGGTGCCGGACGGCTTCCAGCAGGTAGGCCCAGAAGACGCCCGGCGCGTTGTCCTCCCGCTCCACGGTGAGCCAGACCGCCGAGCCGCGCAGCCGCGTCGTGGCCAGCCAGTCGGCGACGAGCAGGGTCTTTCCGGCTCCCGCCGGGGCGTTCACCAGCAGCAGGGACGTCCCCGGGCCGTCGCCGAGACGCTCGACCAGTCGCGGTCTGTGTACGAAGGTGACCGGGATCGGGGGGACGGCGAAGCGGGCCGCGAGCACCGGATCGCCCCCGGGTATCCGGGCCGGCCTCGCGGAGCCGCGTCGAGGTGCGTCCGCCGGGCGGACGGGGGGACCGGCGGCTGGGCTGAGGGGCATGGTGCTCACCTCAGAGGGGATGGCGCATGGTGAGCGCGGATCGCTGACAATCCCCATCCTGTCCGACACCGTCCGGGCTGGCAAAGGCGGCCTCGGCGCACGGGCGGGGCGCCCCGCCGGCCGCGGCCGCGGCGGCCTCAGTCCTCGTCCTCCGGGTTCGGTGTCGGGGTTCCCAGCAGCCGGGCCAGCCGTCCCTGGCTCGCCACCACGTACCCGATGCCGATGCAGAGCGTGACGGCCGTGAACACCACGATGAGCCAGCTGAGCAGGGTGAAGACCAGGCCGAGCGGGCCGAACTGGGTGATGCTGCGGTTCAGCGAGCGGGGGACGTACAGCCGTGACGCCCAGGCGAGCACCGTCAGCGCGGCAGCGGTCAGCACCGCCCCCGGCAGCAGCGGGGGCCAGGGGATCCGGCCGCCGAGCAGCAGGTGCTGGGTCCACCACCAGAGCAGGGTGGCCGTGATCAGGTAGAGCACGGCCCCGATGGCCGCGCCCGTCCCCAGCCCGGAGCGGATCTGGCCCTGGAGGATCAGGGCGGTCAGCCACATCAGGAGCCAGGCGAGCCACCGCCACGCCGCCAGGCGCCCCGCCAGGTGGGGCAGGTGCCAGCTCCGCTCGCACAGGCGCTGCAGGATGCGGCTGCACGTGGTGGCCGCGAGCAGGGTCACCAGGATCCCGACGCCGCCGAACGTGTCGGTGGTGGACTCCGCGCCGCTGGGGTTGAGCGCCCCCGTGATCTCGTCGAGCGAGGCGCCCTGGAGGCCCAGGACGGTGCGCAGCGAATCGGAGACGCTGTTGCGCACCACCCGGGGCATGAAGGCGGCCAGCACGAACAGCACCGGGATGGCGGTCAGGAACGTCTGGGCGGCGAGGCGGGTGGCGGTGTCCAGGACGTGGATGTGGATCAGCTGGGCCGCGAGCCGGCGCGGGAACGGGGCGTCGCGCAGGGTGGCCGTCCGCCCTTTCAGCCAGGCGGTCCTGCCGCGGATCCAGTCGGTTCGGCGGGGCTGACCAGGCTGCTGCGCCACGCCGCGCTCCCTCCGGTCGATGCCCCTGCCGCGTTCCCGGTCCGCTGCTGCGGATTCCGTCCAAGACTGGGCGACGGGACGCCGTGCGGCACCTCGGGCGGTCCGCCGTTCGGCGCAACGCGGTGACCGCTCTGGACGGGCGCCCCGGCCGCGGGCGTACGAGGCTACGAGGCAGGCACGTACGAACCGCGTGGGCCGGTGAGCACGAGGAGTCACGGTGAACCGATGGAGAGCGCTGATCGTCCTGGGCATGGCGCAGTTCCTGATGGTGCTCGACGCGTCGGTGATGAACGTGTCCATCAGCCAGCTGGTCGAGGACTTCGACACCGAGGTCACCGCGATCCAGGCGGTGATCACCCTCTACACGCTGGTGATGGCGGCGTTCATGATCACCGGCGGCAAACTCGGCGACATGTTCGGTCGCCGCCGGATGTTCAAGGTCGGGCTGGTGGTCTACGCGGTGGGGTCGGCGATCACGGCGGTGGCGCCCACCCTGGGGCTGCTGGCGCTCGGTTGGTCGGTGATCGAGGGGCTGGGCGCGGCGCTGGTCCTTCCGGCACTGGCCGCCCTGGTGGCCGGCGCCTACCGGGGACGGGACCGCGCGACCGCCTACGGCGTCATCGGGGGCCTGGCCGGGGCGGGCATCGCCGTGGGGCCGCTGCTCGGCGGATGGCTGACCACCTACCTGACCTGGCGGCTGGTCTTCGCCGGCGAGGTCGTCCTGGTCGTCGTCATCCTGTTCCTGCTGCGCTGGATCGAGCGGCAGCCGGCACCGGAGCACCACGCGCGGATCGACCTGGTCGGGGTGCTGCTGTCGGCGGCCGGGCTGGGGCTGGTGGTGGTGGCCGTGCTGCAGAGCAGTTCCTGGGGCTGGCTCCAGCCGCGCAATCCGCCGTTCACCGTCCTCGGGTACTCGCCGACGCTCTTCGCCGTCGCGCTCGGCGGGGTGCTCCTGGTGCTGTTCCGGTCGTGGGAGCTGCGCCAGGAGCATCCGCTGGTCAGGTTCGCGCTGTTCGGCATCCCGCCGCTGCGCTCCGGCCTGCTGATGCTCTTCAGCCAGAACCTGATCCTCCTCGGGCTGTTCTTCGTCATCCCGCTCTACCTCCAGGCGGTGCAGGGGCAGAACGCCTTCCAGACCGGTCTGCGGCTGCTGCCGGTGTCGGTCACGATGCTCGCCGCCTCGATGTCAGGCCCGCTGCTCACCCGGTTGGCGTCGCCGAGAACGGTGGTGCGGACCGGGCTGCTGGTGCTGTTCGCCTCCTCCCTGTGGCTGGTCGGCACCGTCGAACCGACGCTCGACGACCTGTCGTTCGCGCTGGCGATGGCCGCCCTGGGGATCGGCATGGGGCTGCTCGCCTCGCAACTGGGCAACGTGGTGCAGTCGAGCGTCGGGGAGGAGGACCGCAGTGAGGTCGGCGGGTTGCAGTACACCGCGCAGAACCTCGGCTCGTCACTGGGCACCGCGCTGATCGGCGCCATCCTGATCGGCTCGTTGACGGTGGCCTTCGGCAACACCGTCGCCGGGCACCCGGAGATCTCCGACGCGGTGAAGCAGCAGGCCGGGATCAGGATCGAGGCGGGCGTCACCTTCGTGCCCGCGGACCAGCTCGCCACCGCGCTCGCGGGGACCACCGTCCCGCCCGCGGAGGCGACCGCCATCGTCGACTCCTACAGCGCGGCCCAGCTCGGCGGCCTCAAGGTGTCGCTGCTGGCGGCCGCCGCGATCACGCTCGCCTGCTTCGCCTTCACCGGCCACCTGCCCGCCCGGCGCGCGTCGGGCGGGCAGGCGCCAGCCGGAGGGGCGGGCCCGGCGTAGGGCCGTCCCGCTTCCGTCGGGGTCGGCTCACACGCCGGGCCGGGCGCTGATCCGGCCGCTGTCGATGGCGCGGTCGAAGACGTCGCCGGAGCCGAGGTACGCCGCGACGGCGATGCGGTCCCCGGTGCGCGCGTGCCCGTGCGCGAGGGTGCTGCCGCACAGCTCGGCGTACCGGTCCAGCAGGTCCACGGGCATGCCGTCGACGACGGCGGAGCCCTTCATGTCGCGCAGCTGGCGCCAGTAGAACTCGCGGCCGCCGGGGCCGGTGGCCCAGCCGAGGAAGATGTCGCCGACGGCCTGGAGGCGGCGTTGCCCGGCGACCACGCGTCGACCCTGGTGCCGGTGGAGGCTGGGCGCCAGGTACGGCTCCAGGACGGACCGTTCGGCCTCCTTCACCTGGAGGAACAGCGGTTCGCCGCCGGCGCGTCCGAGGAAGAGCCCGATGTGGCACCGGGTGCCCACGCTCCCCACGCCGACCACCTTGCGGGCCGCGTCGACCAGATCGAAGCGGTCGAGCAGCGCTGCCCGCTCCTCCGCGAGGGTGTCCCGGTAGTCCAGCAGGATCTGCCGCAGGCGCGGCAGCTCCTCGCGGTCCATCGGTTCCAGGAGCGGCGGGTCGCTGATGATCCGGGGTTCGCCGTCCGGTCCCGGCTCGGTGAGCTTGGCCAGCGCGTGCAGGCTGGTGCGCCCGCGTGCCTTCGCCAGGGTGGTCCGGATGCGCTTGCCGTACTTCGTCTCCTCGATCAGCGGTAACAGGTCGGCGGTGTCCACGCGTTGGTACCAGACGTCGAGTTCACCGAGGCCGGCGAGCCGTCGCATGGAGGTCCGGTACGCGCGGGCGGACGTGAGCGCCACCGCCCGGGCGGACTCGTCGGGCTGCCCGTTGTCGCGCGCGGCCACGGCGATGCTGGCGGCCAGGCGTTTGACGTCCCATTCGAAGGGGCCGGGCAGGGTCTCGTCGAAGTCGTTGAGGTCGAAGAGCAGGGCGCGCTCCGGCGAGGCGAAGAGTCCGAAGTTGCACAGGTGCGCGTCCCCGCAGAGCTGGACGGTGAGGCCGGTGTGCGGGCCTGCGGCGAGGTCCGCGGCCATGATGGCGGGGGCGCCGCGCAGGAAGGCGAACCGGGAGGCCGCCATCCGGCCGTAGCGGATCGGCACCAGTTCGGGGACGCGGGTGGCGGCCTGCGCCTCCAGGATGCCGACGGGGTCGGCGCGGTCCGGTGCGGGGGCCCAGTTCCCGTGCTCCGAACGCGGCACGGTGCGGCGGGCCTGGCGCCCCGTCGACTCCGACTCGGCGGCCGTCCCGGGCGGTGCCGACGTCATGACCGGACCTGCCGGTACCTCGCGTGGGTGACCTCCCTGATGGTCCCGATGATGTGTGAGAGGGCGTGGGCCACCGTGCCGGACAGGACGAGCAGGATGCTGATGAGGATCCATCCGTCCTTCTCGTTGACGCTGAGGTCGCCCGGGCGCACGGGGCGGACCGGTGCGGGTGTGCGCTGCGGCGCGGGGCGCAGGATCTCCCTGGCGATCGCGATGAGGCCGGACAGCGCGTGCGCGACGGCGCCGGCGAGGAACAGCGAGGACCCGAGGACGATCCAGCCGACTCGTCCGAGCTCGTCGGGTTTGGCCGCGCTGGTGGAATGTGCTGCCTGGTGGTGGATGCCGAGCACCGCTCTCGCCTCCTTGCGGGGTGGGTGACGGGGTTGCCGGGGTGGGGGGACTGCCCTCCTGAGGGCCGGCGCCCGTGGCACCAGCACCTTGCGTCCGGCCACGCTACGAGCGCCCGCCGGGCTCCGGATCACCCGACGTGGGTGACCGCGTGGACGCGCCGGAACCCGGAACGCGGGCGATGATGGCGGCAACGGGCCCACCGGACGTGGGACCCGTCGGACGTGGGACCCATCGGTCGTGGGACCCGTCGGACGTGTTCGAGGGGATGACGGGAGCAGGCGTCGTGACCACCTCGCGCAGTCGTACCCCTGCCCCGGGCGAACCGGCTCCGGTCGCCATCCGGACCCGGACCGACTACGCCGGCGCGGTGTACGGCTCGATGCTCGCCGCCTCCGTGATCGCGGCCTCCGGCCTCAACGAGCCGCACCCCAGGCTGTCGCTCATCCTGCTGCTGGTGATCACCGGGTTGGTGTTCTGGGCCGCCCACGTGTACGCGCGCGTGGCCGGGGAGCGCGAGGCCGGCCGTCAGGTCACCCGGCGCCAGGTGCGCGAGGTGGGCCGGCACGAGTGGCCGCTCGTCGAGGCGTCGGCGCTGCCCGCCCTGGCGGTGCTGGTCAGCCCGTGGCTGGGGGCGGGGGAGAACGCCTGGCTCGCCCTCGGTGTCGCCGTGGCGCAGCAGGTGACCTGGGCGGCGCTGGGCGCCCGCCGGGCGGGCGCCTCGCCGGGCCAGATCGCCGCCGAGGCGGCGGTCAACCTGCTGCTGGGCCTGGTGATCGTGGCGGCCAAGGTCGCGGTGGGGCACTGAATCACCCGTGGCGGGTGATCCGCCGGTGAGCCGACGGTGCTATGTGGCGAGGAGTCGCTGCTTCTGCGCGCTGAACTCCTCCTCGGTGAGGACGCCCTGGTCCCGCAGCTGCGCCAACTGCTGCAGCTGGGCGAGCTTCTGGTCCATGCCCGCCGGGGCGGGCGCGGCAGGAGCCTGGGGCGGAGGCGGCGGGGGCGGCGCGGGCTCGGCCACCACGTCCTGTTGGGCCCAGCGGCCCGCCTGACGACGGGACACCCGGTTGGACACGGCGGTCGCCGTGCCGGCGACGACGGCGGTGCGCGCGACACCGCGCAGCAGACCTGGCATGGTTCGTTCTCCTCTCGGCGGGTTCACCCGGTGGCGGACGTTCCGGAGCCGGAGCCGTCCGATGCGTCGTTCCCGTCCCCCTCGGTGCCGTCCAGCGCGTCCAGGGACTGCATCAGCTCCTGCATCGGCACCCGGCCGCTGGCGACCACCTGGGCGCCGCTCCGGCGCAGGGCCGCGGCGAACGGCGCGGCCCAGGTGTTCTCGTAGATGAGCACGCCGGCCGAGTTGCCGGGCTCGATGACCCCGGCGGCCTCGCTCAGGTCGTCCTCGTCGAGCAGGCCCGATCCGACGCCCTCGAAGACGGCCAGGTCCAGCCGGCCGTCACCGTCGAAGTCGGCGATCTCCATGCCCGCGACGGTGCCGTCGGTGTCCTTGCGCACGAACGCGAAGTCCAGGATGCGGATCAGGCCCCGGTCCACCAGGTCGATCAGCAGCGGGAGCGCTTCTCCTGTCATCCGGTTGCCGGGGAACTCGACCACCAGGTAGTCGATCGGTCCGGTTTCGGCGAGGTCGTCCTCGGTCATGGCGGTGCTCCCTTCCACGTGGGTCCCTCGTCCGGCCCGTCGGGCGAGGCGCTGCTTCCGACGCTAGGGGGCGGCGTCATGCCGGCGGATCACCTGCCCGGGGTGAGGAACGGCCCGGTGCCCCCTCGTCCGGGCGGCCCAGCCCGGCGTGCCGCGCGGGGGCCCTTGCGGCGTGAATGGTGTCCAGCGGTGCCATGGCCGCGCGACGAGTGCCGGGAGAGCTGTTGAACGGACCGAGTGAACCCCAGCCGTCCGGGCCCCAGCCGTCCGAGCCGCCGCAGGGCGGGCTCCAGCCGTCCGGGCCTCCGGCGGGCGGGCCCCCGCCGGGCGACGGGCCGCCGACAGGTGGCGGCAGCGCCCCCGCGGGGCACGGGCACTCCTCCCGGGCGGGCCGGATCGTGATGAGCACCGTGTCGGCCGTGCTGATCACGCTGACCTGCATCCTGGTGCCGGTCTCGCTGCTCACCGTCTGGGTGCACGACATCGCGCTGGACACCGACCGGTACGTCAGCACGGTCGCGCCGCTGGCGAGGAACACCGCGGTCCAGGACGCCGCGGTCCACCGGATCACCGAGGCGGTGGACGTGAAGGTGAACGGCCCGGAGGTCGCCTCCGACCTGGCCGCCTGGCTGCAGTCGCAGGGGCTGCCGCCCCGGGCCGCGTCCGCCGTCAAGTCGCTGGGGCCCAAGATCGACGACGCGGTGGACCAGGTGGTCACCGCGGCGGCGACCAGGGTGGTGCGCAGCGACGCCTTCGACACCGTCTGGACCGAGGCGAACCGCGCCGCCCACACGGCCGTGGTCCACGCCCTGACCGGACACGGCCGCGGCGCCGTCGGGGTCACCGACGGCACGGTCACCCTCGACGTCGGCAAGGCCGTGGACCAGCTGAAGCAGGATCTGGTGGCCGCGGGGCTCACCCCGGCCGAGAAGATCCCGGAAGTGCACAAGCAGATGGTGCTGTTCCAGTCCGACGAGCTGGCCAAGGCCCGCGGCGCCGCGCACGCGCTGGACGTGCTGGGCAACTGGCTGCCGGTGCTCACCGTGCTGCTCGGCCTGGTCGGCGTCCTGCTGGCGCGGCGTCGGCGCCGCGCCCTGGTGGCCACGGCGCTCGGAGCGGCCGGGGCCAGTCTGCTGGTGGCGATCGCCCTGGTGGTCGCCCGGCACTACTACCTCGACCACCTGCCGCCCACCGTCCAGTCCCCGGACGCCGCGGCCGCGATCTTCGACACGCTGGTGAGGTTCCTACGGGTCAGTCTGCGCACCGCGATCGTGCTGGGCGTGGTGGTGGCGCTCGGCGCGTACCTCTCCGGGGCGGGCCGCCTGCCGCGCGCCGTGCGAGGCCGGGCGGACCACACCGCGGACTCGGTCGCCCGGTGGAGCGGCGCGCACGGCGTGCACACCGGGCGGGCCGGTACCTGGACCGACGCCCACCGCCGCTGGCTCGTCCTCGCGGCGCTGCTGATCGTCGCCCTGGTGTTCGCCCTCTGGAACCACCCGACGGTGCTGACCGTGCTGCTGCTCGCCCTCGTGCTCCTCGCCGTCCTCGCCGTGCTGGCGCTGCTCGCCGCCTCCGGGCGGGTCGGGGCCGGGAATCCGCGGGACGAGGACTGAGGGAACCCCACGTGGTCGTACGGGGCGGCGGTCACGCTCCGCGGCCGCGGCCGGATCCGTGCGAACGACAGGACCGGGATCCGGTTCTAACGTGAACGTAGGACTTCTGTTCCACCCTCCCGCCCACCGCGGCCCGCGAGGCGGTTGCCATCGAAGGAGTCACTGTCATGACCAGCAGCGTCAGTGGAGTCGGCAGCAGTCAGATCCCCCAGCCCCAGCGGCATCCCTATGCGTCCGGATGGACCATCTTCGCCGGGGTCATGCTGATCACCGGCGGTCTCATGGCGATCATGGAGGGGATCTCCGCGATCGCCAAGGACGACCTGGTCGTCGTCACCCGCAACTACGTGTACTCGCTGAACAGCGCGGGGTGGGGGTGGATCCACCTGATCATCGGTGTCCTCATCATGGTGGCGGGCATCGCGGTCTTCAGCGGCGCCCTGTGGGCCCGCATCTTCGGTGTGGCCGTCGCCTCGCTGGGCATCATCGCCAACTTCCTCTGGCTGCCGTACTACCCGGCGTGGGCCGCGATCCTGATCGGGATCGACGCCCTGGTCATCTGGGCGCTGTGCGTCGGCGGCCTCAAGAAGGCGGCCGAGTGACCTCGCGGGACGCCTGGCGCTGACCGCGCGCCCGGCCCGGATCCCGGCACCCGCCGGGGTCCGGGCCGCCGTTGTGCCGGTCGCCTGCCCGCCGGGTGCCCGCCGCGTTGCCCGCCGGGTGACCGGGCCGCCGGCGCGGCGTCGGACGTACGGAACCGGACTGTGAGGCCCGGGTGAAGGTCGTGGGTGGGGCCGGTGATCGGCCGTTGATCGGGCGTAGACGGCGAGCCTGCAGCATCGGGAACCGAAGGGAGCCGGTGTCGGAGGCGCAGCCTGGACACGGGGCCCGTACGGCCGGACCACGGGCCGGACGGGCACCCGGCGCTGATGCCGCCACCGGTCCCGACGCCAGGAGGAGTCCGGACCACGAAGGGCAGACGAGGCATGGACGGCGGGCAGTCGGTGCAAGCGGTGAGAACGGCGACGGTCTTCGGCGAGCTGCTGCGGCTACGGCGCGAGCGGATCGGGCTGACCCAGCAGTGCCTGGCCGACCACGCGACCCTGAGCGTGCGGGCGATCCGGGACATGGAGAGCGGCCGGGTGCGCAGGCCCCGCAACGAGACCGTCCGGCTGCTGGCGGACGCGCTGCGGCTGGAGGGCCGCAGCCGGGCCGACTTCGAGGAGGCCGCCCGCCGGCACCCGCTCGCGGACGAGCCGGCGGCCGCGCCGGCCGCCCCGCCGGTGGCGCGCGGGGCGATCGTCGGCCGGGAGATGGAGGCCGAGGTGCTGGCCGACGCCTTCGCCGTACACGGCGACCGGCTGGTCTCGCTGGTGGGCCTCGGCGGGGTGGGCAAGACCCGGCTCGCCCTGGAGGTCGCCCGCCGGCTGCACCTGGCCGTTCGCTGGTCGGTGCGCTGGGTGGACTGCGGCGGCGGCCCGCACCCCTGGCGCGCGCCGCTGGACGACCTCGTCCGCGACATCGGCGACCGGCCCGCCCTGCTGGTCCTGGACGGCGCCGACGGCGGGGTGGACGCCGGGCAGCTGGACGGGCTGTTCCACCACTGCCCCGGACTGCGGGTGCTGATCACCGCCCGGCAGGCCAGGCCGCTGCCCGGCGGCCAGGTCATCCCGCTCGCGCCGCTGCCCGTCCCGGCCCCCGAACTCGACGCCGAGCCGGAGGCGTTGGCGCAGGTCGGAGCCGTCCGGCTGCTGCTCTCGCACCTGTGCCGGCTGCGCCCCGGCTACACCCTGGAGCGCTCCGAGGCACCCGCCGTCGCGGAGCTCTGCCGCCACCTCGACGGCCTGCCGGGCGCGTTGGAGCGGGCGGCGGGGTGGGCGCTGGTGCAGTCCACCGCCCAGCTGGTGGACCGGCTGGGGGCCGTCCCGTTCACCCTGGCCGCGCCGCCGGTGGTGTTCGGCGCGCGCGGTGACCTGCGGGACGAGTTGGAGCCCGCGATCCTCTGCCTGACTGACCGTCAGTGGGCGCTGCTGGAGGTGCTGGTGGACGAACCGGGGGACTGGTCGGGGGAGGACGCGGTGGTCCGCAGCGGCTGGGCGCTGCAGACCTGCCTCGCCACGGTGCACGAACTGCTGTCGCGCGGGCTGATCCGCAGCGTGCCCGCCCGGGACGGCGTGCGCTTCACGGTGCTCAACCTGTGCCGGCGCCTCGTCCGGGAGGAGCCGAGGGTCCGGATCGGGGCGGGCGGGGACGTCCCGCTGCTGGCCGTCGCGGGCTGACCGTCGGGGGCCGCCGTCGCGGGCCGGCCGTCGCGGGCCGACCGCGACGCGTCGGCAGGCCGCCGCATCCGCCGATTCCGCCCACCGCGCCGATTCTGCCGCTTAATGCCGCAGGAGCTGCCGCTTGCCCGGCCCGATCGTTCCTAGCGTTCTCCGTGGGGCCGGACCACCGCGAGGAGCGCGCCGGAACGCCATCGACGATCTCTACCGATGAGGGCTGAGTTGTGGAGCACGGGAACGCCGAACAGAACGGTCTGGCCGTCGTCGTGACGACGACCGCCTCGGATTCGCACACCTGGAACCTGGTGTTCCTCCAGGTCCTGCTGGAGGAGACGGGCCACCGGGTGACGAATCTGGGCGCCTGCGTCCCGGACGCGCTGCTGCTCTCCGAATGCCGCCGGATCGAACCGGACCTGATCGTGATCAGCAGCGTCAACGGGCACGGCCACCAGGAGGGCCTGCGGGTGATCGAGGCCCTCCGCGCCTGCCCGGAACTGCGGCGCACCCCGACCGTCATCGGCGGCAAGCTCGGCATCGCCGGAGCCGACGACCCGGACCGCGAGCGGGAGTTGCTGGCGGCCGGCTTCGACGCGGTCTTCGAGGAGGGCGCGGCGGTGGCCGGGTTCCGCGAGTTCGTCGCCGGGCTGCGCTCCAGGGCGAGTCTGGAGACAGGCCCCGGGGTGCTGCTGTGACGGGGTTGTCAGCGCTCGGCCCTGCGGAGACGGGCCCGGGCCGGGCGGGCTTCGGCGCCTTCGTGGCGCAGGCCGCCGAGGCTGGCGCCCTGGTGGTCCAGCCGCGGATGGGCATGGCAGACGCGGCCCGGATGCGGGAGGGCCTGCTGGCCACCCGGGACGCGGCCGCCGTCACCGTCGGCACCATCACCCTGGACAGCTACACCCGCACCGGCGACCTCGCCGCCGCAAGGCGCGCCCTGGCCGCCGGGGCGGGCCTCAACGGCTACCCGATCGTCACCCACCCGGTCGACGTCACCCGGGAGGTGCTGCGCGGGGTGGCGGACGCGGGCTTCCCGGTGCAGGTCCGGCACGGCTCGGCCGCCCCGGAGCGGATCTTCCATGCCCTGCTGGCGGCCGGCCTGGACGCCAGCGAGGGCGGGCCGGTCTCCTACTGTCTGCCGTACGGCCGCACCCCGCTCCACGAGTCGGTCGCCCGCTGGCGCACGAGCTGTGAACTCCTGGCGTCCACGTGGGAGTTCGGCGCCGAGCCGCACCTGGAGACGTTCGGCGGCTGCCTGATGGGCCAGCTCTGCCCGCCCTCGCTGCTGATCGCCGTCAGCGTGCTGGAGGCGCTGTTCTTCCGGGCGCACGGGCTGCGCAGCATCTCGCTCAGCTACGCCCAGCAGGCCAACGCCCGCCAGGACGAGGAGGCGCTCGCCGCGCTCGGCCGGATCGCGGGGGAGCTGCTCGCGGACGTCGACTGGCACCTCGTGGTGTACGCGTACATGGGCGTGTACCCGCGCTCGCCCGGCGGCGCGCGGCTGCTGCTGGAGGACGCGGCGCGGCTCTCGGTGCGCGGCGGCGCGGCCCGGCTGATCGTCAAGACCACGGCCGAGGCGCACCGGATCCCGACCGTCGCCGAGAACGTCCGGGCGCTGGAGGCGGCCGCCGCGGCCGCCACGGCGGAGCGTGCCCGCCCGAGGCCCGCCGCGCCACCGGACACCGGGATCGAGGCCGAGGCCAGGGCGCTGATCGGGGCGGTGCTCGACCTCGACGCCGACGTCGGGCGCGCCCTGGTGCGGGCGTTCGCGGCCGGCTACCTGGACGTGCCGTACTGCCTCCACCCCGACAACGCCGGGCGTACGCGCAGCTCGCTGGGACCGGACGGGCGGCTGCACTGGTCCGCGGTCGGCTCGATGCCGATCGCGGGGCTCGGCGAGCGCGGCCGTACGCCGATCCTCGGCTCGGCCGGGCTGCTGGCCGCCCTCTCCCACGTCCAGCGCGGCTACGACGGCAGGGCCGAGTACGCGGCCGCGGCGGCGTCCGCGTCCGCGGCCCGGGGCCTGCCCGCGGCGCGCTGACCCGTCCGACCGGGCCCGCGGCGCCGCTGCTCCACGTCGAACCACCGTATGCCCGACACCACTTCACGCCGAACGACCACGGACACTCCCCGAGAGAAGAGGACCCCGGCCATGGCCGACGCCACGCCCCTGCCCCCGACCGATCCGGGCTGCCACCTGACCGCACCGGCCACCCGCAGCGCGCTCCGGATCCAGCAGCAACTGCTCACCTCCGCCCGCGAGTTCCTGCGCGGCCGGGGCTTCACCGAGCTGCTGCCGCCGATCATCGGTCCGGTCACCGACCCCGGCGCGCGCGGCTCCAAGCAGGTGGACATCGACTACTACGGCCACCGCTACAAGCTGATGACCAGCGCGATCCTGTACAAGCAGGCCTCGCTGCTCGCCTTCGACAAGATCTTCTGCATCGCCCCGAACGTCCGGCTGGAGCCGCTGGAGACCGCCGGGACGAGCCGGCACCTGGCCGAGTTCCACCAGCTGGACGTGGAGGTCGCCGGCGCGAGCCGGGACGATGTCGTCCAGCTGGCCGAGGACCTGGTGGTGCACATGGTCGACGGCGTGCTGCGCGAACTGCCCAAGGAGTTCGCCGAACTCGGCCGGGACCCGCAGGCGTTCGCCGAACTCCTGAAGGGCTCCTTCGGCCGGATCCGGCACGCCGAGGCGGTCGCCGAACTGCGCGGGATCGGACACCCGCAGAGCGCGGAGGCCGAACTCGACTGGGAGGGCGAGGCGTTGCTGTCCGCCCGGCGTGACCGGCCGTTCTTCGTCACCGACTACCCGAAGGGCTCGCGCGGCTTCTACGACCGCGAGCACCCTCAGGACCCTGGCCTGCTGCGGAACTTCGACCTGCTCGCGCCCGAGGGCTACGGCGAGCTGTGCAGCGGCAGCCAGCGGACCAACGACTACGCGGAGATCATCACCCGGATGCGGGAGACCGGCGAGAACCCGCAGAAGTACCGCTGGTACCTGGACCTGGTGCGCGAGGGCGTACCGGCCAGCGCGGGCTTCGGCATCGGAGTCGAGCGGCTCACCCGGTACGTCGCGGGGCTGGACGCCGTCTGGCAGGCCAGCGCGTTCCCGAAGCTCGCGGGGGTCGTGTCACCGTGAGCGATCTGAGCGCACCGGGTTTCCCGGAGGAGGAGGTCCGGCGTCGGGCCCGCGCCGGCGCGTCTGCGGCGTTCCCGCCCGCCGAGGAGTACGGGCACGTGCTGTTCGGGGCCGGCGGGCCCGGGGAGGCGGCGCCCGCCGACGCCCTGGACGCCCTGCGGATCGTCCCGCCGCTGTTCCTGCCGCAGCGGCTCGCCAAGCTGATCGACCTCGGCCGCGAGCCCGACTACCGGGACGTCGAACTCGCCACCGTCATCGGCGGGTTCGCCTCGGCGCTGCCGGTGTACGTCTCCGCGACCGGCTCCACCCGGGCGGCCGGCGGCGATCTCGGGCTGGCCCTGAGCCGGCAGGCCGGGGCGCTCGGGATCCCGATGGTGATCGGCGAGAACGTGGTGCCGGTCAACGGCTACGGCCGGCTCGGCGAGGCCGCCGACCGCACCCTGCTCGGCCGGCTGCGCGCCTACGCCGAGGAACTGCCGGACGGGCTCGGCGGCGTGGCCGTCCAGCAGAGCACCGAGGACGCCGACGCCGAGGTGTGGAACCTCGTCCACAGCGATCCGGCGGCCCTGCCGCTGCTCGAATCCGGGCGGCTGGCCTTCGAGTTGAAGGTCGGCCAGGGCGCCAAGCCGGGCCTCGGCGGAATGACCGTGCTGGACGCGGACGCCGCCGCCGCGCTCGGCGACCGCTTCGGTCTCGACCCGCTGTTCGGTGACGGCCGGGTGCTGCGCGCCGCGACCCCGGGCACCTTCACCGCCGAGATCCTGCGCCAGCAGATCCGGCTGATGCGCAACAACTACCCGCGGGTGCGGATCTGGGTGAAGCTCTACCCCGGCCGGGACGTGGCCGAGGCCGCCCGGGTGGCGCACGAGGCCGGAGCGGACGCCGTCGTGGTGGACGGCGCGGAGGGCGGCACCGGCTGGGCGCCGGGGGTGTTCCTGCCGCATGTCGGTCTGCCGCTCGCGGAGTGCCTGCGCCGGCTGGCGGACGCTCCGCCGCCCTCCCTGCTGGTCTCCGGGCGGATCTGGGAAGGCGCCCGGGCGGTCAAGAGCCTGGCGCTGGGGGCCCGCGCGGTGGGCCTCGGGCGGGCGGCGCTGCTCGCCGTCGCCGAGGACCGGGAATCCGGGCTCCGCCGCTTCGCGGAATGCCTGGCGCTGGAGCTCCGGCTGCTGATCAGTTCGCTCGGGAAGTACTCTCCCGAGGCCCTGGGCCGGGACGACGTCTGGTCCCCCGGGAATTCCTTCACCGCCTCCGGCCGGTAGCCCTGGCCTGCTCGGGAAGCGGCATGATGAAACTGCCGATTTCCTTCCGCTCGTTCTGCCGATAGGGCCGTCGAATTCCCCCTATCGTCGCTTTCGTCGCCGATTTCTCTCACGATCTGGGGTTGGATGATGTCCTCGCGCGGTTTTCCCGTCGAATTCCCGGCAACCGAATTCCCGGAGCCCGAACTCGCACCGTCCGGTTTCGCGCCGTCCGGTTTCGCGCCGTTCGCCGCCGCCGTCGCCCGCTTCCCGGAACGGCCGGCCGTCCGGGCCGCCGGCCGGAGCATCAGCTACCGGGAGCTGGACGGCCTGACCGCCGCCCTCGCCGCCCGGATCGCCCCCGGGCGGACGGTCGCCGTCACCGGACGCGACCGGCTGGACCACGTGGTGGCGCTGCTGGCGGTGCTGCGGGCGGGTGCCACCTACCTGCCGCTGGACCGGGAGGCCCCCGAGGAGCGCAACCGGTGGATCACCGAGGACGCCGGGGCCTGCCTCGCCCTCGACGGCGAGGAGCTCACCGAGCTCGGCACGGGCCCGGGCGGGAACGCGGGCGCCGGCTACGTCATCTACACCTCGGGCACCACCGGCCGCCCCAAGGGCGTGCACGTCCCGCTCGCCGCACTCACCGGCCACCTGACCGGCATCGTCGGGGCCTTCGGCCTGACCGAGCGGGACGTGGTGCTGCAGTTCGCCCGCCCGACCGTGGACGTGGCGGTGGAGCAGGTGCTCGGCACGCTGTCCGCCGGGGCCTGCCTGGTCCTGCCGGAGCGGCGACTCCTGGCCCCGGCCGCGCTGCTGGACCTGCTGGACGCCGAGGGCGTCACCGTCGCCAACCTGGCCGCGGGCTACTTCCAGGACGTGGTGGCGGCCCTCGGCGGCCGGGTGCCGCGCACCCTGCGGCTGATGGTCTCCGGCAGCGACAAGCTGGAGCCCGCCACCGCCGCGGCCTGGTGGTCGGCCACCGGGGTGCCGCTGCTGAACGCGTACGGTCCGACCGAGACCGTGGTCACCGCCACCACCCACCGGCTCGACGGCGAACCGGCGCGGCCGGAGCAGCCGGCCGCCCGGGTGCCGATCGGCACCGCGGTCGGCGGGCGCCGGCTCCACGTCCTGGACGAGCGGCTGCGCCCGGTGGAGCCCGGCGAGACCGGCGAACTCTACGTCGGCGGGCCGCTGTTGGCCTCCGGCTACCTCGGCCGCCCCGGCCTCACCGCCGGCCGCTTCGTCGCCGACCCGTTCGCGCCGGCGGACGGCACCCCCGGCGCCCGGATGTACCGCACCGGAGACCTGGTGCGCCGCACCGCCGAGGACGGCCCGCTGGAGTTCCTCGGCCGCAGCGACCACCAGGTGAAGATCCGCGGCTTCCGGGTCGAGCCCGGCGAGATCGAGCAGGTGCTGGCCGGTCACCCCGGCGTCACCGGCTGCGTGGTGGTCGCCCACGAGGGCCGGCTGGCCGCGTACGTCACCGGTGCCGCGCCGGGGTACGCCGAGGCCCGCGCCTGGCTGGCCGAGCGGCTGCCCGAGCACATGGTCCCGGCGACGGTCACCGCGCTGGAGGCCTTCCCGCTGACGGCCGGCGGCAAGGTGGACCGCGGGGCGCTGCCCGAGCCGCAGGCCGCGCCGGAGGGCAAGCCGGTCGGCCGCCCGCCGCGCACCCCCGCCGAGCAGCTGATCGCCGCGGTCTGGGCGGACGTGCTCGGGGTGCCGGAGGTCGGCGCCGACGACAACTTCTTCCACCTGGGCGGCGATTCGCTGAC
This sequence comes from Kitasatospora sp. NPDC096204, assembly GCF_044763205.1. Lineage (NCBI taxonomy): Bacteria > Bacillati > Actinomycetota > Actinomycetes > Kitasatosporales > Streptomycetaceae > Kitasatospora > Kitasatospora sp. NPDC096204. Next base: position 134,951 of record NZ_JBIWFT010000001.1, read on the forward strand.
CGCCGTCCGGGTGGTGGGCCGGGTCTTCGACGTCTTCGGCATGGTGTCGCCGTACACCATCTTCGACGCGCCGACGCTGGCCGAGTTCGCCGCCGCGGTGACCTCCGCGTCCGGCGGCGAGCGTCCGGCGCTGACCAGGAGCGGCGCCACCGAGGCCCCGCTGTCCAAGTTCCAGCGCGGCCTGTGGTTCCTCGACCAGTGGAACCCGGACGCGCCGACCTACGTGGTGCCCTGGGTGTTCCGCTTCTCCGGCCCGGTCGACCCCGAGCTGCTGCGGCGGGCGCTGGCCGCCGTGGTCGAGCGGCACGAGAGCCTGCGGACGACCTTCGAGCTCGCCGAGGACGGTCCGCGCCAGGTCGTCCACCCGTCCGTGGAGCTGCCGTTCACGCTCACCGAGACCACCGCCGAGCAGGTGGACGCGCTCGTTGCCGAGGCCGCGCTGGAGCCCTTCGACCTGGAGCGGGGGCCGCTGGTGCGGGCCCGGGTGTTCCGGGCCGGCGGGGCGACCACGCTGCTGCTGGCCCTCCACCACATCGTCTGGGACGAGGGCTCGCTGGCGGTGCTGGAGGCCGAACTCCAGGAGCTGTACGCCGCGTCGGCCGAGGGGCGCCCGGCCGGGCTGCCGGAGCTCGCCGTCCAGTACGGGGACTACGCCGCCTGGCAGTACCGGGACGACACCGTGGAAGAGCAACTCGACTACTGGCGCGAGCGGTTGCGCGACGCCCCGACCGATCCCGCGCTGGCGCCGGACCACCCCCGCCCCGAGGAGCAGGCCTTCCGCGGCGCCTTCCACCGCTTCGCCATGCCGGGCCCGGTCTCCGAGGCCGTCCGGGCGCTCGCCCGCAGCGAGGACGCCACCCCGTTCATGGTGCTGCTGGCCGGGCTGGCGCTCACCCTGCACCGCCGGACCGGGCAGCGCGACCTGGTGCTCGGCTCCCCGGTGAACGTCCGCGGCCGGGCCGAACTCGACGGACTGATCGGCTATTTCGTCAACCTGCTGCCGCTGCGGCTGAAGCTGGAGGAGGGCGCCTCCTTCCGCGAGCTGGTCCGGCACGTGCGCGAGGTGTCGATCGGCGGCTACCGGCACCAGGAGGTGCCCTTCGACGACATCGCGAACGCCGTGCTCGACGAGCGCCCCGAGGACCGCAACCCGCTCTGCCAGGTGCTGCTGGAGCTGCACCCGCTGGACCCGAGGCCGTTCACGGTCGGCGGGCACGCGGTCACCCGGGCCCTGCACTCCAACCCGGTCTCCCGTTTCGACCTGTCCGTCTCGGTGGACGACCTCGGCACCGGCTTCACCGGCCGCTTCGAGTACGACAGCGACCTCTTCGAGCCCGCCACCATGGCCGGGCTGTGCGAGGAGTGGCTGGGCACCCTGGCCGCCGCCGTCGAGGTGCCGGTGCACGCCCTGTTCGAGGCGAGGGCCGCCCGGAACCCGGCGGCCGTCGCCCTGGTCTCCGGCGAACGGACCGTGAGCTACGGCGAGTTGAACGCCGCCGCGAACCGGCTCGCCCGCCACCTGACGGGCCTCGGCACCGGCCGCGGCGACACCGTCGCGGTGCTGGCCGAGCGCGGTCCCGAGATGGTCGTCGCCCTGCTGGCGGCCCTCAAGACCGGCGCCGCCTACACCCTGCTCGACCCGGACTTCCCGGCCGAGCGGCTGGCCGGCGCCGTCGCCGACACCGGCGCCTCGACGGTGGTCACCCACCGGCGGGCCACCGTGCCCTTCCCCGTCGAGCGCCTCGTCGACCTGGACGCCTCGGCCGCCGAACTGGCCGGCCACGCGGCGCACGACCTCGGCCTGCCGGTCGACGGCGGCGACCTCGCCTGCGTGATGTTCACCTCCGGCTCCACCGGCCGCCCCAAGGGCGCCGCCGTCCCGCACCGCGCCCTCACCACCACCTACCTCGGCCAGGACTACGCCCGCTTCGGCCCGGACGAGGTCTGGCTGCAGTGCTCGCCGGTCTCCTGGGACGCCTTCGCCCTGGAGCTGTACGGCGCGCTCTGCTTCGGCGGCGCCTGCGTCCTGCAGCCCGGCCAGCGGCCGGACCCGCAGACCATCGCCGAGCTGACCCGCCGCCACGGCGTCACCCAACTCCAGCTCTCCGCCAGCCTGTTCAACTTCCTGCTGGAGGACTTCCCGGAGACCTACGACGGTCTGAAGCTCGCCATCACCGCCGGCGAGCGGGCCTCCGTCACCCACGTCGCCAAGGCCCTGGAGGCCTACCCGGAACTGGCCGTCGCCAACGGCTACGGCCCGGTCGAGAGCCTCGGCCTGACCACCTGCCACCGGGTCGGCCCCGAGGACGTCACCGGCAGCTCCGTGCCGATCGGCGTCGCCCTCAACGGCAAGGGCGTCCTCGTCCTGGACGAGCGGCTGCTCCCCGTCGAGCCCGGCGTGACCGGCGAGCTGTACGCCACCGGCGGCGGCCTCGCCTACGGCTACCTCGGCCGGCCCGCTCTGACCGCCGAGCGCTTTGTCGCCTCCCCGTACGGCGCCCCCGGCGAGCGCCTCTACCGCACCGGGGACCTCGGCTACGTCAACGCCGAGGGCCTGCTGGAGGTCACCGGCCGGATCGACGACCAGATCAAGATCCGGGGCTTCCGGGTCGAGCCCGGCGAGGTCGAGGACGCGCTCACCCGCCACCCGGCCGTCCGGGAGGCCGCCGTCGCCGTCCACGAGCCCGCCCCGGGCGACCGCCGGCTCGCCGCCTACGTCACCGTCGGCCCGGACGCCCCCGAGCCGGACGCCCTGCTCGACCACCTGGCCGGCCTGCTGCCCGAGCACATGGTGCCCGCGACCCTCGACGTCCTGGACGCCCTGCCGCTCAACCACAACGGCAAGGTGGACCGCAAGGCGCTGCCCGCCCCCGCCGGACGCCGCGCCACCGCCGCCGACCCGCTGACCGAGGCCGAACGGCTGGTCGCCGACGCGATGCGCGAGGTGCTCGACCTCGCCGAGGTCGGCCGCGAGGACAACTTCTTCCGGATCGGCGGCAACTCGCTGGCCGCCGTCCGGGTCGCGATGCGGCTGTCCCGGGAGACCGGCAGCCGCGTCCCCCCGCAACTGGTCTTCCGGGCCCGGACCGTGAGCGCCATCGCCGAACGGCTGGCCGCCCGGTGACGGCCCGCACCGCACACGAAGGGAACGAGGCCGTGAGCCCGTCCGACCACCCGGCGCGCACCGCGCCCGCCTCGGGGCTGCAGCGCGGCCTCTGGTTCCTCGACCGCCTCGACCCGAGCGCCGTCACCTACTGCACCCCCTGGACCCTCGACGTCACCGGCCCGCTCGACCTCGCGCTCCTCCAGGGCGCGCTGGACGCCGTGACCGCCCGCCACGAGGCGCTGCGCACCACCTTCGCGCTGCACCCCGACGGCCCCCGCCAGCAGGTGCACCACGGCCTCACCGTGCCGCTCGCGGTGACCGACCTGCGCCCGCTGAGCGGCCCCGGCCAGGCGCGGCGCCTGGAGGAACTGCTCGCCGCCCGCTGCGCCGAGCCCTTCGACCTGGCCGCCGGACCGCTGCTGCGCGCCGAGGCGTTCCGGCTCGCCGACGAGCGCACCACCGTGCTGTTCACCGTCCACCACATCGTCTGGGACGGCTGGTCCGCCGAGGTCTTCGAGCGCGAGCTCGCCGAGCTGTACGGCGCGGCGGTGCGCGGCCGGGAGGCCGAACTGCCGGAGCTGACGGTCCAGTACGCCGACTACGCGCGGGAGCAGCTCGGCACCTCGTACGAGGAGCACCTGACCTACTGGAAGGAGCGGCTGGACGGCGCCCCCGCCCTGCTGGAGCTGCCCACCGACCGGCCCCGGCCCGCCGAGCGCGGCGCGGCCGGCCGGACCGAGGAGTTCGGCCTCACCCCCGGCACGGCGGCCCGGGTCCGCGCCCTGGCCGAGGCGCAGGGCGTCACCCCGTTCACCGTCCAGCTGGCCGCCTTCGCCCTGCTGCTGAACCGCTGGACCGGCGCCGAGGACCTGGTCGTCGGCACCCCGGTCACCACCCGCGACCGCCCCGAACTGGAGCACCTGCTCGGCTACTTCGTCAACCTGGTGCCGCTGCGCCTGCGGCTCGCGCCCACGATGGGCTTCCGGGACCTGCTGGAGCACGTCCAGGACGTCGCCTTCGAGGCGTACGGCTACCTCGACCTGCCCTTCGACCGGATCGTCGACCTGCTCGGCGGCGCCCGCAGCGCCCAGCACCCGCCGCTGGTGCAGGTGGTGTTCGGCGCCCACGGCGAGGACCGCACCCCGCTGGCGCTCGGCCCGGCGGCCATGGCGGTGAGCCGGGTGCGCTCCAACGGCACCAGCAAGTTCGACCTCACCTGGTCGGTCTTCGACGGCGGGGAGAACCGCGGCGAGACCGGCGGCGAGACCGGCGGGGAGCACGGCGGCGAGCTGCGCGGCGAGGCCGAGTACCGCAGCGACCTGTTCGACGGCGGAACGGTCCGCCGCCTCGCCGCCGAGTACGACACCCTGCTCACCGCCGCCCTGGACGACCCCGACGCCACCGTGCTGCGGCTGACCACCCGGGCGGCCGGCGCCGCCGCCGACCCGACGGCGGCCACCGACACCCCCGGCCACTGCCTGCACCACCTGTTCGAGCGGGCCGCCGACGCCCACCCGGACCGGCCCGCCGTCAGCGACCCCGACCGCACTCTGAGCTACGCCGAACTGGACCGCCGGGCCAACCGCCTCGCCCACGCCCTGCGCGCCCGCGGCGCCGGCCCAGGCGACCGGATCGGCATGCTGCTGGAGCGCACCGCCGACGTCCTGGTCACCGTCCTCGGCGTGCTCAAGACCGGCGCCGCCTACGTGCCCGTCGACCTCGCCGCCCCCGCCGACCGCGCCGCGCTCGTCTTCGGCGACACCGGCGCCACCCTGGTCGTCACCGACCGCCCGGACCGGGTGCCCGAAGGCCCCTGGCGGGCCTACGACCTGACGGCCGAGGCCGCCGACCTGGCCGCCCGCCCCGACACCCGCCCGCCGGCCGCCGGACGCCCCGGCGACGTCGCCTACGTCATCTTCACCTCCGGCTCCACCGGCCGCCCCAAGGGCGTCGCCGTCGCCCACGAGCACGTCAGCCGGCTGATGGCGGACGGCGAGCGGCACTTCGGCTTCGGCCCGCGGGAGACCTGGACGCTGTTCCACAGCTACGCCTTCGACTGGACGGTCTGGGAGATGTGGGGCGCCCTGCTGCACGGCGCCCGCCTGGTCGTCGTCCCGTACGTGACCAGCCGCTCGCCGGAGGAGTTCGCCCAGCTGCTGGAGGAGGAGGCCGTCTCCTGCCTCTGCCTCACCCCCTCCGCGCTGCGCCAGCTGGAGCCGGTGCTGCGCCGCAGTCCGCGCGCCCTGCCCGCACTGAAGTGGATCATGCTCGGCGGGGAGGCGCTGGACCCGGCCGTCGTCCAGCGCTGGTTCGAACTCGACCCGCCGCCCCCGGCCCGGCTGTGCAACCTGTACGGCATCACCGAGACCACCGTCCACGTCACCACCCACGACCTGGCCGGCAGCGCCGGCTTCGAGCGCAGCCTGATCGGCACCCCGATGCCGCACCTGAGCGCCCAGGTCCTGGACGACTGGCTGCGGCCGGTGCCGCCCGGCGCGGCCGGCGAGCTGTACATCGGCGGCGGCAGCCTCGCCCACGGCTACTGGGGCCGCCCCGGCCTCACCGCGGGCCGCTTCGTCGCCGACCCGTACGGCCCGCCCGGTGCCCGGCTCTACCGCACCGGCGACGTCGCCCGCCGGCTGCCCGGCGGCGGACTGGAGTACATCGGGCGCGCCGACTTCCAGGTCAAGCTGCGCGGCTTCCGGATCGAGCTCGGCGAGATCGAGAACGCGCTCGCCGCCCACCCGGACGTCGACGCCTGCGTCGTCACCGTGCACGAGGACCGCCTCGCCGCGTACGTCACCGGCCGCGAGCCCGCCGACGTCCGCGCCTTCCTCGGCCGCTCGCTGCCCCCGTACATGGTCCCGGCGAGCTACACCGTGCTGGACGCGCTGCCGCTCACCGTCAACGGCAAGGTGGACCGCGCCGCCCTGCCCGCCCCCGGCCAGCGCGGCGCCGCCACCGGCGGGCGCCACGTCGAGCCGCGCACCCCGGAGGAGGAGGCCTTCGCCGCCGTCTGGACCGAGGTCCTCGGGGTCGACGGCATCGGCGTCCACGACGACTTCTTCCACCTCGGCGGGGACTCCATCCGGGCCGTCCAGCTGGCCGGCGCGCTGCACGAGCGCGGCTGGGGGCTCAGCCTGCGGGACGTCTTCAACGCCCCCACCGTGGCCGCCCTGCTGCCGCTGGCGAAGCCCGTCACCGAGGACCGGGACGCCCGCGAGCCCTTCGCCCTGATCTCCCCGGAGGACCGCGCCGACCTGCCGCCCGGCCTCGTCGACGCCTACCCGATGGTGTCCATGCAGCTCTCCATGGTCTTCCACATGGAGATCGCCGGCGGCACCGACAGCTACCACAACGTCAACTCCTACCGGATCGCCGGCGACCTCGACGAGCAGGCCTTCCGCCGCTCCGTCGCCGAGGCCATGGACCGCCACGCGGTGCTGCGCACCGGCCTGGACCTGTCCGGCTACGGCGAACCGCTGCAGCTCGTCCACGGCCGGCTGCCCGCCCCCGTCGAGTTCGCCGACCTGCGCGGCGCGGCGGAGGCGGACCAGGACACCGCGATCCGCGAGGTCTTCGACACCCACCGGTGGACGCCCTTCGACCTCACCGCGCCGCCGCTGTTCCGGATCACCGTGCAGCGCCTCGCCGAGGACGCCTTCCAGCTCACCGTCTCCGAGCACCACGCGATCCTCGACGGCTGGAGCTTCACCTCGCTGCTCACCGAGATCCTGGAGCGCCACGGCGCCCTCGCCGCCGACCCGCTCGGCGTCCCGGCCCCGCCGCCGCGCACCGCCTTCCGCGACTTCGTGGCCGTCGAACGGCAGGCCGCCGGGGACGAGCGCTCGCTCGGCTACTGGCGCGAGCGGCTGACCGGCGTCAGCGGCCAGCTGTTCCCCGGCAGCGAGGACGTCCACGAGGCGCCGCGCACCGTCGAACGGGTGCTGCCGGAGGCGCCCGAGCAGTTGCGCGACGTCGCCGACGCGCTCGGCGTGCCGGTCAAGTCGGTGGCGCTCGCCGCCCACCTGCACGCCCTCGCCGCCGTCACCGGACGTCGGCGCGTCACCACCGGCCTGGCCGTCAACGGCCGGCTGGAACGGCTCGGCGGCACCGAGGTGTACGGGCTGTTCCTCAACACCGTCCCGCTGAGCTGCGAGCCCACCGACGACCTGCTCGCCCTGGTCCGCGAGGTCCACCGGGAGGAGCTGGACATGATGCCGCACCGCCGGGTGCCCTTCGCCCGGCTCGCCCGGCTGATGACCGACACCGCGCTGGACAGCCAGTTCGGCTACCTGCGCTTCCACGCCCTCGGCCGGCTCAGCTCGGCCCGCATCGTGGACGGCCGGATCGGCACCGAGCCGACCCTGCGCCACGAACCCAACAGCTTCGCCTTCGGCGCCTCGGTGATCCAGGACCCGGTCACGCAGCGGGTGCTGCTCGCCGTGGACCACCAGCGCTCGCTGGTCGCCGACAGCACCGCCGAGCAGTTCATCGACACCTACGCCGCCGCCCTGCACACCATGGCCGCCGCCGCCCGAGAGTCCTGAGGAGCCGTCATGACCGATCTGCTGGACCGCCTGCGCGACACCGTCGCCGCCCACCCCGGTGGCACCGCCGTCCTCGCGGGCCCGGCCCGCCTGGACTTCGCCGAACTCGACCGCCGCACCGCCGCCCTGGCCCGCGCCCTGCGCGAGCGCGGCATCGGCCGCGGCGACCGGGTCGGCGTCCACCTCGCCCGCACCGCCGACCTGCCGGTCGCCCTGCTCGCCGTCTGGCGGGCCGGCGCCGCCTACGTCCCGCTCGACCCGGCCTACCCCGCCGAGCGGCTCGCCCTCATGGCCGCCGACGCCCGGCTCGCCGCCCTGATCAGCGCCGACGGCCTGCCCGCCGCCGAGGGCGTGCCGGTGCTGCGCCCGGACGCCGCCGCCGACGGGCCCGAACTGCCGGAGCACGCCCACCCGCTGGACCCGGCCTACGTCATCTTCACCTCAGGCTCCACCGGCCGCCCCAAGGGCGTCGAGGTGTCGCGCGGCGCCGTCGCCGCCCTGGTCGAGGCCCTGGAGACCGCCGGCGCCTACCGCGCCGAGCCCGGTGTGGTCGGCTGGAACGCCAGTGTCTCCTTCGACGCCTCCGTCCAGCAGTGGGCCCGGATCTGCCGCGGCGACACCGTCCTGGTCATCGGCGAGGAGCAGCGCGCCGACCCGGCCCGGGTGGCCGCCCTGCTCGCCGAGCACGCCGTCACCGACCTCGACCTGACCCCCTCGCACTGGGAGCTGCTGCGCGAGCCGCTCGCCGGCGCCCGGGTGCCGCGGCTGTTCATGGGCGGCGAGCCCGTCCCCGAGCGCACCTGGCGGGAGCTGGCCGACGGCGGCATCGACGCGCTCAACCTGTACGGGCCCACCGAGTGCACCGTCGACGCCGTCACCGCGCCGATCACCGGCCCCGGGCCGCACCTGGGCGAGCCGCTGCCCGGGGTGCGCCTGCACCTGCTGGACGAGAAGCTCGCTCCCGTCCCCGACGGCGTCGTCGGCGAGCTGTACCTGGCCGGGCCCGGCCTCGCCCACGGCTACGTCGGCCGGCCCGGCCTGACCGCCGAGCGCTTCCTCGCCGACCCGACCGCCCCCGGCGAGAGGATGTACCGCACCGGCGACCAGGCCCGGCGCGGCGAGGGCGGCCGGCTGGAGTACGTCGGCCGGGTGGACCGCCAGGTCAAGCTGCGCGGCTACCGGATCGAGCTCGGCGAGGTCGAGCACGCCCTGGCCCGGCTGGCGGGCGTCCGGTCCGCCGCCGTCACCGTGTACGAGCCCGCCCCCGGCGACCGCCGGCTCGCCGGGTACGTCACCGGCGCCGTCACCGCCGCCGAACTGACCGAGCGGCTGCGGGCCACCGTCCCCGCCCACCTGGTGCCCTCGACGATCACCGTGCTGGACGCCCTGCCGCTCACCCCGAACGGCAAGGTCGACCTGGCGGCGCTGCCCGTACCCGCCGCCCCCGCCGCCGCCGTCGAGGAAGGCGCGCCGCAGGAGGCCGCCGGACTGGCCGGGCAGGTCGCCGAGGTCTGGAGCACCGTGCTCGGCGTCGGCGGCGTCCGGCCCACCGACGACTTCTTCTCGCTCGGCGGCCACTCGATCGCCGCGCTGCGGGTCGTCCACCTGCTGCGCCGCCGGCTCGGCATCGAACTCCAGCTGCGCCACCTCCTCGACTCGGCCGACCTCGCCGCCTTCACCGCCACCGTCGAGCGCGCCGTCGCGGCCGGCACCGCCGCCCCGCGGCCCGCCCTGACCGCCCGCGCCCGGGCGGCCGGCGCATGACCACCGCACTGCGGGTGCGGCCCCGCGTCGAGGGGGACTGGCTGTTCGTCCCCGCCCCCCAACCGCACCGCCCGTACCGGCTGTTCTGCTTCCCGCACGCCGGGGGCGACGCCACCGCCTACACCCCGCTCGCCCGCGCCCTCGCCCCGGTCGCCGAGGTCTGGGCGCTGCGCCCGCCCGCCCGCGGCGGCCGGCTCGGCCACCCGATGCCCGCGAGCTTCGACCTGCTGGTCGACGCCGTCCTGGAGGCCCTCACCCCGTACCTGACCGGCCGGTTCGGCTTCTACGGGCAGAGCTTCGGCGCCCTGCTCGGCTACGAGGTCGCCCGGGCGCTGCCCGCCGAGCGCCGGCCCGAACTGGTCGTCGCCGCCTCCGCCTCGCCGCCCGCCGCCTGGGCCGGCGCCGACCGCCCGCAGTACACCGCCGACGACCTGCTGCGGCTCGCCGGGATGGGCGAACTCGTCGCGGGCGACGGCGACCTCAAGGAGCACGCGCTGCGCGGCATCCGCACCGACCTGGCCGTGGTCGACACCTACCGGCCCCGCCCGCACCCGCCGATCGGCTCGGCCCTGCACACCGTCGTCGGCGTCGAGGACCCGCTCCTCGCCGTCGGCGGGCTCGAAGGATGGGCCGTCCACACCCGCGGCGGCCACGGCCACCACGTCGTCCCCGGCGGCCACCTGCTCGCCACCGTCGACGGGCCCGGCCCGGTCGACCTGCTGACCTCCCTCGTCGCGCGGCCCGGCGCCGCCCACGACCCCACCACGGAGCACTGATGCCAGCCACCACCGCGGTCGACCTCACCGACCCCGACCTGTGGGCCCGCCCCGACACCCCCGCGCTGGTCGCGGAGCTGCGCCGGGAGTCCGCCGTCCACCTCACCGACACCGTCGACGACGGGCCGGTCTGGTCGGTGCTCTCCTACCGGCACTCCGCCGAGGTGCTGCGCAACGCCGCCGTCTACAGCTCCGAACAGGGTTCGCTGCTCGGCGCGGGCGAGGGCAACGTGCCGGTCGGCTCCGGCCGGATGATGGCCCTCACCGACCCGCCCCGGCACCGCGAACTCCGCGCCCCCGCCAACCCGTTCTTCTCCCCGGGCGCGGTGCGCGGAGCCTCCCGGGGCATCGCCGAACTCGCCGCCTCGATCGTCGACCAGGCCGTCGAACAGGGCGAGGTGGACCTCGTCGACGCCGTCTCCGCGCTGCCGCTGTCCGTCATGTGCGACCTGCTGGACGTCCCGGAGGCGGACCGCGACATGGTCGTGCGGGTCTGCGACGTCGCCTTCCTCGGCCGCACCCCCGAGGAGCGCCGGGCCGGCCACCAGCAGCTCATCCCGTACCTGCTGCACCAGGTGATGCTGCGCCGCAGCGACCCGCGCGACGACCTGATCAGCATGATGGCCACCTACCGGGTCGGCGGGAAGCTGCTGCCGATCGAGGACGTCGTCCTCAACCTGGACAACATCGTGGTCGGCGGCGTCCAGACCGTCCGCCACACCGCCGCCATGGGCCTGCACACCCTGGTCCAGCACCCGGACCTGTGGCGGCAGCTGCAGCGCGGCGAGGTCGGCATGGACTCGGCCCTGGACGAACTGCTGCGGTGGACCTCGGTCGGGCTGCACACCCTGCGCACCGCCGGCCGGGACACCGAGCTCGACGGCCGCACCATCCGGCGCGGCGACCGGGTCGCGGTCTGGGTCTGGTCCGCCAACCGGGACCCGGAGGCCTTCGACCGGCCCGAGGAGATCCTGCTCGACCGCGCCCCCAACAAGCACCTCGCGCTCGGCCTCGGCGCCCACTACTGCGTCGGCGCGCCGCTGGCCAAGGCCGAACTCGGCGGCCTGTTCACGGCGATGCTGGAGCGCGTCGCCGCCATCGAGCCGACCGGGCCGGTCACCCACAACCGCTCGATCATCAACTTCGGCCTGGACCGCTTCCCGGTCCGCCTCACCCCGCGCTGACAGCCCGTTCCGCCCTGCGGCAGGGCCCCAACTGCCGCGTTCCTGCCGCGACTCCTGCCGTTCCGCCGCGCGGCCCGCCCCTACCTTCGAAGCAACCCAAGGAGGACACCATGAGCAACCCGTTCGAGGACGACAACGCCGGCTACCTGGTGCTGGTCAACGACGAGAACCAGCACTCCCTGTGGCCGGTCTGGATCGACGTGCCGGCCGGCTGGACCACCGTCCACGGCGAGGACACCCGCCAGGGCTGCCTCGACCACATCGAGGCCAACTGGACCGACATCAGGCCCGCCAGCCTGGTCGCCGCCCTCGCCGACCGGTGACCGCCGCCATGCCGACCTGGGAACTGAACCCCGGCCGCCCGGCCCTCGCCCACGCGCCGCGCACCGCCGACATCGGCGAGGCCTGCGAGTGGCTGCGCGAGAACGAGAGCGCCCTCACCGAAGCCCTGCACCGGCACGGCACGATCTTCCTGCGCGGCCTGCCGGTCGCCGACACCGAGGACGTCGCCGCCGTGCGCGACGTCCTCATCCCCGAGCGCACCCCGTACCGGGAGAAGGCCACCCCGCGCAGCGACTACGGCAACGGCGTCTTCTCCTCCACCGACCTGCCGCCGGCCCAGCCGATCCGGATGCACAACGAGAACAGCTACACCCTGACCTTCCCCGGCCGGCTGCTCTTCGCCTGCCTGACCGCCCCCGAGGAGGGCGGGGCCACCCCCACCGCCGACTGCCGCCGGGTGCTCGACCACCTGCCCGCGCACCTGGTCGAGCGGATGCGGACCTACGGCTGGACCCTCACCCGCAACTACTCGGACTACGTCTCCCTCGGCTGGCGCACCGCCTTCGCCACCGAGGACCGCGCCGAGGTCGAGGCCTACTGCCGGGAGAACGGCATCACCACGGAGTGGCTGGCGGACGGCAACCTGCGCACCACCCAGCTGCGCCCCGGCACCATCCACCACCCGGTGACCGGCGAGGAGGTCTGGTTCAACCACCTCGCGTTCTGGAACGAGTGGTCGCTCGACCCGGACATCCGCGAGGCGATGACCGACGAGTTCGGCCCGGACGGCCTGCCGTTCAACACCGGGTTCGGCGACGGCGAACCGCTGGAGCGCGCCGACGTCGACGCCCTCAACGAGGCGTACCACGCGGCGACCGTGCGCGAGCGCTGGCAGGTCGGCGACGTGATGCTGGTCGACAACGTGCTCTGCGCCCACGGCCGGGACCCGTACCGCGGCGACCGCAGGATCGCCGTCTCGATGGGGCGCCCGCTGGACGTCCTGGACTGCCGGCCCAGCGTCCGGCCCACCCTGGCCGCCGTCTGAGGGCCCCGTTCCGCACCGCCCCGCCGACCAGCCCGTGCCGTTGCCGTGAGCAGACCCGAGTAGAGGAAGCACCGTGATCCCGGTTTCGTACGCCCAACAACGGCTCTGGCTGATCGACCAGATCGAGGGGCCGACCGCGCTGTACAACCTGCCGTTCGCCCTGCGCCTGCGCGGCCGCCTCGACACCGCCGCGCTGCGCGCCGCGACGGCGGACGTGGTCGCCCGGCACGAGGCCCTGCGCACGGTGTTCCCGGTGGCCGGGGGCGTCCCGGTGCAGCGGATCCTGCCGGCCGAGGAGGCGCGACCGCGCTTCCTGGCCGTGGACTGCGCACCGGACGACTACCCGGCCCGCCGGGACGCCGCGGCCGCCGAGACCTTCGACCTGAGCCGCGAACTGCCCATCCGGGTCACGGTGTTCACCCTCGCCCCGACCGAGCACGTGCTGCTCGTCGTGCTCCACCACATCGCCGGCGACGGCTGGTCGCTCGGCCCGCTGCTGCGCGACCTCGCCGAGGCCTACCGGGCCCGGCTCGCCGGCCGCGCCCCCGACTGGGAACCGCTGCCGATCCAGTACGCCGACTACGCGCTCTGGCAGCGCGACCTGCTCGGCGACGAGCACGACCCCGAGAGCCTGCTCGCCCGCCAACTCGACCACTGGCGAACCGCGTTGGCCGGACTCCCGGAGGAACTGGAGCTGCCGACCGACCGCCCCCGACCGCCCGCCCCCACCGGCGCCGCCGACTCCGTCGACCTCGCCTGGGACGCCGGCCTGCACACCGCCCTGGTCGACCTCGCCCGCACCCACCGCACCACCCTGTTCACCGTTCTCCAGGCCGGCCTGGCCGCCCTGTTCACCCGGCTCGGCGCCGGCACCGACATCCCGCTGGGCACCGGCGTCGCCGGACGCTCCGACGAGGCCCTGGACGACCTCGTCGGCTTCTTCGTCAACTCCCTGGTCCTGCGCGCCGATACCTCAGGCGACCCGGGCTTCGCCGAACTGCTCGGACGGGTCCGGGAGGCCCAACTCGACGCCTTCGCCCACCAGGACCTCCCCTTCGAGCGCATCGTCGAGGAGCTCAACCCGCCCCGGGCGCTCGGCCGTCACCCGCTGTTCCAGACCCTGCTGGTGCTGCAGAACCACGGCCAGGACGCCGAACTCGACCTGCCCGGGCTGGAGTCCGCCCCCGAGCCGATCGGCCTGCGGGTCGCCAAGTTCGACCTCAACATCGGCATCACCGAACGGCACGGCCCCGACGGCGCCCCCGCCGGGCTCACCGGCTCGATCGAGTACTCCGCCGACCTCTACGACCGCGCCACCGTCGCCGCCCTGGCCGAACGGCTCGGCCGGCTGCTGGCCGGCGCCGCCGCCGACCCGCACGCCCCCATCGGCACCCTCGACGTGCTCGCCCCCGAGGAGCGCACCCGCGTCCTCACCGAGTGGAACGCCACCGACGCCCCCCGCCGGTCCGGCACCCTCGCCGAGTCCTTCGAGCGCCAGGCCGACCGCACCCCGCACGCCACCGCCCTCGTCCACGACGGCGGCGCCCTCAGCTACGCCGAACTCGACACCCGCGCCAACCGCCTCGCCCACCATCTGACCGCCCTCGGCGTCGGCCCCGAGACCCCCGTCGCGATGCTGATGGAACGCTCCGCCGACGTCGTCGTCGCCACCCTGGCCGTCCTCAAGGCCGGCGGCTGCTACGTCCCCATGCACCCCGGCCTGCCGCCCGAGCGGATGACCGGCGTGCTCGCCGACACCGCCGCCCCCGTCCTGCTCACCGACCGCGCCGACCCCGGCTTCCCGCACGGCGCCGCCGTGGTCCGCCCCGGCGACGAGGCCGGCGCCCCCGGCCACCGCCCCGGCCTGCCCGTCCACCCGGACCAGCTCGCCTACGCGATGTACACCTCCGGCTCCACCGGCCGCCCCAAGGGCGTCGCCGTGCGCCACCGCGACGTCCTCGACCTCGCCGCCGACCGCCGCTGGCGGGACGGCCGGCACCGGCGCGTCCTGCTGCACTCCCCGCACGCCTTCGACGCCGCCACCTACGAGATCTGGACGCCCCTGCTGGCCGGCGGCACCGTCGTGGTCGCCCCGCCCGGCGCCCTCGACGCCGCCGCCCTGCACGCCGTCACCGTCCGCCACGCCGTCACCGCCGTCTTCCTCACCAAGGCCCTGTTCGACCTCGTCGCCGAGCAGGCCCCGGAGACCTTCGCCGCCCTGCGCGTCGTCTGCACCGGCGGCGAGGCCGCCTCCGGCGTGCTGATGCGGCGCGTCCTGGAAGCCTGCCCCGACCTGCTGCTCGCCCACGTCTACGGGCCCACCGAGACCACCACCTTCGCCACCCACCACCCGCTCGCCCCCGCCGACCTCGACGGCCCCCGGGTGCCGATCGGCGGCCCGATGGACAACATGCGCGCCTACGTCCTGGACGCCCGGCTGCGCCCCGTCCCGCCCGGCGTCCCCGGCGAGCTGTACCTCGCCGGCGCCGGCCTGGCCCGCGGCTACCTCGGCCGGCCCGGCCTGACCGCCGAGCGCTTCGTCGCCTGCCCGTACCTGCCGGGCGAGCGCATGTACCGCACCGGGGACCTGGTGCGGCTGCGCGCCGACGGCGCCGTGGAGTTCCTCGGCCGGATCGACGGCCAGGTCAAGCTGCGCGGCTTCCGGATCGAACTCGGCGAGATCGAGGCGGCGCTCTCCCGCCACCCGGCCGTCCGCCAGGTCATCGTGATCGCCCGCGAGGACCGCCCCGGCGACACCCGGCTGGTCGCCTACTGCACCGCCGAGGCCACGCTCACCCCGGCCGAGCTGCGCGCCTTCGCCGGCACCGTGCTGCCCGGCTACATGGTCCCCGCCGTGGTCGTCCTGCTGGACGCGCTGCCGCTCAACGCCAACGGCAAGGTCGACCGCCGGGCCCTGCCCGCCCCCGACCTCGCCGCCGACGACACCGGGCGCGCCCCCAGGGACGAGCGCGAACGGGTGCTCTGCGACCTCTTCGGCGACCTCCTCGGCATCGACGACATCACCATCGACGACGACTTCTTCGCCCTCGGCGGCCACTCCCTGCTCGCCACCCGCCTGGTCGGCCGGGCCCGCGCCGAACTCGGCGTCGAACTCGCCATCGGCGACCTCTTCCAGGCGCCCACCGTCGCCGGGCTCACCGACCGGATCGCCGAGCGCGCGGCCGACACCCCCGCCCCGGCCCGCCCCGCGCTGCGCCCCGCCGTCCGGCCCGAGCGGGTGCCGCTCTCCTTCGCCCAGCGCCGCCTCTGGTTCCTCGACCGGGCCGACGGCCCCTCGGCCACCTACAACGTGACCCTCGCCCTGCGGCTGAGCGGCCCGCTCGACCCCACCGCCCTGGCGGCCGCCCTCGGCGACGTCGTCCAGCGGCACGAGGCCCTGCGCACCGTCGTCGGTGAGCAGGACGGCACCCCGTACCAGCGCGTCCTCGACGCCCCCACCGCCGCCCTGCTCACCGTCACCGACCGCCCGACCGACGAACTCGCCGGCCACACCTTCGACCTCGCCACCGACCTCCCGGTCCACGCCTACCTGCGGTCCGAGGGCGCCGAGGAGCACGTGCTGGTCCTGGTCGTCCACCACATCGCCGGGGACGGCGCCTCGCTCGGCCCGCTCTACCGCGACCTCGCCGAGGCCTACCGCTCCCGCCTGGCCGGCGACGCCCCCGACTGGGCGCCGCTGCCCGTCCAGTACGCCGACCACGCGCTCTGGCAGCACGAGCTGCTCGGCTCCGAGGAGGACCCGCAGAGCCTGCTCTCCCGCCAACTCGCCCACTGGCGCGAGACCCTGGCCGGCGCCCCGGAGGAGCTGCCGCTGCCGCTGGACCGCCCCCGCCCGCCGGTCGCCTCCCACCGCGGCGCGGTCGTCCCGCTGGAGTTCGACGCCGACCTGCACGCCCGGCTCACCGCCCTCGCCGCCGAACACGGCGTCACCCTCTTCATGGTCCTCCAGGCCGCGTACGCCACCCTGCTGCACCGCTTCGGCGCCGGTACCGACCTGCCGATCGGCACCCCGCTGGCCGGGCGCCTCGACGAGGCCGTGCAGGAGCTGGTCGGCTTCTTCGCCGGCACCCTGGTGCTGCGCACCGACCTCGCCGGCCGCCCGGGCTTCGCCGACCTGCTGGCCCGCGTCCGGGAGACCGACCTGGCCGCCCACGCCCACCAGGACGTGCCCTTCGAGCGGCTGGTGGAGGAGCTGAACCCGACCCGGTCGACCGCCTGCCACCCGCTGTTCCAGGTGATGCTCGCCTTCGCGGGCGCCGTCGAGGACGGCCCGGACCTGCCCGGCGTGACGGTGACGGAGGAGCCGGTCGACTTCGGGACGGCCACCTTCGACCTCACCCTGCGCCTGGTCGAGCGGCAGGGCGCCGACGGTGCCGCCGGAGGCCTGGCCGGCGTCCTGGAGTACGCCACCGACCTGTTCGACCGCGAGACCGCCGACCGGCTCGCCACCGCGCTGGACCTGATCCTCCGTCAGATCGTCGAGGACCCCCGGCGGTCCGTCGCCGAACTGGACGTCCTGCCCGCCGCGGCGCGGTCCGCGGCCGCGGGCGACCACACACCGCTGCCCGCACGGGTGCCCCTGGTGCCCGCCGCCTTCGAGGCCCAGGCCGCCCGCACCCCGGAGGCCGTCGCGCTGGTCTGCGGCGACACCCGGCTGACCTTCGCCGAGCTGAACGCCCGGGCCAACCGCCTCGCCCACCGGCTGATCACCCAGGGCGTCGGCCCCGAGCACGTGGTGGCGCTGGCGCTGCCGCGCTCCGCGGAGACGGTGGTGGCGATCCTCGCCGTGCTCAAGGCCGGCGGCGCCTACCTGCCGCTGGACGCCGAGTACCCGGCCGAGCGCACCGCCCACATGCTGGCCGAGGCCCGCCCGGCACTGGTGCTCACCGACGACCGCTGGCCGCTGCCCGAGGCACTCGACGGACACCCCGCGCTCGACCTCGCCGAACCGGGTCCGGGTCCGGGCCCGGAGACGGACCCGGCGCCGCGGGCCGGCGCGGCCGACGCCGCCTACGTCATCTTCACCTCGGGATCCACCGGCCGCCCCAAGGGCGTCGTCGTCCCGCACGGCGGCATCGCCGCCCTGCTGGCCGCCCACCGCACCGGAGTGATGGCCGGCACCACCCGGCAGCGGGTCGCCCTCACCGCCTCGCTCTGCTTCGACGCCTCCTGGGACGGCCTGCTCTGGCTCGTCGCCGGGCACGAGCTGCACCTGGTCGGCGGCGACGTGCGGCGCGACGCCCGGGCCCTGGTCCACCACGTGCGCGAACAGCGGATCGGCGTCCTGGAGGTGACCCCCTCCTACGCCGAGCAGCTGCTCGAGGAGGGCCTGCTGGACGAGCCCGCGCCGGCCCTGGTGCTGCTCGGCGGCGAGGCCGTCGGCCAGGCGCTCTGGACCCGGCTGCGCGAGGCGCCGGGCACCGCCGCCCACAACCTCTACGGCCCGACCGAGTGCACCGTCGACGCCCTCACCCACCCGCTGGCGGCCACCGGGCGGCCCGTCCTCGGCCGCACCGTCGCCGGCACCCGCGGCTACCTCCTGGACGAGTACCTCAACCCCGTCCCGACCGGGGTGCCGGGGGAGCTGTACCTGGCCGGCGCCGGGCTGGCCCGCGGCTACCTCGACCGCCCGGGACTCACGGCGGAGCGCTTCGTCGCCTGCCCCTTCGAGCCGGGCGCGCGGATGTACCGCACCGGGGACCTGCTGCGCCGCACCCGGGACGGGGAGCTGGAGTACCTCGGCCGCACCGACCACCAGGTGAAGATCCGCGGCTTCCGGATCGAACTCGGCGAGATCGAACGCGCCCTGACCGCCCACCCCCGGGTGCTCCAGGCCGCCGTCCTGCCCGACCAGGACGCGCTGCGCCTGGTCGCGTACACCGTCACCGACGGCCCGCTCGACCCGGCCGAACTGCGCGCCACCGCCGCCCGGACCCTGCCCGGCTACATGCTGCCCGCCGCGATCGTGCCGCTGGACGCGCTGCCGCTGAACGCCAACGGCAAGCTGGACCGGTCCGCCCTCCCGGCGCCGGACTTCGCCGCGCTGTCCGCCGGCCGCGCCGCCCGCACACCGCAGGAGGAGATCCTCTGCGGACTGTTCGCGGAGGTGCTCGGCCTGGAGACGGTCGGCATCGACGACGACTTCTTCGACCTCGGCGGCCACTCCCTGCTCGCCACCAAGCTGCTCAGCCGGGTACGGTCCGCGCTCGGAGCCGAACTGGGGATCAGGGACGTCTTCGAGACGCCGAACGTGGCCGGGCTGGCCGGCCGGCTGGGCGCCGGCCCGCGGCGGGCGGCGCTGGGCGGAAACGGCACGCGCCCCGAGCGGGTGCCGCTGTCCTTCGCCCAGCAGCGGCTGTGGCTGATCGACCGGATGGAGGGCCCCAGCGCCCTCTACAACGCGCCGCTGGCACTGCGCCTGGCGGGCGAACTGGACGCCGCCGCACTGGAGTCGGCGCTCGGCGACCTCCTCGCCCGGCACGAGAGCCTGCGCACCCTGATCGGCGAGAGCGAGGACGGCACCCCGTACCAGCGGATCCTCCCGGCCGGCGAGGCCGCCGCCCCCCTCGACACGCGCGCCTGCCCGGCCGCCGAGGTCGCCGGCGCCGTGGCCGAACTGTGCCGCCACGCCTTCGACCTGCGCACCGAACTGCCCCTGCGCGCCACCCTGTTGCGGGTCTCGCCCGAGGAGCACGTGCTGGTGCTGGCGCTGCACCACATCGCCAGCGACGGCTGGTCCCTCGGCCCACTGGTCCGCGATCTCACCGCCGCCTACACCGCCCGCACCGGCGGCCACGCCCCCGACTGGGCGCCGCTGCCCGTCCAGTACGCCGACTACGCGCTCTGGCAGCGCGAGCTGCTCGGCGACGAGGAGGACCCGCGGAGCCTGGCCGCCCGCCAACTCGCCTACTGGCGCGACACCCTGGCCGACCTCCCGGAGGAGGCCACGCTGCCGCTGGACCGCCCCCGCCCGCCCGTCGCCTCCCACCGCGGCGACCGGGTGGCGCTCACCCTCGACGCGCGGCGCCACCGCGAACTGCTCGCCCTGTCGCGCGAGCACCGGGTCACCCTGTTCATGACCGTCCAGGCCGCGCTCGCCGCCCTGCTCACCCGCCTCGGCGCGGGCACCGACGTCCCGATCGGCTCGGTCGTCGCCGGGCGCTCCGACGAGGCGCTGGACGAGCTGGTCGGCTTCTTCGTCAACACCCTGGTGCTGCGCACCGACACCTCCGGCAACCCGAGCTTCGCCGAACTGCTCGGCCGTGCCCGGGAGACCGCCCTCGGCGCCTACGCCCACCAGGACACGCCGTTCGAGCGCCTGGTGGAGGAGCTCAAGCCGGCCCGATCGCTGGCCCGCCACCCGCTGTTCCAGGTCATGCTGGTGCTCCAGAGCAACGAGCGGGCCGAGCCGTCGACGGCGGGCCTGCGGGTCGAGCCGCTCGGGGCGGGCACCGGCTCCGCCAAGTTCGACCTCAGCCTGATCGCCGAGGAGTCCTTCGGCCCCGACGGCGAGCCCGCCGGGATCGACTGCGCCCTCGACTTCGCCACCGACCTCTTCGACCGCGAGACGGTCGAGGCGATCGCCGCCCGACTCGGCCGGCTGCTGGCGGCGGTGACGGCCGAGCCGGAGCTGCCGATCGGCCGGATCGAGCTGCTCCCGGCCGAGGAGCGGGCCGCGCTTCCGACCGCCGGCGCCGCCCTGCCGGCCGAAATCCCGCTGCTGCCCGCCGCCTTCGCGGACCAGGCCGCCCGCACCCCGGAGGCCGTCGCGCTGGTCTGCGGCGACACCCGGCTGACCTTCGCCGAGCTGAACGCCCGCGCCGACCGCCTCGCCCGCCGCCTGCGGGCCGCGGGCGCCGGACGGGAGTCGGTCGTCGCCCTCGCCCTGCCCCGCTCGGTGGAGACGGTGGTCGCCATGCTCGCCGTGCTCAAGGCCGGCGCGGCCTACCTGCCGCTGGACGCCGAGTACCCGGCCGAGCGCACCGCCCACATGCTCGCCGACGCCCGTCCGGCGCTCGCCCTCACCGACGACCGCTGGCCGCTGCCCGAGGTGCTGACCGGCCTGACCACCCTGGACGTCGCCGGCCTTCCGGAAGGCGACACCGACGACCCGCAGTACGACGCCGTCGACCCGCAGTACGACGCCGTCGACCCGGGCGACGCCGCCTACGTCATCTACACCTCGGGCTCCACCGGCCGCCCCAAGGGCGTCGTCGTCCCGCACGGCGCCGTCGCCGCCCTGCTGGCCGCCCACCGCGCCGCCCTGATCCGGGGCGTCGAGGAGGCCCACGGCCGGCAGCGGATCGCGCTCACCGCCTCGCTCTGCTTCGACGCCTCCCTGGAGCCCGTGCTCTGGATGTTCGCCGGGCACGAGCTGCACCTGATCGGCGACGAGCTGCGCCGCGACCCGGCCGCCCTGGTCCGGCACACGGCCGAGGCCGGCATCGACGCCCTGCACATCACCCCGTCCTACACCGAGCAGCTGATCGAGGAGGGGCTGCTGGACGCACCCGCGCCACGCCTCCTGCTGCTCGGCGGGGAGGCCGTCGGCCAGGCGCTGTGGCAGCGGCTGCGGGAGCACCCCGACACCGCGGGCCACAACTTCTACGGCCCGACCGAGGCCACCGTCTACGCGCTGACCCAGCCGTTCGCCGCGGTGGAGTGCCCCGGCCTCGGCGGCCCGATCGCCGGGGTGCGGGCGTACGTCCTGGACGAGTACCTCAACCCCGTTCCGCCCGGTGTACCGGGGGAGTTGTACCTGGCCGGTGCCGGGCTGGCCCGCGGCTACCTGGACCGTCCCGGCATGACGGCGGAGCGCTTCGTCGCCTGCCCCTTCGAGCCGGGCATGCGGATGTACCGCACCGGGGACCTCGCCCGGCGCACC
This sequence comes from Kitasatospora sp. NPDC096204, assembly GCF_044763205.1. Lineage (NCBI taxonomy): Bacteria > Bacillati > Actinomycetota > Actinomycetes > Kitasatosporales > Streptomycetaceae > Kitasatospora > Kitasatospora sp. NPDC096204. Next base: position 156,563 of record NZ_JBIWFT010000001.1, read on the forward strand.
CGCGAGGGCGGCGTGGAGTACCTGGGCCGCACCGACCACCAGGTGAAGATCCGCGGCTTCCGTGTCGAACTCGGCGAGATCGAGCAGGTGTTGGCCGGCCACCCCGCCGTCCGCCAGGCCGTGGTCACCGTCCGGGAGAGCGACACCGGTGACCGGCGACTGGTCGCCCACTGCGCGGCGGCCCAGGAAACGCCCGAACTCGCCGCCGAACTACGGCGGTTCGCCGCCGAGTCACTGCCCGGCTACATGGTGCCGGCCGCCGTCGTCCTGCTCGACGCGCTGCCCCTGACGGGCAGCGGCAAGGTCGACCATCGGGCGCTCCCCGCACCGGACTTCGCCGCGCTGTCCGCCGGCCGCGCCGCCCGCACACCGCAGGAGGAGATCCTCTGCGGACTGTTCGCGGAGGTGCTCGGCCTGGAGACGGTCGGCATCGACGACGACTTCTTCGACCTCGGCGGCCACTCCCTGCTCGCCATGAAGCTGCTCAGCCGGGTACGGTCCGCGCTCGGAGCCGAACTGGGCATCCGGGACGTCTTCGAGGCTCCGACCGCGGCCGGGCTGGCCGTTCGACTGGCCGTTCGGCTGGGCGTCGGTTCGCGGCGGGCGGCGCTGACCGCCGACCGTGAGCGGCCCGAGCGGGTGCCGCTGTCCTTCGCCCAGCAGCGGCTGTGGCTGATCGACCGGATGGAGGGCCCCAGCGCCCTCTACAACCTGCCGCTCCTCCTGCGTGTGGCAGGGGAGTTGGACCAGGGCGCACTGGAACTGGCACTCGGCGACGTCGTCGCCCGGCACGAGAGCCTGCGCACCCTGATCGCGGAGAGCGAGGACGGCACCCCGTACCAGCGGATCCTGCCCGTCGGGCAGGCCCGCGTCCGGGTCGAGCTGCTGCCGGCCGGCACCGACCCCGCGAGCCGTACGGCCCTGCCCTTCGACCTGGCCGCCGACCTGCCCGTCCGCGCCCACCTGATCCCGGCCGGGCCCGGCGAGCACCTGCTCGCCCTCGTCCTGCACCACATCGCCGGGGACGGCTGGTCGATGGGCCCGCTGCTGCGCGACCTCGCCACCGCCTACGCGGCCCGCACCGGTGGCACGGCCCCGCAGTGGGCGCCGCTGCCCGTCCAGTACGCCGACTACGCGCTCTGGCAGCGCGAGCTGCTCGGCGAGGAGGACGACCCGCGGAGCCTGCTCTCCCGCCAACTCGCCCACTGGCGCGAGAAGCTGGCCGGTCTGCCCGAGGAACTGTCGCTGCCCGTCGACCGGCCGCGCCACGCCGCCGCCACCCACCGCGGCGACCGGGTCGTCGTGCCCTACGGCGCCGAACTCCACCGTGCGCTCGGCGAGTTGTCACGCGAGCACCGGGTGACGATGTTCATGACCGTCCAGGCCGCGCTCGCCGCTCTGCTCACCCGTCTCGGCGCGGGCACCGACGTCCCGATCGGCTCGGTCGTCGCCGGGCGCTCCGACGAGGCGCTGGACGAGCTGGTCGGCTTCTTCGTCAACACCCTGGTGCTGCGCACCGACACCTCCGGGAACCCGAGCTTCACCGAGCTGCTGGCCCGCGTCCGGGAGACCCAACTCGACGCCCACGCCCACCAGGACGTGCCCTTCGAGCGCCTGGTCGAGGAGCTGAACCCGGCCCGCTCACTGGCCCGCCACCCGCTCTTCCAGGTGGCGCTGCTGCTGGAGGGCCGGTCGGGCGACTCCGCGCCGCTCGCCCCGGCCGGACTGGACGCCTCCGTGGAGTCCTCCGCCGGGACGGTCGCCAAGTTCGACCTGAGCGTCGGCCTCGGCGAGTCCTTCGACGCCGACGGCGCGCCCGCCGGCCTGGAGTGCGCGATCGACTTCGCCACCGACCTCTTCGACCGCGAGACGGTCGAGGCGATCGCCGTCCGCTTCGGCCGACTGCTGACGGCGGTGGCCGCCGATCCGGGGCTGCCGATCGGCCGGATCGAGCTGCTCCCGGCCGAGGAGCGCGCCGCGCTCCCGACCGCCGGAGCCGCCCTGCCGGCCGAAGTCCCGCTGCTCCCGGCCGCCTTCGCGGACCAGGCCGCCCGCACCCCGGAGGCCGTCGCGCTGGTCTGCGGCGACACCGCGCTGACCTTCGCCGAACTCAACGCCCGCGCCAACCGCCTCGCCCACCACCTGATCGGGCAGGGCGTCGGCCCCGAGTCCGTCGTCGCCCTCGCCCTGCCCCGCTCGGCCGAGAGCGTGATCGCGATCCTGGCCGTGCTCAAGGCCGGCGGCGCCTACCTGCCACTGGACGCCGACCACCCCGCCGACCGCACCGCCCGCACCCTCGCCGACGCGACCCCCGCCCTCGTCCTCACCGACGACGGCTGGCCGAAGCCCGAGGCCCTGGCCGGCACCCCCGCCGTGGCCGTCGCCGAGGCCACCGGACCGGACAGCGACCCGGCACCGCGCGCCGCGGCCGACAACGCCGCCTACCTGATCTACACCTCGGGCTCCACCGGCCGCCCCAAGGGCGTCGTCGTCCCACACGGGAGCATCGCCGCGCGGCTGGCCGCCCACCTGGCCGGGGTGGTCGCCCCCGCCGAGGCCGCGCACGGCCGACTGCGCGCCGCGCTCACCGCCTCGCTGTCCTTCGACGGATCACTGGAGAGCCTGCTCTGGATGTTCGCCGGGCACGAGCTGCACCTGATCGGCGACGAGCTGCGCCGCGACCCGGCCGCCCTGGTCCGGCACGTCCGCGCCACCGGCATCGGCGCCATGGACCTCACCCCCTCCTACGCCGAGCAGCTCCTCGCCGAGGGACTGCTCGCGGGCGAGGGACCGCTCGCGGGCGGGGGACCGCTCGACGGCGGGGGAGTGCTCGACGGTCAGGGAGTGCCCCGTGGCGCCGCACCGTCCGTGCTGGTGCTCGGCGGCGAAGCCGTCGGACAGCAGCTCTGGAGCGCCCTGCGCGAGGCCCCGGACACCGTCGGCCACAACCTGTACGGCCCGACCGAGGCCACGATCTACACCCTCGGCCAACCCGTCGCCGCCGCACCGCGCCCCGGCCTCGGCGGCCCGATCCCCGGGGTGCGGGCGTACGTCCTGGACGAGTACCTCAACCCCGTCCCGCCGGGCGTGCCGGGGGAGTTGTACCTGGCCGGTGCCGGGCTGGCCCGCGGCTACCTGGACCGCCCGGGGCTCACGGCGGAGCGCTTCGTCGCCTGCCCCTTCGAGCCGGGCGGCGCGCGGATGTACCGCACCGGGGACCTCGCCCGCCGCACCCGCGAGGGCGGCGTGGAGTACCTGGGCCGCACCGACCACCAGGTGAAGATCCGCGGCTTCCGGATCGAACTCGGCGAGATCGAGCACGTGCTGACGCGCCACCCGCGGGTGCAGCAGGCCGCCGTCCTGCCCGACGGGGACGGGCTGCGCCTGGTCGCGTACGTCGTCACCGACGGCCCGCTCGGCCCGGCCGACCTGCGCGCCTTCGCCGCCGGCCACCTGCCCGGCTACATGCTGCCCGCCGCCGTCGTCCCGCTCGCCGCCCTGCCGCTCACCGGCACCGGCAAGCTCGACCGGACGGCGCTGCCCGCACCGGACTTCGGGCCGCTCACCGGCGGCCGCGCCGCCCGCACCCCCCAGGAGGAACTGCTCTGCGCGCTGTTCGCCGAGACCCTCGGCCTGGAGCGCGTCGGGATCGACGACGACTTCTTCGACCTCGGCGGCCACTCCCTGCTCGCCATGAAGCTGCTCGCCCGCGTCCGCACCACCCTCGGCGCCGACCCCGGCATGCGGGCGCTGTTCGAGGCGCCCACCGTGGCCGGCCTCGCCCGGCACCTCGACCGGAGCCCCGACCACGGCCCGGCGGCCGACGCCCTGGACGTCCTGCTGCCGCTGCGCGCCGGCGGCGAACGCGCCCCGCTGTTCTGCGTCCACCCGGCGGCCGGCATCAGCTGGGTCTACTCCGGGCTGCTGCGCCACCTCGGCCCCGAGCAGCCGGTGTACGGCCTCCAGGCCCGGGGCCTGCGCGGCGACGCACCGGCGAGCGTCGCCGAGATCGCCGAGGACTACGTGCGGCAGATCCGCGCGGTGCGCCCCGACGGCCCGTACCACCTGCTGGGCTGGTCCTTCGGCGCGGTGGTCGCGCAGGAGATGGCCGTGCGGCTACGGGCCGAGGGTGTGGAGGTCGGGCTGCTGGCCCTGCTCGACGGCGCCCCGGCGACCCGCACCGACGACGCCCCGCCGCCCGTCGAAACCGCCGACACCCTGGCCGAGTTGCTGCACTCGCTCGGCTACGACCCGGCGGACGGCCGGGGCCTCGCCGACCTGCGGGCCGTGCTCGGTGACGCGGTGGCGGTGCTGCCCGAGGTCTTCGACCGGCACCGCAAGCTGATGGCCGAGCACGTGCCCGCCCGCTACCCGGGGGACGCCGTCTTCTTCGGGGCGACCACCGGCAAGCCCGCCGACTGGCCGTACGAGCAGGCCTGGCGGCCGTACCTGGACGGCCGGATCGACAGCCACCGCCTCGACTGCGCGCACGGCGAGCTGACCAGGCCGCAACCGCTCGCACGGATCGCCGCCGTGCTGGCGGAGAAGCTGCGCGCCGTCGAGAAGCCGGCCGACGCGCCGGCCGAGAACCCGCCCACGAACAAGCCCACCGACAAGCCCACCGAGAAGCCGGGAGCGTGACCCGCGATGACCACCACCATCCCGATCGAGTCCCCGGCCGCCCCGCCGGACGGCCCGCGCGGCCGCTGGGGCCTGTGGGCCCACGGAGACTTCCGCCGGCTCTGGATAGGTGAGACCACCAGCACCCTCGGTACGGCCGTCGGCAGCGTGGCGCTGTCCCTGGTGGCCGTGGTCACCCTGGGCGCCGGCCCGCTCGCGGTGGGCGTGGTCAACGCCGCCGCCTGGCTGCCCTGGCTGTTCCTCGGCCTGCCGGCCGGCGCCTGGGTGGACCGCTGGCCCCGGCTGCGGGTGATGCTGGTCTGCGACCTGCTGCTGCTCGTCCTCTTCGGCAGCGTCCCGGTGGCCGCCTGGCTGGGGGCGCTCTCGCTCGCCCAGCTGGTGGTGGTGGCGCTGCTGACCGGGGCGGTGAAGGTGTTCTTCTCCACCGCCTACGGGGCGGTGCTGCCCACCCTGGTGGCGAAGGCCGACCTGCTGGAGGCCAACGTCAAGCTGCGCTCCGGGGCCTCGGCGGCGGAGATCGCCGGCCCGGGCGTGGCCGGTCTGCTCGCCCAGGCCCTCGGCGCCGCCAGCGGGATGCTCGCCGACTCGCTCAGCTACCTGGTGTCGGCGGTCTTCCTGCGGCGGATCAGGACGGAGGAGCGCCCCCCGCCGGTGTCCGAGCGGCGCGGCATCCCGCGCGAGATCGGTGAGGGCGTCCGGTTCCTGCTGCGTGACCCGTACCTGCGCACGTTCGCCTGCTTCGCGGCGGTCGGCAACCTGGGGCTGAACGGCATCCAGGCGGTGCAGACGGTCTTCCTGGTGCGCAGCGTGGGGATCGAACCGGGCGCGGTCGGCGCGGTGTTCGCCCTGGTGAGCGTCGGCGGGCTGGCCGGCGCGATGCTGGCCGGGCGGATCGCCCGCAGGCTGGGCACCGCGCGCGGGCTGCTGGTCTGCGAGCTGGTGGTCGCGCCCTTCATCCTGCTGCTGCCGCTGGCGGGGGAGCGGCTGCCGCTCGTGGTCAGCGCGCTCGCCTGGGCCGTCGCGGTCTGCGGCGTGGTGGCGGGCAACGTCCTGGCCGGCAGCTTCTCCCAGGCCTACTGCCCGCCCGAGCTGATCGGCCGGATCCGGGCCAGCTCCGCGACCCTCAACTACAGCGCGATCCCGGTGGGCGCCCTGCTCGGCGGCTGGCTCGGCGAGACGATCGGCGCGCGCGGCACCATCTGGCTGATGGCGGGCGTGCTGCTCTCGGCCGGCGGGGTGCTGCTGGCCAGCCCGCTGCGCGGCCTGCGCGACTTCCCGACCCGGCCTTCGGCCCCCGCCGCCTGACCGCCCCGCCTGACCGCCCCGCCTGACGCCCTGCCTGACCGCGCCGCCCCACCTCCCGCCCCGCCCTCACCCGGAGGACCCCATGACCCGCACCGCCCGTCCGCGCCACTACCTGATGTGCCGTCCGACCCACTTCGAGGTCAGCTACGCGATCAACCCGTGGATGGACCCGGCCAAGCCGGTGGACACCGACCTCGCCGTCGCCCAGTGGGAGCGGCTGTACTCCCTGTACGGCGAACTCGGCCACCGGGTCGACCTGATCGATCCGCTGCCCGGCCTGCCCGACATGGTGTACGCGGCCAACGGCGCCACCGTTGTGGACGGCAGGGTGCTCGGCGCGCGCTTCCGCAACGCCGAGCGGGCCGCCGAGGGCCCGGCGTACCTGGAGTGGTTCCGCGCCCGGGGCTTCGAGACCCGCGACCCGGAGCACGTCAACGAGGGGGAGGGGGACCTGCTGCTGACCGCCGGTTACGTGCTGGCCGGGCGGGGCTTCCGCAGTGTGGCCGACGGGCACGCGGAGGCCCAGGAGTTCTTCGGCCGGCCGGTGGTCGGCCTGGAGCTGGTCGACCCGCGCTACTACCACCTGGACACCGCACTCGCGGTGCTCGACGGCGACGAGATCATGTACAACCCGGAGGCCTTCTCGGCCGGCAGCCGCGCCGTCCTGCGCCGGCTGTTCCCGGACGCCCTGCTGGTGGACGGGGCCGACGCCGAGGTGTTCGGCCTCAACGCGGTGAGCGACGGCCTGCACGTGGTGTTGCCGGAGGCGGCCGTCGGCCTGGCGGCGCGGCTGCGGGAACGCGGCTTCCGGCCGATCGGGATGGACCTCAGCGAGCTGCTCAAGGGCGGCGGCAGCGTGAAGTGCTGCACCCTGGAGATCCGTCCGGCGGCCTGAGCCTCCCGCGCCGCGCCGCCCGCGCCGCGCCGCCCGCGCCGCGCCGCCCGCGCCGCGCCGCCCACGCCGAGCCGCCCGATCGGGCCGGCCCGCCGGGCACCGGTGATCCCTGGCGATCCCTGGCGACGCCTGGTGATCACCGGTGCTCGGCTGTAGATCGGCCGTTGAACGCTCCCGGCCAGACTGGTGCCACACCACGACGGAACCCCTTCCCACCAGGGAAGCGAGCCAAGGGAGCAGCAGAGATGACGCAGCGTCCGGCCACCACCCGCACCCGCCTCCGGCTGTTCACGGTCGGCCTCGGAGTGGCCCTCGCCCTGGGCGCCGGCCTCTCCGCGACGGCGGCCGTGGCGGAGACGGTGGGCAGCGGGACGGCGGCGGTGGTGAGCGGCGACGCGACGCCCACCCCGACCCCGACCCCCACCAGCACCGGGCACGGCAGCACCGGCGACTGGAACAGCACCGGCTCCTGAGCACAGTGAGAAGACCGGCCGCAGAATCGATTCCTCAGCAGCCCGAGGACAGCCGGTCGGCGGCCCGCCGCCCACCCGGCAACGACCCGGCCGACGCGGCCGACCCGGCCGAACCCTCCCCCCGGGGCAGCAGCCCCGCCACCTCCCGCGCCTCCGGCAGCCCCAGCCGCACGAAGATCCGGTGCGCCTCCCGCAGCCGGACGTCCGCCTCGGCCTCCCGCCCGAGGTCGGCCAGCGTCCGCCCCAGCACCACCAGCGCGTGGCCCTGGTCCCGCTCGGCGCCCAGCTCCTCGCACAGCTCCAGCGCCCGCCCGGCGTGCTCCAGCGCCTCGGCCGTCCGGCCCAGCGAGCGCAGACTGTCCGCCATCCGGTAGCGGGCGTGCCCGGCCCGGGCCCGCAGACCGGCCGCCGAGGCCACCGCCAGGCACTCGCCGAACCAGGTGACCGCCTCCTCGTGCCGCCCCAGCCCGTGCAGCGCCAGCCCCAGCACGTACAGCGTGTACGCCCGGCCCGGATCGTCGTCGCGGGTCCGCAGCTCGGCCAGCGCCTCGTGGCAGATCTGCACCGCCTCGGCGGCCCGCCCGCTGCGCACCCGCGCCAGCGCGGCGTTCACCGTCGTCACCAGCGCCCCGGAGCGGTGGCCGAGTTCACGCGCCAGCAGCAGCGCCTCGTCGTAGTGCCCGACGGCCTCGTCGTAGCGGCTGAGGAACTGGCAGACCAGACCGAGGTCGTTGAGCGCCTGGCGCAGGATCACCGTGTCGCCCGCCTCGCGGGAGGCGGCCACCGCCAGCCGGGAGGCGGCCTCCGCCTCCTCCAGCCGGGTGGTGGCCAGGGCCACGTTGCCGCGGAGGAAGTGCGCCCGGCCAGCTGCCCGGTGGTCGGCGCGATGGGCCGCTGCGGCGGCCAGGGCCTCGGCGGTGGTGGCCAGTTGGCGGCTGGGAGGGGCGAGGAGGAACGGCGTGAGCGCGATCAGCAGGTCGATCGCGGCGCCCAGCGGGTCGGGGTCCGAACCGTCGGTGCCGTCGGTGTCGTCGTTCGTCATCGTCCAGCCCGCCACCTGCGCGGCCAGCGCGATCGCCCCCGAGCCCTCCGCCTCGGCCCAGGCCCGCGCCCCGTCCGGGCCGTCCAGCGGGACGCCCGCACCGCGGGCCGGCCCGAGTGCCCCGGCCGCCGGGTCCCCGGGGACGGCGTGCTGGAAGGCCGTGCACGCGGTGGCCAGCAGGTGGTCCAGCATCCGGTCGCGGGCCGCCACGGCCGCGCCGGGATCGTCCGGGCGGCGCCGGGCGAACGCGCGCAGCAGGTCGTGGAAGCGGTAGCGGCCGGGGAACGGGGACTCCATCATCGCCACGTCCACCAGGGCCTCCAGCAGGTCCTCGGCGTCGTACTCGTCCAGGTCCAGCAGGGCGGCCGCGGCCTGCAGCCCGAGGTCGGGGCCGTCCACCGAGGCGGCCAGCCGGAACGCCCTGGCCTGGGCGGGCGTCAACTGGCGGTAGCTCAGCTCGAAGGCGGCCGCGACCTCCAGGTCGCCGATGCGCAGCTCGTCGATCCGGCGGCGTTCGACCGCCAGCCGGCGGCCCAGCGTCTGCACGGTCCAGCTCGGCCGGGCGGCCAGCCGGGCCGCCACGATCCGCACCGCGAGCGGGAGGTGCCCGCACATCAGCAGCAGTTCCCGGGCGGCCTCCGCCTCGGCGGCCAGCCGCTCGGCGCCGATGGTGCGGCCCAGCAGTTCGAGCGCCTCCTCGGGCTCGAAGACGCCGAGGTCGGCCTGGACGGTCGCGGGCAGGCCGGACAGCCGGGTGCGGCTGGTGGTGAGCACCGCGCAGCCGACCGCGCCCGGCAGCAGGGGTCTGATCTGCGCGGTGTCGTGGACGTTGTCGAGCACCAGGAGCAGCCGCCGGCCGTCCACCACCGAGCGGAACAGCGCCGAGCGGGCGTCCAGGCCGTCCGGCACCGCGTCGGCCGACACACCGAGCGCCACCAGGAAGCCGCAGAGCACGGCCTCCGGATCGGCCGGGGTGGCGTCGGCGCCCCGCAGGTCCGCGTAGAGCTGCCCGTCCGGGTAGGCCTCGCGGACCCGGTGGGCGACGTGCAGGGCCAGTGCGGTCTTGCCGACCCCGCCCATGCCGACCACGGTCGCGATCGCCAGCGCCTGCTGGCCCGGTGCGCCGAGGGCCCCGCCCAGCCGCTCGACCAGCGCCGTGCGCCCGGTGAAGTCCGCGGCGTCGGGCGGAAGTTGGGCCGGTCTGGGGGAGCCGGTCCCGGTCGGGGCGGCGGGTGCGTCCGACGCCGCCTGGGCCTGGGCGCGCGGGTCTGGCGACTCGGCCCCGGGCGCGCCGGGCTCCGCCGGTCCGGAGCCGGGCGGGACGGCGCCGGGCAGGGCCGGGGCCTGCACCACGGAGACGGGCGGGGCCGACTGCGGCGCGACGGACGGCGCCGGGGCGGCGAGCGTCGGGTCGCCCTCCAGGATCCGCTGGTGCAGCAGGTCCAGCTCCGCTCCCGGCGCCACGCCCAGTTCGGCCAGGAACAGCTGACGCGCGCCCCGGAACACCGCCAGCGCGTCCGCCTGTCGCCCGGCCTGGTACAGCGCCCGCATCAGCAGCCCGTACGCCCGCTCGTGCAGCGGGTGCTCGGTGGTCAGCGAGGTCAGCTCCGGAATGCACCGGGAGTAGCGGCCCAGCGCCAGGTCCAGCGCGATCCGCTCCTCCAGCAGGGTCAGCCGGAGCTCCTGCAGCCGCTGGCGCTGGCGCTGCGCGAACGGTCCCGGGATGCCCGCCAGCGGCTCGCCCTGCCACAGCTCCAGCGCCTGGTTCAGCAGGTCGCGCGCCTGCTGCGGCTCCCCGGCCGCCGCCGTCCGCTCGGCCTGCCCCGCCAGCTCCTCCGCCTGCGCCGCGTCCACCGCGTGCTTGGGCAGCACCAGCCGGTAGCCGTCCCCGACCGAGGTCAGCACCGTCGGTGCGTCCGGCTCCTCGCCGTGCAGGACCTTGCGCCACCGCCAGGCGTAGGTGCGCACCGTCGTCATCGCGGTGCCCGGCGGCTCCTCGCCCCACAGGGCGTCGATCAGGTCGGTGGCGCTCGCGCCGTGCCCGGGCCGGAGCAGCAGCACCGCCAGCATCGCCTGCTGCTGGGGGCTGCCCACCTTCAGCGCGGTCGCGCCGCGCTGCGCTCTCATCAGTCCCAGCACCGAGAACCGGAATTCATCCATGACTGCACCTGCCCGCCTCATGTGCTCGCCCCCGCCCGCGCACGTGCCGCCCCCCGATTTGATGAGCCCCTATCAACCCACGGCACCCGGCGTGATGTCGAGAGATCGTCGACCCGGTGGTGATCCGGTGTTGATCGGCCGTCACCACAATCGGTGGTGTGGCACCCGCCGCCGGCCCGGCCCCGGCCGTCGGACCCGCCACGTCCCCGGCCGCCCGGCCCGCCGCCCGGGCGCCCCCCACGGCTCTCGGAGGCGGACGCCCATGAACACCGACCTGCTGCGCACCGGCCCGCTCGACACCGACCCGCTGACCAGCGACCTGCTCCACCGGCTGCTCGACGTCGACCCGGCCGCCGGGCCGGCCGAACTGCTCCACCGCGCCCGCGCCGACCGCCACCTGCCGTACCTGGTGCTCGCCGCGCTCTCCCGCGAGGGCGTGCGGATGGGCGGGCACGCCCGGGCCGAGCTGCAGCGCGCCCGCGACCGGGCCGAGTGTTACGCCCGGGTCGCCCGCGACCTCGCCGACGCCACCGGCGTCCGCCCGATCCGGGACCTCCCCCTGGCCGGCTACTACCCGCCGGACCTGCCCCGGCCGCTGGGCGGACTCAGCCTCGTCAGCCCCACCGAGGCGACGCTCTGGCAGGCCGTCAACCGGCTGGTCACCGACCACCCGGTGGAGTCCGTCGAGATCACCCTGCTCGGCGAGCGGCCCCGGCACACCGCCGTCACCCTGCGCTGGCCGGCCGAGGACCCGCTGCTCGACCCCTGGTACCAGGTACGGGTCGCCACCGCCGCCCTCACCGGCGACCTCGCCACCGTCCCCGTCCGCCCCTACCTGGCCGCCGACGAACACGTGGAATGCCTGATCGCCCTCGCCGAGGAGGGGCTCGCGCGCACCTTCCTGGCCGGCGACGTGATCGACGTGGCCCAGCTCGCCGGACAGCCCTTCGACCCCGCCGAGACCGCCGCGGTCCTCGCCGCCTACCGGCTCGCCCCGGAGGCCGCCGCCCTGCTCGACCTCGCCGCCGAGCACGTGCCGCTCGGCTCCCTGCGGGACGTGCGCACCGTCCTGGAGGCCGAGGTCGCCCCCGAACTCCGCCGCCGCCGGACCCTCGCCCGCGCCCACCGGCCGCGCCAGGGGACGCTGTTGCGCCACGGCACCCTGCTGCGCCGCACCGTCATCCGGCACCAGTGGGACGAGGCCCTGCTGCTCCCGGCCGGCGGCGCCACCCTGCTGCTCACCCCGGTCGCCGACTACCTGCTCGGCGCCGAGGGCACCCGGCCGACGGCGCCCGAACGCGCCGCCGCCCTGGCCGCGCTGCGGGCCTGGGACACCACCGCCCCCGGCGGCCCGGACCCGGCCCCGTGCACCGGCCTGTCGGAGCCGCGCCACCGCTGAGCGGGCGCACCGGCCCGCCGTCGACGGTGGGGGGGCTTGGCAGCGGGCCCGGAGAGTCTTGTATCGTTCTTCGCGAATCATCCAGAGGGGTGGAGGGACCGGCCCTACGAAGCCCCGGCAACTCCCCGTTCGACCCGGCGTCCGAAGTACGCGCCGTGCCGTCCGGGATCAGTGCCAACTCCGGCCTGTCGCCAATGTGGCGCGGGAAAGATGAGGAGACACGGTGCTCTCTGTGCTGTCCTTCGCCCGGGCGCTTCCCGCCCCGGCGCTTTCGCGTACCCGTCTCGTGCCCGGCGCAGGCAATCGGCCGACTTCCGCGGCCCGTCCTCGCTGACCACCCCCGGCTCCCCGCGAGGAGCCGCCGGGAGCAGCGCCGACCCGCTGCTCCCGGGCCTTGAGACTGGAGTACCCCCACCCATGGAGAACACGAGCGGCGTCGGCGTGCTCGACAAGGTCACCTCGATCCTCGGGATCCTGGAGGCGGGCCCCGCCACCCTCGGCGGCCTCGTCGCGGCCACCGGCATGGCCCGCCCCACCGCCCACCGGCTGGCCGTCGCACTCGAACACCACCGCCTGGTCAGCCGGGACGTGAACGGCCGGTTCATGCTCGGCCCCCGGGTCGGCGAGCTCGCCTCGGCCGCCGGCGAGGACCGTTTGCTGGCCGCGGCCGGCTCGGTCCTGACCCAGCTGCGGGACCTCACCGGCGAGAGCGCCCAGCTCTACCGACGGCAGGGCGAGGTGCGGATCTGCGTGGCCGCCGCCGAGCGCCTCACCGGCCTGCGGGACACCGTCCCGGTGGGCATCACCCTCCCCATGAAGGTCGGCTCCGCCGCCCAGGTCCTGCTCGCCTGGGAGGAGCCCGAGCGCCTCCACCGCGGGCTGCAGGGCGCCCGTTTCACCGCCACCGCCCTGAGCGGCGTACGGCGCCGGGGCTGGGCGCAGTCCGTCGGCGAGCGCGAACTCGGGGTCGCCTCCGTCTCCGCGCCCGTCCGCGGCCAGTCCAACCGGGTGGTGGCCGCCGTCTCGGTCTCAGGACCGATCGAACGGCTCACCCGCCACCCCGGCGCCCAGCTCTCCCAGGCCGTCGTCGAGGCGGGCCGCCGCCTCACCGAGGCCCTGCGCCACGCCTGACGGGATGGGGGACCCGGACCAGGGTCCCCCATCCCGGCCGGGGTGCCGCCGCCCCATCCCGGCCGGGGTGCCGCCGCCCCGGGTTCAGGCCCGGGACAGCAGCACGGCGCGGGAGGGCCGGGGGATCCGGCTGATCACCGCGCCGATCAGCGTGCCGATCGACACCCCGAAGACCGCCGAGACGGCCGCCAGGACCGACTGGGCCCCGTTCCCGACCTCTATCTGCGCGGTGTTCAACAGACCGAAGGAGCCCGGCACCACGATCCAGAACGCGGGGAGGTAGAGCACCTGCCAGAGCGGACCGCCCGGCAGCCAGTGCACCAGGGTGGCCGCGACCGCGGCGGCGACCGCCCCGGCCAGGCCGCCTATCGCCGCGCCGTGCACCGACCCCACCGCCACCTGGGCGGTGACGCTGACCGCGATCACGGCGACGATCCACGGGATGGCCGAGGGCGGCGTGTGGACGTTGACCACCACTCCGGCCACCGCGATCGCCAGCCCCAGCGCGATCACCCACCAGGTGGGCTTGGCGACCTGGACGTTGGCCAGCGCGGTGGCCGGCATGCCGATCGCCGTCGCGGCCGCGGCCACCCCGGCGAGGAACAGCGCCAGCTGGACCGCGCCGGACACCAGCCGGGCGGTGCCCGCGCTGGCCGCGCCCGCGGCGATCTCGGACAACCCGGTGACCAGCAGCCCGCCCGGCAGCAGGATCGCCAGGGTGGCCACGATCGTCCGCAGCGGGCCGTCCAGCAGCGAGGCCCGCGCGAGTGCCAGGACCAGCAGGGCGACCAGGAAGCCGGCCGTGACGGGCAGCAGCGGCCGCAGGTACGGCAGCCGTCGGGCGAGCACGGTCAGCCCCACCACGATCAGCGAGCCGAGCCCGGCCGCCAGCACGTTCGCCGCCGCCGGCTGGAGGAAGAGGCAGACCCCCACGCCGACCGGCAGCGCCCCGAGATCCGCCACCCACGCGGGCCAGCGGGCCGGTGCCCGCCGGATCCGGTCCAGTTCGGCCAGCGCCCGGGGCCCGTCGAGCTCGCCCGCCCGCAGCCGGTGCACCAGGTGGAGGACGTCGGCCGTCTGCTCGAACCGCAGCGCGCCGCCGACCGGCTGGAACCTGGTGGCCCCGTCCGCGTCCAGCGAGACGAACAGCCCGTTGGTCAGCGCGGCGACCCGCACCTCCGGAGCCCCCAACGCCCGTCCCAGCCAGTGGAGTTCCTCCTCGACGTCATGGACGGGCAGGCCACCGCCGAGCAGGGCCTCGCCCAGGTCGAGGAGCAGACGGCGGAGCGGTTCGGGCGGGGCGTCGACGACCCGGACCGATGGAGACTTGCTAGACATGGCAGGTATCGTCCCACCCTGCCCGATTCGGCCCGACTCTGCCCCGGTCCTCACCCCTCCCGGCCCGGGCCTCCGTCGGGTTTTCTCGGCACGTCACAGGGGCAGGGGCCGGGCTTCGACGACGTTCGCCATGACGATGGTGGAACTGAGGCGCTGGACGCCGGGCAGGGTGGCCAGGCGTTCGTCGTAGAGCTGCCGATAGGCCGCCAGATCGTGGGCGACGACGCGCAGGAGGTAGTCGGGGTCGCCGAACAGCCTCTGGGCCTGCAGGACGTTGGGGATGTCGGCCACGGCCTGCTCGAAGGCCGCGACGGTCTCGCGGTCCTCGTAGCGCATGGTGACGAAGACCAGGGACTCGAAGGTCAGGCCGAGGACGGCGGCGTCGAGCCGGGCGTGGTAGCCGGCGATCGCGCCCGAGCGTTCCAGGGCCCGCAGTCGGCGGTGGCAGGGGGACACGCTCAGGCGGACCCGCTCGGCGAGCTCGGTGAGGGTCAGTCGCCCGTCGCGCTGCAGTTCGGCAAGAATTTTTCGGTCTATGTCATCCACGGAGAAGGTTCTTCCACTCCGTGGCGACCATCGGGAAAAGATTGGAAGCACCTTCTGGGCGAACCCGCCTAGCCTTCCCTATCAGGAAACCAGGGGCGCATGTCCGCACGAGTCGTCCGTCATACGAATGGATCCCCGATGAGCACCACCACAGCGCCGAGAGCCCCCGAGGCCCCGGGCGCCCCGCAACTGGGCCACGGCCTCAAGCGGCGCCACCTCTCGATGATCGCCCTCGGCGGCGTCATCGGCGCCGGCCTCTTCGTGGGCTCCGGCGCGGGCATCGCGGTAGCCGGCCCCGGCATCATCCTGGCGTTCGTCGCGGCCGGTCTGCTGGTGATGCTGGTCATGCGGATGCTGGGCGAGATGTCCGCCGCGCACCCGGCCTCCGGTTCCTTCTCGGTGCACGCCGAGCGCGAGATCGGCCTCTGGGCGGGTCTGACCACCGGCTGGATGTACTGGGTGACGGTCGGCGTCGCTGTCGCCGTCGAGGCCACGGCCGCCGGCGCGCTCGTGCACTCCTGGATCACCGGGGTTCCGGCCTTCGTCTGGGTCGGCATCTTCATGGCCTTCTTCTGCGCCACCAACCTGACCGCCGTGAAGAACTTCGGCGAGTTCGAGTTCTGGTTCGCGGCCGTCAAGATCGCCGCGATCGTCGCCTTCCTGACTCTGGGCGTGCTGGGCGTCACCGGTGTCATCGGCCACGCCCCCGGCACCGCCAACCTGACCGGCCACGGCGGCTTCCTGCCGCACGGCGGCAACGGCCTGATCACCGGCCTGCTGCCCGCGGTCTTCGCCTACGGCGGCCTGGAGGCCGTCACCATCGCGGCCGCCGAATCCGACGACCCGCGCCGCAACGTCGCCAACGCCGTGCGCACCGCGGTCTGGCGGATCGCGATCTTCTACATCGGCACGATGGCCCTGGCGGTCACCCTGGTGCCCTGGAACGACCCCGACGTGGTCAAGCTGGGCCCCTACGTCACGGTGCTGCAGCTGCTCAACGTTCCCGGCGCCGCCCTCGTCATGAAGGCCGTGGTGCTGATCGCCCTGCTGAGCGCGATGAACGCCAACATCTACAGCGCCTCCCGGATGGTCCACTCGCTGGTCACCCGCGGTCTGGGTCCTCGTGCGCTGGCCAAGGTCACCGACGGCGTCCCGCGACTGAGCGTGCTGGCCTCCTGCGGCTTCGGCTTCGCCGCCGTGCTGGCCGGCTACTTCTGGCCGGACACCATCTTCCTCTGGCTGCTGAACTCCACCGGCGTGGCCATCCTGGTGGTCTGGCTCTTCATCGGCATCGCCCAACTGCGCATGCGCCGCCGCGTCGAGCGCGAGAGTCCCGAACTGCTCACCGTACGCATGTGGGCCTACCCGTACCTGACCTGGCTGGCCATCGCCGCGGTGGCCGCCCTCCTGGCCCTGATGACCACCAGCCCCGGCAACCGCGACCAGCTCTACGCGGCCGGCGTCCTGGTCGCCGCCCTGAGCGCAGTCGGCTACTGGCGCCAGCGGCGGAACGCGGCAACCGCCTCGTGACCTGAGTCGGAGGTCCGGCGTCGGTCGGGCACGAGTCGTCCCGGCCCGAAGATCTCGCAGTCGTCGGTCGTCGACGGGCAACGGGAGGTGCCGCGGTCCCGGGTGCGTCGTCGTTCGACCCCGCAGGTCCACCACCCGCGCACAGGAAGTCGGCGGGGCCGACTTCCTGTGCGCGGGTTCAGGGGTGGACGGGTGCTACTTCGGCATCTCGTTCCAGAGCTGCTGCGCGCTCTTCCCGGTGAGCTGGACCCAGAGCTGCTCGCTGTACTCGGTGGTGTTCAGCAGGTGCGCCAGGTCGGGCTTGCCGTAGGTCTTCGAGACGTGGTCGATGAAGCGGGCGGTGGCCTGGTAGCCGCTGTCGTAGCTGGTGTCCGGGTCGAAGTGCCGGGCGCCGGTGCCGGGTTGGAAGTTGTAGTCGCGGACCCAGTCCGCGAGGCCCTCGCTCAGCCACCACGGGCGGTCCGTCGGGTCGTCGGCGACCGCGACGTGGACGGCCTCGTGGACCAGGAAGCCGGTGTCGCCCTTGTTGTCCCGGGTGTAGCCGATGTTGACGTGGATCTCCTTGACGCCGGTGTCGGGGTTCGTCCAGGCGTACGCGGGGTGATCGGTCAGCGCCGGATCCATGATGATCTTGAAGTGGGCGGGGGCCCTGAAGGCTCCCCTGATGATCAGGTCGGAGATCGCCGGGTAGTAGTCCGCGACGGTCTTCCTCTGCTGTTCCAGCCACGGGCCGAGGTCCGGGGCCTGCGCGTAGTCGAGGTCGATGGTCGGGCGGGCGGTGGTCGGCGGTGTGGTGGCGCCGCTGCGGTCGAGGTTCCAGGACTGCGTGGGATCCCCGGGGTTGCAAGCGGCCACCGTGGCGTTCAGGTCCCTGCTGCGGGTGAGGCAGAGGCCGTTGTCCGAGACGCTGTGCAGCAGCCAGGCCCGGCCGCCGCCCGCCGAGGTGTTCTCCAGCCACCACCGCTGGTTGTCCGCGCCGGTGTAGTTCCCGGCGCCGACGGTGTTCCCGCCCCGGTCGCGGTCGAGCGCGATGTCGGTGCCGGGCGCCCTGACCGACCAGGTGCCGTCGCCCTCGTCCCGGAACGTCCAGGCCTGCCGGGGGGAGGACTGGTCGGACTCGCGGACCACCACGTCGAGGCCGTTGTCGCGGCTGTCCCACTGGAGGGCACCGCCCGCGTAGTCGGACATGCGGTAGGCGGCGCCGCTGGACGGCAGCGACTCGGCCGCGCCGGCGGTCCCGGCGCCGAAGGCCATCCCGGACACGACGGTCGCGGCGGACAGGACGGCGGCGGCCGTACGACGGGTGATCATCTCTGGGCTCTCCTCTCGGGCCGGCTCCCCTCTTGGAACCGGACCGAGGTGATGCCACCTGGCCGGGGTGTACACGAAGTCGACGGCCCGTGGACGGATGCGTTGACGGGCAGGTGTTCGCCATGGCCCGGATGTACGGGAAGTCGGGCCCGGGCGGTCTCACATCCGGGACCTCAGCACGTCGACCTCACAGCCCGGCGCGAAGGGGTCGAAGCCGTGCCCGACCAGCCAGCGGACCGCCAGCAGGCTGCGCAACGACCACCACGCCTGGATCACGTCGAGGTCGATGCCGGTGCCGTAGCCCGCGATGACGTCGTCGAGGTGCTCCTCGTGTCCGAGCGTGAAGGTGGCGAGGTCGTACAGGGCGTCACCCCGGCCCGCCTCGGACCAGTCGATGACGCCCGTGACCTCGTCGCCGTCGACGAAGACGTGCGCGATCTGCAGGTCGCCGTGCGTGAACGCCGGGGTCCACGGCCGGAGTGCGGCCTCGGCGACCCGGCGGTTGCGGGCGACCAGGTCGGCGGGCAGGACGCCGTCCGTCACGAGCGACTCGCACTCGTCGTCGAGTTCCGCCGTCAGCGCGGCGATGCTCCGCCCGGCCCGTCCCGGCCAGGACGGCAGCGGCGCCTCGTGCAGCCTCCGGATGGCGGCGCCCGCCGCGGCCCACGCCGCCGGCGACCCGGTCGACGGCCCACCGAGGCGCCCGAGCGTCGTCCCCGGAACCGCGGCGAGCGCGAGCACGGGCGGCTTGCGCCACAGGACCTCCGGGGTCGGGACCGGCGCCAGGGCCATCGCCTCGACCTCGACGTCGATGCGCGCCTGGTCGGCGTCCACCTTCAGGAACACGTCGCCGACCCGCAGAGTCGCACGCTCGGAATGGGCGACGACGACTTCGACCTCATCCATGGGTGACCAGTATCCCGGGGACGATCGCCGACGTCGCCGGGTTTTCCCGCACGATCACTCCGGCCGGCCCGGCCCCGCCGCCGGCACCTTCGTCAGGAGTGCTCAGCGGCCGATGGTCAACGGGTGGTCGCCGTCCACCAGTTCGGCCGCCCGCAAAGGATCGTCGCCCGCCCGGGCGAGGAGCGCCACGACGTCGTAGACCGGCGCGCCGGGGCCGCTGCCGAGGCCGAGGGTCACGCCGGGTTCGCAGCGGGTCGCCCAGACCGCGGGCGCCAGTTCGGGCCGCAGCTGCTCCAGTGTGCGCACCAGTGTCCAGGCGGCCTCGTCGTGCCGGGCCCTGCGCGCCGGATCGCAGGCGGCGATGGCCTCGGCCACCCCGTGGTCGTGCGGGTCGTGGTCGTGGAGGAGCGGCAGCAGTTCGGGAGCGCCCAGGATTTCCGCCGCCCGGAAGGTGAGCACCTCGGCGCCGTCGGGGTCCGCCAGCAGCTCGCACAGGAGCGCGGCGGCGCGCGGGTCACGCCGCCGCGCCAGGCCACGGATGCCCTCCGCGCGGGCGTCCGGGTCGGCGTCCCGCGTCCGCTCCCAGAGGGCGGCCCGGACTGCCGGGGTGTCGGCCCCGGACCGGAAGCCGAGTGAGAACATCGCCCAGTCGCGTACGTCAGGGTCCGCGTCCCGGGTGAGGGCGATCAGCGCGTGGACCAGTGGCCCGTCGGACGGTCCGTCGGACGGCCTGTCGGTGAAGCCGCCGAGCGCGATGGCCGTCCGCTGCCGCACCTCGGAGTCCTCGTGTTCGGCCAGAGCCACCAGGGCGGGTACGGCACGGGGGTCCTCGGTCTGCTCCAGGGCGCGTGCCAGCGAGCAGAGGACGTCGGGGTCGGAATCCCGAGCGGCGAGGGCGGTCAGGGCGACGGAGGCCTCGGCCCGGACGTCCTCGTGGGCGTCACTCGCGAACCCCAGCAGATCGCAGCCCAGGGCTCGTTCCAGGGGCTGCGGCGACCGGAGCAGGTCGCCCGCGCGCTCCACCGCGCCGTGCGCGTCGGCTTCGGCGCCGCGCCGCAGCAGGTTCTCGCTCGTGTGCCGGTCAGGTGCGTCGAGAGCCCGTCTGACCAGCTCCGTCACCATGTCATTGCCCGTGTCCATCCCGGCAGCCTCGCGTACGGCACCCATCCGCGCACGGCGGTTTCCGCCCGGCCCGTCAGCTGAGTGCGCGGGAAGTCGGCGGGGTCGACTTCCTGCGCGGCGGGGTTCAGGTGTGGGCGATGGAGGGGCGTGCAGAGGGGGCGCGCGCGTGACGCTCTGCACGCAAAAGATCGCGTTCCGAGGTCGGCGGTCGAAATGCGCGGGTACGGTGACGCGCAGAAGCACGTGTTGGGCGCGTGGCATACGGCAGGGGGCAGCGATGACGCAGCGGAAGAAGCGCAAGCCGACGGCGAGTTCCGCGATCATGTTCGGTGAAGAGATCCGCTATGCCCGGGAGTTGGCGGGCCTCACCCAGGAGGATCTGGGCAAGCTGCTCCACCTCGATCGAACGGTGGTCTCGCGAACCGAGGGCGGGCGGCGGAAGCCGACGGTCGAGGAAGTCGAGCAGCTTGAGGAGTTGCTGAACACCGGTGGGCTGCTGATGCGGCTGTACAACCGGGTCGACTGGAGCGCGCAGATCGAGCACCCGGACTGGTTCCAGACCCACGCCGACGCGGAGGCCGAGGCGGTCGGAGCCCAGGTGTTCCAGACCGACTACATGCACGGGCTGCTTCAGTGTCGGGACTACGCACGGGCGATGTTCGCGGCGGGCGGGACCGAGGAAGGTCCCAAAGCGATTGAGGAGCGAGTCGAGGCGAGGCTCGCACGACAGGAGCGGTTCCTCGCCGATGGTGGCCCGCAGTTGGTCGTCCTGCTGGACGAGAGCGCCATTCGATCGGTGGTCGGCGGGCCGAAGGTGATGGCGCGCCAGATGCAGCACCTGCTGGACCTCGCCCAGCGCGGGAACATCGTCATCCAGGTGGTGCCGTTCACCGCCCGCGCGACGATCATCAACAGCTCGATGGTCCTTCTGGAGATGCCGGATGGCCGGCATTCGGTGTACTCGGAGAGCCTGGACAGGGGTAGCCCCTGCGACGAACCGTCCATCGTCTCAGGACACCGACGGCGCTATGATCGGCTGCGTGGCGACGCGCTCACAGTGGGCGACTCGCTGGTGCTGATGGCCGAGGCGCTGGAAGGGTTCAAAGATGATGCGGAACGAGCTCGACACGGCCGGCTGGCGCAAGAGCAGCTACAGCGGTACGAACGGCGGCGACTGCGTCGAGGTGGCCCCCGGATTTCCCGGTCTCGTCCCCGTGCGTGACTCCAAGGACCCTCACGGTCCGGCGCTCGTCTTCCCCATCGCCGCCTGGGACTCCTTCATCGCCGCGATCCAGGCGGGCGAGTACCCGAGCGGGAACTGACGCCCTCGGGTTGCCTCTTGTCCCTGCCAACCTCGGCGTGGAAGCGGTGCAGCACGTGTCGGACCAGGGCCGCGTCATCCACATCCGCCGCCCCTACCTCGACTTGATCGCCTCCGGCACCAAGACGATCGAGGTCCGCGTCGGCTACCCCAGCATGCGCAGGATCCGGCCCGGGCAGATCCTGGTCTTCGGATCCGGCGACGCCAGCTGCCGCACCCGGGTCGTCAAGGTCTCCGAGTACCCGACGTTCGAGGCGATGCTCGACGCCGAGGACAGCGAAGCCATCGGTTCCGAAGGCATGAGCCGGGCCGAACTCCTCGCCGCCTGCCGGGAGATCTACCCTCCGGAGAAGGAGCAGCTCGGCGTCCTCGCCATCCACCTGCAGCTCGCCCCGTAGCCCCGCCGACCGACTCGAGGAGGGGATCGGCCCATGAACGACTCGGCTCGGCTCCGTGCCGCCCTGGTGGACGGGCTCACCGGAGAGGACGCGGTGGGCGACCCGGCGTGGCGGGCCGCCGCGTTGGCGGTGCCCCGGGAGTTGTTCGTCGGCTCCTTCTTCGTGCCGGTCCCGGGCAGCGGCCCGACCGCTTACCGGCCGGTGCGGCGGGCCGATCCCGGGTGGCTGGAGCAGGTCTACTCGAACGAGACGCTGATCACCCAGCTCGACGGGCGCATCCACCCCGAGGACGTGACCGGGGGCAGTGCGACCGGAACCCCGTCCTCGTCGTCCACCCTGCCCTCGCTGGTGCTGCGCATGTGGCAGCAGCTCGGTGTCGAGGACGGTCACCGGGTGTTGGAGGTCGGCACGGGCACCGGCTACTCGACCGCCCTGGGCGCGCACTGTCTCGGGGACGCCAACCTGACCAGCGTCGAGTACGACCCGGTGGTCGGCGCCGCCGCGGCCGCCGCGATCGGGTCGGCCGGGTTCGCGCCCCGGCTGGTCATCGGTGACGGGCTGCTCGGGGACCCGGACGGGGGCGAGTACGACCGGCTCATCGCCACCTGCGCCGTCCGGTACCTGCCGCCCTGCTGGCTGCACCAGGTGAAGCCCGGCGGCGTCATCCTGGTGACCCTGTCCGGTTGGGGGTTCGGGTTCGGACTGGTGCGCCTGGTCGTGACGGCTCCTGGCGAGGGAACGGGGGTCTTCATGCCCGGCTACACCAGTTTCATGATCGCTCGTCCGCACGACCGACCACCGCGCCAGAGCATCTCCCTGCTTCCGGGGGACGAACGCCCGTCCCGGATCGACCCGGAGGTCATCGGCACCTGGACCGGCAGTTGGGTCGCCCAGCTCGCGGCGCCCTCGGCCGAACGGATGGGCGCCGGCGGGCACCAGATCCTCTGGGACGTGGCGACCGGTTCGCAGGCCAGGACCGCGCCCCACCCGGACGGCGGGTGGACCGTGCTGCAGCGCGGCCCGCTGCGGCTCTGGGACCAGGTGGAGAGTGCCGTCGAAGCGTGGCAGCGGGCCGGTGAGCCGCACCAGGAGGGGTTCGGCCTCACGGTCTCGGCGACCGGGCAACGGGTGTGGCTCGGCAGCGAGGACGGGCCGGGCTGGAACCTGCCGATCTGACCAGACCACCGGCCGTCGTGGCCGGGCCGGCGACGAAGGCGCGGCGACGAACGCTGACCGGCGAGAATATGCGCAGGGCCCCGACCGCAGGCAGCGGTCGGGGCCCCTCAGTGCGCATCCGGTCAGTCGAGCGGCGGCGTCAGCTCCACCTCGTAGCGGTAGAGCCGGCCGTTCACCCAGCAGGCCAGGTCGGCGCCGTCGGTGTGCCGGGCGAGTTCGGTGAGCAGGCGCTCGGTGAACTCGCCCAACTGCCGGGCGTCGACCGGGGCGGCGGCGGAGCGCGCCCCGGCGGCGAAGCGGAGTTCCTCCGCCCGGTAGGACACGGTGTAGGTCACCGAGTCGCCCGTCTCCCCGGCCGGCACGAGGTGCCGGCCGGGCTCGTCCTCGCTGAAGACGAGTCCGGTGCCCGAGGCGGCGCGGTTGGCCGCCTCGGCCAGGGAGAAGCCGGGCGCCGCGGGCGGAGTCCCGCTCCCCAGCCGCAGGTCGACCACGGCCTCCGGCAGCCCCGGGAGGTCCACCCGGTAGCTGTAGTTGCCGTCGATGTCGACGTAGAAGGCGGTCTCCAGGCCCTCCAGCGCGGCGTGCAGCCGGGTGGTCGCCCAGCGGCCGCAGGAGCGGAGCGCGGGGACCACGTCGTCGCCCGCCAACTGCTCGACGCTGATGTTCAGCCGGCAGTCGTAGGGGCGCTCCACGTACCAGTCGTCGCGGACGGCTCCCACGGCCGGGCCGGACACGTCACCGGGGTCGGTGGTCAGCCGGAGGCTGAACAGCGAGCCGTCCGGGCCCGTCGTCCGGCAGCAGGAATCCGCCGTCGGGCCGTCCTGGAGGCCGAGCGCCGAGGCGATCTCCTCCGCGGTGACGGGAGGTCCGCCGGGACGTCGGACGACGAATCCCGCGTTGACCGACACGGTCAGCACCCCCCGCCGCTGCACTTGGGTTCGCTGCCGACCTTACCGGAGATCACCCAGCCGCCCCGCAGGTCCCCGCGGGCCCAGATCTGGTACTCCTGGAAGTAGGGCGTGCTGTTGCGCATGAAGGAGTTGAGGCTGGCCATGGCCGTCTTGGCGTCGTAGCCGTCCGCGAGGGTCACGTAGGCCCGGACGGCCCCCTTCTCCTTGGTCACGGCCCTCAGCGAGCTCTGGACGACGTCGTCCCGCTTGCTGGTGGCCGCCTTGAACTCCGACGGCACGCCGTCCACGTAGGCGTCCGACGTCTTGTCCCCTGACTCCGGGATCGCCACCACCTTGTGGCCTCCCTGGGCCAGGTCGAACGCGATCCGGTACTCGCCGACGCTGAACCCGCCCTGGGAGATCTTGCCCTTGGCCAGGCGCTTGAAGGTCAGCGGGTCGAACGGGGTGGCGCTCTCGTCGATCAGACCGGCGGCGTCCTCGACCATGTTCTTGTCGAGGATGTCCTGGGCCATGTTGGCGAACTGGCAGCCGTCCTTGGCGGAGGGGCGGCAGTACTTCTTGTTGATCTCCCGGATCTTGTTCAGGTACTCGCCGATGATCGGGTTGTCCTTCTGCATCAGCCAGGCCACCCGGGCCTCGTACCACAGCTTGCGGTTCTCGGGGGTGCCGGCCGTGGTCTTGCTGGGGGTCGACCCGCCGCCGCCACCGCCCTTGCCGGTGCCGCCGCCGCCACCGCCGCCACCGCCGCCACCGCCGCCGCCACCGCCGTCGCCACCGTCATTGCCGGTGTCCGTCTCGCAGTTGGTGACGCACTGGGGGCCGCGGGTCGGCTCGTGGAAGGTGCCGTTCATGCCGACCCAGCCGTGCAGCGCCATGTCGTTGCTGGAGCAGTCGTCGGCGCACATCTTGCGGCCGTCGGGGTCGCTGGTGCTGATCGGGTTGCCGCCCGAGTAGGCGTACCCGTTCAGCTCCTTGGGGCTGGTCGGGTTGAACTCCGGGTCGATGCTGAGGAACCGACCCAGGGAGGAGTCGTAGTCGCGCGCGCCGAGGTGGACCACACCGGTCGGCTCGTCGACGCCGCCGAGGAAGCCCCGGCTGCCCGCCCACGAGGTGGGCGCGGTGCCGCGCTGCTCGCCGTAGGGGGTCGTCCGCCGCTGTGCCGCCGTGCCGGTGGAGGCGTCGACGTTGAGCTCGGACGTGCCGTGGTGGTCGGTGACCTGGAAGGCCACCTTGTTGTCGTCCGTGCGGACGGCGACCGCCGAGCCCAGCGAGTAGTAGCGCGTGGCGGCAGGCTTGGCGGCGCCCTTGGTCAGCTTCAGCTCGGTGGCGCCGAGGTAGAGCGTCCAGCTCTCGGCGCTCGGGTTGGCGCTGTCCAGGACGTGCGAGGTCAGCCGGCTGCCGGCCGGGTCGTAGAGGTACTCCGTCGTCTTCGTGCTGGTGACGGGCCCGTTCTTGACGGTGTCGACGACCTTGCCGAGCTTGCCCTCGGCGTCCCAGGTCAGCGCCTGGTCGCTGGTGGCCCCGGCGGTGAGGTCCCGGTGGCGGGCGATGGTGTTGCCCGCCGGGTCGTAGCCCGCGGTCTCGGCGAGGACGCCGGTGCCGCTGGTGCTCCTCAGCGTGTGCGGCTGGGCGGCCGTCGCGCCGGGGTAGTTGTACTTGGTGGTGACGTCCTTGGCGGGGTCTCCGGTGATGTCGTGCCGGGTCTGGGTATCCCGGGTGCTGTCGGGGTTGAACTGCCAGCTGGTCCAGTACGGCGCCGGGCCGCCGAGCGCCTTGGCGTCGGGCTTGGCCGGGCAGCCGGTGCCGCTCGGGGTGAACGCCTCGGTGAGCCGGGCCAGGTAGTCGTACTGGAAGCACTGCCGGTCGGTGCCGGAGCGCGAGGTGTCGGTGATCGACGTGATGTTGCCGACCTGGTCGTAGGTGTAGGCGGCCGCGCGCAGCGGGGTCGCCTGGCCGTACTGGTCGGTGCGGCTGGAGGCGAGGCGCTGGGTGCCCCACTCGTACGCGTTGGTGACGTAGAGCTGCTTGTTCGCCGTCCCGTCGGACAGCGTGCTCTGCAGCGGCTTGCTGGTCAGGCTGTAGGTCTGGTTCGCCAGGTAGCTGTTCAGACCCTGGGCCGTGGTCATCCGGGTGAGGGCGTCGTAGCCGTAGGCCACCGATTCGGCGGCGAGGTTGCCGGCCGCCGGGTAGCTGGTGCTCTGCGGCTTGTTGTCGAGCCGGTAGATGGTGCCGCTGATGTAGGTCCCGGCGAGCGCCTCCTGACCGGGGACGGAGGGGACACTGAGCGTGGTCCGGCTAGCACGGCCGAGTGCGTCGTACAGCGACCACGTGGTCGTGTACGGGTAGGTGGTGCCGCCGACGGTGGAGTACCGCGTCGCCGAGGAGATCAGGCCCTTGTTGCCGGCCGGGTCCCAGGTCTGCGAGGTGAGCAGCGGGCCCGAGACGGACCCGGAGTGCAGCTCGGTCTGCCGGTCGAGGTTGTCGTAGACGTAGGCCAGGGTCTGGTTGTTGCCGTCCCGGCTGGTGGCCAGCCGGCCGCGGTCGTCGTAGGTCTTGACGGACGTGCCGGAGTCCGGGTCGACCGCCTTGACCTGGTGGCCCTGCTGGTCGTACGTCCAGCTCCACTGCGTCCCGGACTGGTCGGTCAGCTGAGTGGTGTGCCCGGCGGCGTCGTGGGCGTAGGTGATCCGGTCATAGTCACCGGTGGGGGAACCCCCGCGGTACTGGCGGATCTCGGTGGTCCGGCCGCGGGCGTCGGTGATGGTCGTCGCCGGGGTGCCGCCGGTGGGCGGGGTGACGGTGATCCGGTCGCCGCCGTACTCGGTGAGCGTGGTGGAGAGCGGCGTGCCGACGCCGTTGCCGGCCAGGGTGGTGGACTGGACGACGCGGCCGAGGCCGTCGTAGGTATTGGCGGTCTGGGTCTCGACGCCGGTGGCGTCCTCGATCTTGAACAGCGTGGTGCTGGGTGCGCCGGTGGCGTAGTAGGGGGAGTAGGCGAGCGCGGACCGGCCGTGCTCGTCGTAGAAGGCGTCGGTCAGGACCCGGCCGCCGTTGTCCCCCGGGGTCTGGCTCTGCCGGACCCGGCCGAAGCCGTCGTACAGCGTGTACGCGGTGGCCTGGGAGCCGTCGGCCAGCAGCGCCTTGGTGGAGACGGCACGGATCTGGCCGTCGTTGTCGACGTAGCCGAACTCGTGGTTCGGGCTCTGGCCGCTGCCCTTGGAGCGGTTCGGCAGCCAGACCTTGAGAGTGCGGCCGAGCGCGTCGTACTGGCTGTCGGTGCGGCGGTTGTTGGCGTCGACGGTGTCGACGGTCTGGCCGCGCAGCAGGTCGAGGTCGGTGACGGTGACCATGGCGGTGGCGGGGTTGCCCGCGACCACGGGCGGTCCGGTCGTGGTGACCTTGGTCGGCCGGCCGTTCGCCGGGGTGTAGCCGGTGGTGGTGGTCTGCGCCAGCGGGCTGGCAGTGGTCACGGGTGCCGTGGCGCCCGTGGTGTCGAACACCGTGGTGGACGCCAGCTTGGTGGTGCTGTCGGCACGGCCGTAGGCGTCGTAGTGGGTCGTTCCGTCCAGGTAGGTGGCCTGGTTGCCGGAGCGGGACTTCAGGACGTGCACGGTGGTCGGGTCACCCTTGACGGGGGCGGCGCCGTAGGCCTGGCCGTCGTAGCGGGTGCGGACGTCCGACAGGACGGCGGAGGTGCCGTCCGCCTGGGTGTCGCGGTTCACGGCCGCCGAGCAGTTGCCGGCGACCGTCTCGACCTGGACGGTGCCGGTCAGGATCCAGGCGGCGGTGTTGTCGGCGTAGGTGGTGCGGGTGCAGGTGTCATCGGTGCCCACCGCGACGTCGCCCAGGTCCTCGGTCTGCGTCGCACGGCCGTAGCCGTCGAAGGAGGTCGAGGTGCGGGTCTCGCGCCAGGCGGCGCCCGCGCCCTTGTCGAGCGAGGTGAAGGTCTTGCTCGCCTGGGCGCCGGTGAGGTTGGCGGTGGTGGTGCCCCAGTCGTTGGAGCGCTTGGCGGTCTCCTTCTTCCAGGGGGTGCTGACGGACTTGGAGAGGATCACGCCGCCGGGCTTGTCGTACTGCTCGGTGCGGTACTCGAAGCCGGCCCAGGCCTGGTCGTCGGTCAGGACGGTGCCCTGGCCGTCGTCGACGGTGACACCGCGCTTGCTGTTCTTGTCGGTAGGACTGTTGCGGTCCTGGTCCATGCCGCGCAGGTAGTAGTGGTCGGCCTGGGTGGTCGTGCCGGTGACGCCACCGGTCTCCACCCGGGCGTGGGCGTAGCCACGCCACTGGGACCAGGTCTTGAGCTTGGCCGGGGTCAGGCCGTCCTCGTCGTCGAAGTGCCAGGCGGCGTCGCCGAGGTAGGTGTAGCGGGTGACCATGTCGGGTGCGCCGCCGGTGCGGTCGGTGGCGATGACCGCGTCGACGACGTACTTGTTGAACCACTCGGTGGTCACCGGGGTCTCGTTGGACGGCTGGTACATCTGCGGGAAGCAGCGGGTGGTGTTGCTCTGCGGTGTGGGCAGGGCGTTCCAGTCGCAGGCCGCGGCGGAGTAGTTGATGTCGATCTGGCCGCCCTGCTCGTCGGTGACGGTGCCGAGCCGCTGCTTGATGAACGGCATGCGGCCGTCACCGACCTTGTCGAGCCGGTTCGCCATCTGCTTGTAGGCGAAGCCGGTCTTGGGCAGCGCGATCGCCGGGGTGGCGGAGGAGCCGGTGTGCTGGATGGAGTCCAGCAGCAGCTGGTAGTCGAAGTCGGCGGTGCCCCACTTGTGGTTCAGGGTCCACGTGTCGACCGCGGCGTAGCTCCCGTCCGCCTGGAGCGTCTTGGCGGTGACGGAGGTCAGGCGGGTCCGGGTGAAGTAGGTCGGCGAGGACTGGCCGGTGCAGTCGGTGCCGTCCTTGCAGTTCTGGTCCCACGGGGTGTCGTACCAGTACTGCCGGTTGGTGTCGATCTTCGCCGGGTCGCAGAGCGCGGTGTTGGTCTCCAAGCAGCGCTCGGCGGTGCCGAACTCGACCCGGCCCATCGGCTTGACGGTGGCCGAGTGGATGTCCTGCTGCTGCTGGCCGTACTCGATGTGCTCCAGGCGCCCGCCCCGGACGTACGGGGTGCGGTCGGTGGCCTTGAGGTTGCGGCCGTAGTTGTTGGTCTCGGGGGTGTACCAGTAGGTGATGTCGTTGCCGTGGGCGTCGACCACCAGGTCCAGGTTCCACCGCCAGCCCTGCTGGCACCAGGAGGACGCGAAGTCGGCGCCGTTGCAGGGCTCGCCCGCATTGTTGCCGTACACCGGCACCGTGTAGACCGACTTGGTCTCGGGCTTGCCGGCCGACCAGTTCGGCAGGCGGTTGTAGCCGAAGTAGTAGCTCGAACCATCGGCGGTGACGGCGCGGAAGTACTCGCCGTCGTTGTCGCCGTTGCCGCGGCCGGTGTCGCGCAGGCGGGTGACCTTGGTGTTGTCGTCTCCCTTGATCCGCCACTCGTCGGCGGAGACGGGGATCAGCTCACCGGAGTGGCCGGCGAAGCTGATCGTGGCGTTGTCGGTCCCCCAGCAGAGGTCGCCGGGGCTCGCGGTGCCGGTCTTGGGCGCGCCGTCGTCGGCACAGGCCTTGTAGCTGCGTTCGACGAAGCCGGGCGCCAGCTCGAATCCGTCGCCCGCCCAGGAGGCCTGGTTGTTGCTGTTGGCCGTCCGGCCGTCGATCGCACCGGAGTTGTAGGACAGACCGATCTTCGGGGTCAGCCCGCCGGGCATGACTGTCAGCGGCATGTCGTACGACCAGTTGAACGACCCGTTGTTCAGGGACGTCGACCACGAGGATGCCGGGGACAGCGGCGTCGCCTTGTAGTCCCCGCTGGGCCCGGCCGTTCCGGCCGTGGCCGCCACGACCATCGCGCCCGGCGCGGACGCGAGCCGCATGGACCCGGCCGGGGCCGCCGTCAGCGCGTCGGCGGCGACGGTCTGCTTCGCCACGTCGTTGCCGCCCGGCAGCGGGGTCTGCACCCGGCACTCGGGCAGGTCGGGGGTGGTCAGCGCGCACTCGGGCAGGCGGACCAGCTTCAGCCGGGAGCCGAAGCCGGAGCCCGCCGCCTGGGCGAAGGACGAGTAGTCGACGGCCAGGCCGCTGTTCTCGTCCGCGCCCGTGACGGTCAGCAGGACGCCGTTGATGCCGGCCTTGGTGGCGGCGTCCTGGCCGAGCAGTTCGACCTTCGCCTTGCCCGCCGCGCCGGCGGAGGAGACGGCGACCGGCAGCTTGCCGGCCTTGACCGCCTTGCCCTTCTCGCCGGGGACGTCGACGGTGGCGCTGCCCGCGGCGGGCAGGGAGCCGTGCTTGCCGTCGGTCTTGCTGACGGTGGTGTCGGCCTTGCGGTCCTTGGTCTTCGCCTCCGAGCCCTTGACCGGCTTCTCCGGGGAGACCGCCGAGGGCTTGGTGTACGGTTCCGCGGCCGCCGCGACGGCGGCCAGTGGCAGTGCCGGCAGCAGCGACCCGACCAGCGTGCCCGCGATGACCGCGGACACTCTGGAGCGGGTCGGCCGGGGCACCGACCTCTTCCTGCTCATGGGGAAACAACTCCTTGAGGTGAAACGGGTGTGACGGACCACGGGCCGGGCGGCAGGAAGCCGCCCGGCCCGCAGGTAGAGGGGGGATCAGACCCCGGTGGAGGTGCCGAGCTCGACGTAGTCGGCGAGCTTGACGATCTGCGCGGGGCTCAGCACGCCCTGGTACAGCCAGACGTCGTCCAGCTCACCGGAGAAGTACTCGCCCCAGGCACCGGAGTCCTTGCTCCGGCCGAACTGGAGGCCGCCGCCCGCCTCGAAGGGCTGCGGGGCGGTGGTCCAGGAGATGCGCGGGGTGCAGCCGGTCGAGCCGTCCGGGCAACCCTGGTTCTCGATCTGGCCATTGACGTACAGGACCAGCCGGTCCGTGAAGGCGTCGTAGCTGACCGCCAGGTGCGTCCAGTTCTCCATGACGGAGACGGCGGAGCTGTGCGCGGTCAGGGTGCGCGTCGCGCCGGTCGCGTCGGAGTCGCGGACCTCGGCCTGCCACTGGCCGTACGGCTGGCCGGTGGCGTCGTTGCCCAGCGGGACCCAGCGCACGGCGACGGCGCTGTTGTTGGCGCCGGCCACCGACAGGGCCGTCATCTTCCGGGCCGGGACGCCCGCGGTGTTCGCCCAGCCGGCCAGGGTGAAGCTCTGGCCGGTGTGCAGCGGGGTCGAGGCGGTCGCGGCGTAGCCGGTGGTGCCGTCCAGCAGCAGGGTGCCGGGGACGGTCAGCACGCCGCCGTCGGCCCTGACGGAGGCGCCGCCGCCGAGCTGGGCGCCGGCCTTGGCCGGGCCCTCGTCGGGGGTGACGGCCGGGGTGCCGGTGGCCGAGGAGAGCTTCCAGCGGCCGGCCAGCTGCGGGCGCTGCTGCACCATGGCGCTCGCCTCAGGGCTGGTGACGACGCGGTCGTAGACCCGCACGTCGTCGATGTCGCCGCCGAAGAATTCGCCGTTGACGCCCTCGCGGTTGACGGCACCGATCTGCATCGGGCCGGGGTTGGCCCACGGCGCGTTCTGGGTGTAGTCCGACTCGCCGACGAGGAAGCCGTTGATGTAGAAGCGCAGCTTCTTGGCGGTCGTGTCGGAGACGCCCAGCAGGTGGGTCCACTCGCCGGTGGTGCCGGCGAAGCAGGGCGCACCGTTGATCTGGGTGCCCGGGGTGCAGTCGGGCTGCCAGGTGCGCACCAGGGTGTCGGCGGAGGTGTCCTCCTTGTAGCGGCCGAAGGCCCAGCGCTTCCAGTAGGTGGAGTAGTACAGCGAGAACTCGCTGTTGTGCTGGCCGATCTGGGAGACGGCGACCTTCGCGGTGGTGTCGTTGGCGGCGGGTGCCGGCAGCTTCACCCAGGCGGAGACCGAGAAGTCCCGGCTGCCGTCGACCTGCGGGCGGGTGCCGCGCAGGTAGTCGTCCACGCCGTCCAGGTGGATCGCCTTGTCGGCGATGCCGGGCTGGCCGAGCGCGACGCCGTTGTAGGCGGTGAGGTTGTCGGTCTCGGCGGTGCCGACCGGCTTGGCGTCACTGCCGTCCAGGTGCCAGACCGCCTTGGCCGGGCGGCCGGTGGCGAGCTGCTTGTCCGCGGCCACGTCGGCGACCTCGGTCGTGTTCAGCGAACGGTCCCAGACCCGGACCTCGTCGATCGCGCCGGGCCAGTAGTCGACCCACTGTCCCTTCCAACGGGCGCGACCGATTTCCAGCGGACCGTGTCCGTCCCAGACCGCGTTCGCGGTGCCCGACTTGGCCAGGGTGCCGTTGACGTACAGCTGGATGGTCTTCGCGTCCGCGTTCCAGACACCGGTCAGGTGGGTCCACACGCCGGGCGTCGCGGGGTCGGTGGACTGGAGCCCGATCGTGCTCGCGTCCTGGTTACCGGCCGCGGTTTGGACCTTGAAGCCCCACTTGAGGACGCCGGCGACGTTCTCGATGCCGAGATGGAAGGCGTAGTAGTCCGGGCCGCCCTGGCTGACCGCCGCGCGGGTTCCGGTGGTGCCGTCGAACCGGACCCAGGAGGAGACGGTGAAACTGCGAGGGGTGTCCAGCACGGCACCCTGGGTCTCGGCGTAGCCGTTGGCGGTGCCGTTCAGGGCGAGGGCCTCTTTGAGGTGACCGGGAGCACCCGGCGTGGCGCCGGCGTTGAGGGTGGTGTCGAAGCCGCCGCCGGTGCCGGTGACACCGGTGCCGCCGGGGTTGTCGTCCATCGACCAGCCGGCGCGCTGCGGCTGCCCGGCGAGGACGTTGAAGTAGTACGTCTCGGGCTGCGAGGCGTTGCCCGCGCCGTCTACGGCCCGGGCGGAGACGAAGTGCACGCCGGCGGTCTGCGGCTGGACGCGGATCGTCTGCCCGGCGCCGCCGCTGGTGGCCACCTCGTTCGCCGCGGACGGCGAGGTGTCGAGGCCCCACTGGTACTTGACCACGTCGGTGGCGGCGGACTTCAGGGTGAACTGGCCGGTGCGGCCGACGCCGTCGGTCCACGGGAGCGCCGCGGTGGCGTCCTTGGAGCCCGGGTAGGCGTTGGAGGTGATCGCCGGGCCGTCCGGGGCGGAGGTGTCGACGATGAAGTAGCAGCCGGTCGGGTCACCGTCGGAGGACCACGGCCCCCACTGCGCGCCGTCCCAGGCGCGGGCCTCCCAGTCGAGCTGGAGGTTCTGCGGCAGGCCGGTCGGCAGTGGCCAGGAGAAGATCGAGCCGGAGGCCTTGAAGGTGTCCCCTCCCGGCGCGGCGTCCTCCGAGCCGGTGGACCACCAGCGGCGGCGCAGGCCGGTGCCGTCGTCCCAGCCGACCGCGAACTGCACGCCGATCGCCTCGCCGTCCGGGTCGGTGGCCCGGGTGGTGACCTGCGGCATCTTGTTGATCTTGATGCCCGGGTACTGGCAGACCGAGCCCGGCGACATCGTCATGTCGGACATCGGGATCTGGTTGGGCCGCAGGTTGTAGTACACCGACAGGTAGGCGTCGTCGGTGAAGCGCTTCCAGGCGAGGGTGTCGCCCTCGTTCTGGGCCTTCAGGCCGAAGGTGATGGTCGGCCAGCCCCAGTTGGCGGCGTCCTGGACGAGGTTGCGCACCGCGCCGTCCGCGCCGTACTCCAGCCAGCCGCCGGGGCAGCTGCCGCTCCAGCCCTTGGCGGTGTTGATGGTCTGCAGGTAGCGGCCCCAGAACCCGGAGGCGTTCTGGCTGTTCCAGTTCAGGCCGGGGGAGATGTAGCCGGTGTTCCACAGCTCGACGGGCCGGGCGTCGCAGGAGTACGACCAGCTCTCGTAGGTGCCGAAGGTGGCGCTGAGGATCTGCTTGCCGGCGAACGGGTTGGGCACCTGGAAGAACGCCCGCTTCACGTCGGTCGGCGCGCACCGCGAGGTGTCGCCGCAGTAGCCGACGCCCCAGTCGTGGACGTAGGTGCTGTTGTACGTGAAGTGCCAGTACGCCTGGTTGGGGTAGCTGCGCGAGACGCCCGCCCAGTCACCGGCGTGCGGGGTGTACCACGCCGGGTCGATCATCACCGGGTAGACGGTGTCCGGGGCGTCCAGCATGGCCTGGTCGGGGGACAGCACCAGGCCGTCCTTGGGCAGGTCGACCTTGAGGCGGGTCATCTTGGCGCCCTCGCCGGGCAGGTCGCCCTCGCCGTACGCGGCGGGATCGGGCTGACCGGCGGCGGGGGCGGCCTGGGCCGGAGCGGGAGCGGCGGCCGGGGCCTCGGCCTGCGGTGCCTGCTGCGGGGCGGCCTTGAGCGCCTTCGGGGCGGGGGCCGCGGGGGCCGGGGCGGGAGCGGCCGGCGCAGCCGGCTTGGTGGAGTCCCACATCACCGGGACGGGCGCCTCGAAGACGGTGCCGCCGCCCGACGGGTCCTTCGCCTTGAGGGTGCCGTCGGCCTCCTGGCTGACGGTCAGACCGTCGCCGTGCAGGCCGAGCCGAAGCTGGTCCAGCTCGGGGTTCTTCGCGGCCTCGGGCGTGCGCACCACGATGACCTGGGTGAACCCGGTCTTGGTGGCGGTCAGCCGCAGGTCGACGTCCGGCAGGATCGAGGTGTACTCGGCGGTCGCGCCGGTGACCGTCGGCTTGGGCAGCGGCTTCGGCCAGCTGAGCTTCAGCTCCTTGCCGGCCCGCGCCATCCGGACCAGCGGCTCGCTGCCGCCACCGGAGAACCGCAGGTCGGCGGTGGAGCCCTTGGGAGCGACGGCGCCGTCGGGCAGCGCCTGCAGCGTCGGGTCGAGGTCCACCCAGGTGCCGTTCTTGCGCACCCGCTTGGGCTGGACGTAGGTGGTGGTCTTCAGCTTGCCGTCGGGCTGGGCGACGGTGTCGCTGGACTCGCCGCGCTTGGCGAGCACCTCGACCGGCTTGCCGGTGCGGGCGGCTTCCTTGACGGCCAGGCTCTCCGCGCTGTCCTGGGTGTCCGTCACGCCGGGTGGCGGTGTTCCGCCGGGGACTGCGGCGGCGGCCGGCGCCACCGCGGTCGCGGCCAGCGCGACCGCGGCGAGTGCCGCGGCGAGCAGGCTGCCCGACCGTCTTGCTGCTGTTCTCACTGTGCGTAAGCTCCGACTTCCGGTATGTGGGCGAAGTTTGAGCGGATCTTCATGGACGCTTAAACGACTGTCAAAGGTTCATGAGAAAGCCGTGAGGATCCGCACAGCCGCCGATGCACCGTCAGAAGGGGAGCAGCTCAGTTAAAACCGGATAAACCGACCGGCCCATTGTGGCGCAACTCACACTCGAAAAAGAGGTCGGAGAGTCGGGTTCCGAATTCGGGAGGCGGTAGCGAACGGTAACCATGCTGGTCATCAGGGGTGCGCGGGCGCCGCGCGAGGTTCAGCGGGGCCTGGCGGCCCGGGGCGGCAGGGTCCGCAGGGCCTGGGCGATCTGGCTGAGCCAGCGGGTCTCCGCCTCCATACCGCCGATGTGCGGCAGATGGGGCTCGGCCGCCGGCGGGACGGTGCCGGGAGCGCCGTCGTCGGGATCCCGCACCCGGACGCGGAGCAGGGCCTCGGCGATCCTGGTGGCCTCGGCCCGCGCCGCGGCATCGGTGCCGCGGGGTGCGCCGCCCGCCCCCGCCGGCGGCTCGGCCGTGCGGTAGCGGCGCAGGATCAGCAGCCCGTCCCGGATCTCGATGACCCGGCGGTAGAGCGCGAGTTCGGCGTCGGCCGGCGGCATCCGGCCGGAGCTGAGGGCGATCTGCGGGAAGGCCGCGTGCAGCGCCCGCCACAGTGGCCCGAGCGACCGGTAGCTGCGGTACGCGGCCCGCCAGCGCCGGGCGGCGCGTCCGGCGCGCGCCCACAGCAGGGTGGTGGCACCGGCCAGCAGCAGGACCGCGCACAGCCGTCCGAGCACCAGCGAGACCGGGTCCTCGGTGGTCAGCTGGCGGCCCGAGCGCAGGGCGCCGAGGACGTCGTCGAACCCCCACGCGGCCCAGAGCAGGCCGACGGCGGCGGTGAGGGTGATCAGGCCGAGGGCCGTGCGCAGGGCCGTGGTGTCGGCCTGGCGGGTCCAGTACAGCGTCTGGCGTGCCAGGGTGACGAGGCAGCAGGCCACGTAGCCGGTGATGACCAGGTCGTAGCCGGCCAGCGCCACCGGGCCGAACGCGCCGGTGGCCACCATCTGGCCGCCGTCCTCGCGGATCCCGGCGAGCAGGAACAGGGCGGTCGCCGAGAGGACGGCGAGGGCGGTGCCGGCCTGGCGCAGGCGTGGCGCCCGGGCGTCGGCCGCGGGACGGCGCAGCGCGACGGCGGTCAGCGCGAGGAACCCGGCGGAGCCCATCTTGAGCTGGTCGGCGAACATGCCGGACAGGCCCGCCAGGCCGGTTCCGTGGTCGATGTCCGCCCTGGTCTGACCGGCCATCAACGCCAGGAAGGCGCCGAAGCACCAGGCGAAGCAGCAGGTGTGGCGCAGGGCCGGTGTGCGGCCGCGGCGCCCGCCCGCGAAGAAGCGGTACGTGCTCAGGCCGAGCAGCAGGACCGCGGCGCCGGCGAGGACCGGGTCAGTCATGCGGGCCCGGCGGGCGGCGGGAGCCCAGCAGGGGGAAGAGCCGGTGCGCCCACTCGGCGTCGCGGGACTGGGCGCCGGACGGACGGCCGCCGGGCAGCAGGGCCCGTTTGAGGATCAGCGAGGCGAGCAACTCCGCCTCCTGCTCCTGGGGTTCGAGGTAGACGGTGCGCCCCAGGACCTTCCCGATCATCGTCGGGGAGAGGTGCGGCAGCAGGCCGCGGGTGAGCCCGGGATCGGGTGAGGGGCTGTCGGCGTGGCCCAGCAGCAGGTGGGCGTACTCGTGCACCAGGATGTGCTGGCGGTGCACCTCACTGGTGTCCTCGGCGTACACGATGTAGTCGGCCTGACCGGTCGTCACCAGCAGTCCGCAGGGCGCTCCGGGCTTCGCGGGGACGGCGATCAGGTCGATCGGGCGGCCGCGGTCACGGGCGAGGCGGGCGACGAGCTCGGCGGCGTCGAACGGGTCGGGGAGGTCGAGCGACTCGCTGATCGCGCGGCAGCGCCGCATCATTCCGCCGTGCCGTCGGATCCACCGCAATGCGCGCCTCGCCTATCCGCCGGGGCCGACGTGGCCGGTCGACCGTCGCGGGGTGCCTCCTCGGCGGCACCACGTCGTACTCACTGGGAGGGCTTGCCCCTGGCAGCCTCCCGGCGAGCGATAGTCTCGATCACATCGGAGACCGTGTCCAGAGCTTCGGGCGAGAGTTCCACCGCCCGCAGCGCCATGTTCCGGACACCGGCGTCCCGCAGCGCCTCCAGCAGGGCGAGTTCGGCGACGATCTCCTCGGGGCGGTCGTCGAAGAAGTAGGCCGGTGAGACGTGGAAGAACGCCGCCAGGGCCTCCAGGTGACGCTTGGTCGGGTTGTCGCGCTTGCCGGTGCGCAGCTGCCACAGGTAGGTGGCCGAGAAGGTCTCGCCGGTGGCCTCGCGACAGGCGCGCGCCACGTCCTCGTTGCTGTACTGCTCCCGGTTGGGGCGCCGGACCGTGCGGAACAACACCTCGATCTTCTCGGCGAGCGTACTCGCCCCGGCTTCCGCCATCTCCGCCTCCTGCGCCGCCACTTCCGGTCACGGCGACGCTGGAGCACGGGGCCGGCCGCCGGGTAACCATCGTAGCTTCGGGCGTGGCGCCACCTCCCGGCAACGGCCCCCCGGAACGAACACGCGAACGGACGTCGGAACGAACGAGGGTCCGGCCCTCGGGGGAGGGCCGGACCCGACGTCCTCTGCGGAGGTGGTGCGCGCGGGTCAGCAGCAGCCGTAGCTGAAGCTGCCGCAGGTGCCGCACCAACTGCGGTCGGTGTCGCCGCAGAGGTCGTTGTAGGTGATCTGTTCCTCACCGCCGGTGAGGGCGGTCAGGTCGGGTTCGCCCAGCGGGTGGCCGGGGGCGGTGTGGGCCTCCGGGTCCTTCCAGGACCGGACGACCTCGTCGTCGCTCATCGTTCGACTCCTTCCCGGTCGCTCAGCAACAGCCGACGCTGAAGCTGCCGCAGGTGCCGCACCCGGTCTGCATGGAGGCGCAGATGTCGAAGATGGTGATCTGCTCCTCGCCGCCGGTGAGGGTGGTGAGGTCCGGTTCGCCGAGGGGGTGGCCGGGGGCGGTGTGGGCCTCCGGGTCCTTCCAGGACCGGGCGATCTCCTCGTTGCTCATCGTTCGACTCCTTCCCGGCCGGTCAGCAGCAGCCGAAGCTGAAGCTGCCGCAGGTGCCGCACCCGGTGATGTTGGTGGTGCAGATGTCGTACACGGTGATCTGCTCCTCGCCGCCGGTGAGGGTGGTGAGGTCGGGTTCGCCCAGCGGGTGGCCGGGGGCGGTGTGGGCCTCCGGGTCCTTCCAGGACCGGGCGACGTCGTCGTCGCTCATCGTTCGACTCCTTCCGGGCCGCTCAGCAGCAGCCGTAGCTGAGGCTGCCGCAGGTGCCGCACGCGGTCTGGTTGCTGCAGATGTCGAAGATGGTCATCTCCTGCTCGCCGCCGGTGAGGGTGGTGAGGTCCGGCTCGCCCAGCGGGTGGCCGGCGGCGGTGTGCGCGGCCTCCGGGTCCTTCCAGGACCGGACGATGTCCTCGTTGCTCATGGCGTTCCTTCCGTTTCGGGTTCCGGGAGTGGAGGTGGCCCGGCCGTCAGCAGTGGGTGCCGGTGGCCCAGGTGGGGCAGCAGCCGGCGCTGCCGAGGGCCTCGCTGCCGCCCTCCTCGTCGGAGAGGCCGCCGACCATCAGGCCGAGGTCGACCTCGCCGGACGGGTGGGCGGGGGCGGTGGCGCGGGCGGTGTGCTCCGGGTCCTTCCAGGCGCGGGCGATGCTGTCGTCGCTCATGGCGGTCCTGCCTTTCGGTGGGTGGTTGTACGACCGGGCGGCCGGGTGGCCGACCGGGGCTCCGGGGACGGGCGTCGGGCGCCCATCGGATTCGGCCCGTCGGGTTCAGTCCGTCGGACTCGGCTCGTCGGGTTCAGTCCGTCGGATTCGGCTCGTCGGGTTCAGTCCGTCGGGCTCGGCCCGTCGGATTCAGTGGCTCGCGGCGGGGCGCACGTCGCTGTCGGCCGCGCCGAAGAGCAGGCGGTAGACGCCGTCCTGCTCGATCAGCTCGTCGTGGCGGCCGCGTTGGACGATCCGGCCGTGTTCGAGGACGAGGATCTGGTCGGCGTTGCGCACGGCGTTGAGCCGGTGGGAGACGACGATCCGGGTGACGGCGAGGTCGGCGAGCGCGCCGTCGACGTGGCGTTCGGTCTGCGGGTCGAGGTGGCTGGTCGCCTCGTCGAGCAGCAGCAGTCGGGGCCGGTGCACCAACGCCCGGGCCAGGGCGACTCGTTGGCGCTGTCCCGCGGAGAGGGCCGAGCCGCTCTCGCCGACGGGTGTGTCGTAGCCCATCGGCAGGGCCAGCACGTCCTCGTGCAGTCCGGCGATCCGCGCGGCCCGGATCACCTCGGCGTCCTCGGCGTCGGGCCGGCCGAGCGTCAGGTTGTCCCGGATGCTGCCGCCGAAGAGGCTCAACTCCTGGAGTACGGCGCCGCAGTGGGCGCGCAGGTCGGCGAGGTCGAGCCGGTCGATCGGCACGCCGTCGTGCCGTACCGTCCCCTCCTCGGGCCGCAGCAGGCCGAGCAGCAGCAGGGCCAGGGTGCTCTTGCCGGAGCCGGTCCTGCCGACGATGCCCAGCTTGCCGCCGGCGGCGACGGACAGGTCGATCCCGCTGAGGGCCGGTGCCCCGGACGGCTGGTAGCGGAACGTCAGCGCGCGGACGTCCACGGCGGTGGCCCGCTCCGACGCGAGCCGCAGCCCGCCACCGGTCTCCGTCGGCGCGTCCAGGACGTCGAAGAGGCGTTCCACCTGGGCGTTGACGGTGAGGTAGAGCTGGCCGGTGGTGGACAGGGTCTCCAGCGGTGCCAGCAGGGACAGCACCAGGCTGTTGGCGGCCAGCATGGTGCCCAGGGTGGAGCGGCCGGTCATGACCATCCAGGCGCCGACGCCGAGCATCAGCAGCGGGCCGAGCGAGGTCATCGCCCGCTGGGCCCCGGAGAGCCGGGCGGTGGCCCGGCCGCGCCGCAGCATCGCGCCCTGGTAGCGGGTGAACAGCCCCTGCCAGTGCTCCACGGCGCGGCCCTCCACGCCGTTCGCCTTGAGCGGCAGGATCGCCTCCAGCGCCTCGACCAGGTAGCTCTGCTCCTCCGCCCGGGCCACCAGCTCCAGTTGGGCGAGGTTGCGCAGCCGGCGGTGGGACTGGAGGACCAGGAACAGCTGCAGCAGGAACAGCGGGGCGACGGCCAGCAGGTACAGCGGCTGCAGCAGGACGACGGCGACCAGGTAGCCGACCAGCAGGACGCCGTCCAGGGCGACGGTCATCAGCTGCTGGGTCATGGTCTCCCGGGTGCTGGAGACGCTGGACATGCGCATCAGCAGGTCGCCGCGTCCGCGTTCGAGGAAGAACTGCAGCGGCAGCCGGAAGAGGTGCTCGACGAAGGAGCGGGTCAGCACCAGGTCGCCGCGCCGGCGCAGCGCGAGCAGGGCCAGCGCGCGCAGGGCGGTGAGCAGTCCGGTGAGCAGGGCGATGCCGACGGCGGACAGCGCCAGCAGGACGGGCAGGCCGGTGCGGTGCTGCGGCAGGAGCGTGTCCACCACGGTGCGGGTGAGCAACGGGACGGCCAGGCCGAGCAGTTGCAGCGCTCCGGTGACCAGGGCGGTCAGGGCGAGCAGCGAGCGGCCGCCCGGGGCAGCGAGGAAGCGCCGCAGGTAGCGGACCATCGGCCGGTCGCGCAGCGGGGTGTGCCGCTCCTCGAAGTGCTCGCCCGGTTCCAGGGCGACGGCCACGCCGCCGAACAGCTCGTCGAAGTCCCGCCGGGAGATCTGGCGGCGTCCGCCGGCCGGGTCGACCAGCCGGACTGAGCGACGGTCGACCCGTTCCAGGACGACGAAGTGATGGGTCCTCAGGTAGGCGACCACCGGGCCGCGCAGCGGTCGGTCCAGGGCGGCCGCTCCGCGGTCGACGCGGACGGTCAGGCCGACCTGCCGCGCCGCGTCGACGAGCACGGCCACCGACGCGCCGTCGCGTCCGGCGCCGAGCAGCGGGCGGCAGTCGGCCACCGTGGAGTCGCGGCCGTAGTGGCTGAGCACCATGGCCAGGCAGGCCGCGGCGCACTCGGTGCGGGTGAACTGGAGCCGCAGCGGCACGCGGTGGGCGCGTCGCCGGGGGCCGGTCCGGGCGGCGTCGGACGGGGAGGTCACGGGGCCTCCTGCGGCGCGAGCAGGAGAACGGGGGCGACGCGGTCGGGCGCGGCGATCCGTAGCAGTCCGTGGCCGATGCCGGCCAGGCCGGTCATCAGACCGGGCGTGGGGATGCCGCCCGGGGTGCCGCAGACCGGGCCGCGCTCCTCGATCCCGGCCAGCAGGGCGTCGCGGGTCCGCCGGAAGTGGTCCTCGGCCCCCGCGACCCCGGTGCGGGCGGCTGCGGCGAACAGCTCCAGATTGCCCAGACCGCCGTGGCAGAGGCTGTCGTTGCCGTCCTGGCCGACGGCGGCGGTCGAGCGTACGGCGCGCAGCAGGGCCCGGTCGTCCGCCGGGGTGCGGACCGCGGCGGGCAGGTCGGCCCGGAGCAGTCCGATGCCGGGGGCGCCGTGGCACCAGGCGTGCACGTGGGCGATCGTGCCCGGGGGCGGGGTGGCCTGCCAGGGCCTGGGGGTCTGCTCCCGGAAGTCCGGCCAGTTGTCGAGCTCGGGGTCGAAGCCGTCCTCCTCGTAGGCCAGGGCGGCCCGCCCGGTGCGCAGCGCGTCCGCGTCCCCGGTGCGGGCGGCGTGGCGCAGCAGCGCCCAGCCGATCCCGCCGGCGCCGTGGGACAGCCCCAGCAGTGGCCGTTCGCCGGTCAGCGGGGTGCGCCAGGCGACGGTGCCGCCGGGCTGCGGCTCGGCCTTGTCCGCCAGCAGCTCGGCGCAGCGCCGGGCGCAGTCCTGCGCGGCGCGGCCGTGCCGCCGCACCAGGGCCTCGGCCACGGCGAGGCAGCCGGCGGCGCCGCCGATCAGGTCGAGCTGCCGGTCGTCGTCGAGGCCGTGGGCGGCCGCGGTGAGCAGCTCCGGTACGGGCCGCGCCAGCGCGGGGTCGTCGAGCAGGACGGCGGCGCAGTCCAGCGCGTAGGCGGTGCCGGACAGCCCGCCGAACGCCCCCCAGGTCCGCTTCGGGGTGCGGCGCAGCGCGTGCGCGAGGTGCTCCGGGAACGGTGCCAGGACGCGGCGGGCCCACTGCGCGTAGCGCTCCTCCCCGGTGACGGAGGCGAGCTGGGCGAGGAACAGCGCGAGGCCGGGGTAGCCGCCGTACAGGTCGTCACGCAGGGCGGTGACCCGCCACTGGTCCCGGGCCAGGTCGAGCCCGAGCCAGCCGGTCCGTGCGCCGGTGCGGCGCGCGTCGGCCGTCAGGCGGTCGGCGACGGACCGGGCGAGGCGCAGGGCGCGGTCGGCGGGGGAGCGGTCGGCCTCGGCCGGGGAGTGGTCGGCGGTGGCGGGCCGGGCCGGCCGGGTGGCGGTGGCCGCGGATTCCGGTCCGCCCGCCCGCGGGTTGGTGGTGCGGGCGGCGAAGGCGGCCCGGATGATCCAGTCCTGGGTGGCGAGGTCGTGCTCGTCCATGGCGGCGATGATCCGCCGGGCCCGGTCGAGGCCGGACTCGGGCAGCGCCAGCGGCAGCGAGTGCCCGCGGTGGGTGTGAAGGTCGCGGGAGCCGACGACGGCGCGGAACAGCGGGACGTCGCCGCTCCAGAGGTCCTCGGCCTCCAGCGCCAGCAGCGGCCGGAGCGCCGGGTTCTCGGCGGACTGGGCGAAGATCAGCCCGAGCACCCGGTCGCGGTCGAGCGCGTCCCGGGTGACGTCCGGGTGGGTGCTCTCGCTCAGCAGGTGGGCGTAGACGCGGGTGGCGCGGACGATGGTGCGGGCGGTGTCCTCCCGGAACCGCTCCAGCGGGCCGTCGGGCGCGAGCAGCGCCCCGCGGTGGGCGGCGATCGTCCGGTAGCCGGCCTCGAACCCGGCGCGCAGGGACGGCATGTGGTTCGCCGGGTCGACGTCCCGGCCGTCCAGGCTGGGCCGGTTCGCGCTGCCCCCGAAGGCGCGCTGCACCCGGGTCAGGCGCATCCCGTCGGTGCCGCCGTCCTCCCAGGCGGGCATCTTGAAGGGCAGCACGGCGCCCTTGTCGGCGCCCATCCCACCGACGTCCAGCACCGCGCCGCCGTCGCCGACCAGGACGGAGGGCAGCAGCCCCACCCGCTGCACCGAGTGGGCGAGCAGGTGCTGTGCCGGGTCGTCGTCGACCAGCGGGCTGCCGCTCAGGTGGGGCACGCCCACGTGGAACAGCGACTCCAGGTCGACCGCGATCGGCTGTTCCCCCACGGCGATCACGTTCTCGAAGTGGAAGTCGGTGGCGGCGAGCGCGTAGAGCAGGGCGAGCAGCGCCCCGAGGCGGTGGTAGAACCGTTCGGCCGCCGCGTGGTCGGCGCAGGGCGTCGGCTCCACGAACTCGATCCAGCCGTACTCGCCGCGGTCCCACACCGCCACGGTGCCCAGGCCGAGGTCCGGCAGGGCGGCGTTGTACCAGTCGACGACCGCGTTGAAGTGCTCGTGGACGGCCAGCGGCCGGGGCTTGTACACCAGCCGGGCGCCGGAGGAGAAGGTCAGCAGCGCGACCGAGCGGCCCGCCTCGTGGCCGTCGCCGCCGCCCGTGCGGACCTCGGTCAGCTCGCCGGGATCGCGCCCGCCGAAGAGCCGCTCGACGAGTGACGGCCGGTCGGCGGTGAAGCGTTCGAGGAACTCCCGGTGCGCGTGGACGGCGTTCCCGGTGACGGAGGCCAGCAGCCGGGCCAGGACGGCGTACTCGTCGAGGAGCGCGGCCAGCCGCTCGGGCTCGCGCTGCCAGGCGACGAAGGAGCGGAAGCGTTCGCGCGGGGTGTCGCCGGCCAACTGGCCGGAGAGCCGGGCCACGTGGAGCTCCAGCACCAGGGTGCGGCCGAGCGAGGAGACCAGCTGGTCCCGCAGGCTGTCGGTGA
This sequence comes from Kitasatospora sp. NPDC096204, assembly GCF_044763205.1. Lineage (NCBI taxonomy): Bacteria > Bacillati > Actinomycetota > Actinomycetes > Kitasatosporales > Streptomycetaceae > Kitasatospora > Kitasatospora sp. NPDC096204. The sequence goes on from NZ_JBIWFT010000001.1 coordinate 200,171, forward strand.
GCGAGCGTCGGACCGCCGCGCGGGCGTCCTCGGCGGTGGCGTTCCCGGCGGGGGCGGAGGCCGCCAGCAGGCGGTGGGCCTCGGCGAGGAAGGGCTCGACGAGGACCGCGAAGTCGGCGAAGCCGTGCTGGTGTCGGCCTTCGGGTGCCACGTCGTGCTCGTCGCCGTGCTCAGCGCGGTGCTCGTGGCCGTGCTCGCCGCGGTGTGCTTCGTCGGGGGCCGGCGGCCGGTGGGCGGCGCGCGCCATGACGTCCTCGACGAACCGGGCCCAGTCCGGTTTGGTGGTCCGGGCGGCCAGGCTGTCGGGGTGTTCGGCGAGCAGCCGGCGCAGCAGCGGCGGGTCGATGCCGAGGGCCCGGGCCTGGACGTCGGCCGTGTCCGGGGTGTGGTCGGGGAACGCCGAGCGCCAGCGGGCCAGTCGGCGGTCGGCGCGCCAGCCGAGGCTGCCCTCGGCCGGGCTGTCGGGCACCGGGGCGGGCGGTTCGCCGTCGGCGGTCAGGCGCTCGGCCAGCCACAGGCCGCGCGCCCACCAGCTGCCGGTCAGCGGCGCGCGGTCGACGCGTGACCAGGGGGCGGCGGTGGCCGCGGCATCGGGCGGGGTCTTCGAGGGCATGCTGAACTCCTGGGACGCGGAGGGCGGACGAGCCGGGGCGGACGGACGGGGCGCGGCACAGAGGCGGCCGTCGGCTGTCGTGAAATGGAAGTACCCAGTCGATTCATATGAGCTGATGTCGACGCCAGGCGAGTCTGCCCTCGCTCATGACGGTGCGTCAAGTGGTGTGAATGGACATGCCCGAGCCATTCATCTCAGCTGTTGAAGCGGGCCGGTCGAGCCGGGCGGCGTGACCTGCCGGAACGCGCGCAGGTGCCCCCGGAGTGCCGAACACCCGGGGACACCTGCTGAGTTGGTGGATCGATGCGGTTGTCGAAAGTGGTGCGCGCTGCTCAGACCTCGTGCGGCGCGGTGCTCAGACCTCGTGCAGCGCCCACTTGTCGCTGTCGACCTGCACCGAGCCCGGCAGGGCGATGAGCTCGGGCTTGAACAGCGGCTGGGTGTCCATCGCGGGCTCCCAGGTCGCCAGCCGCTCGTCCTGGGGGACCTCGATCCGCCGGTCCGCGGCGAGGTCGGCGACCACCTTCAGCAGCAGCCGTACGCCGAGCGGAGCCAGGTGGTCGCGCCACAGGCTCTGCGCGGTCGAGCCGGGCGGCACGAACAGGTGCTCCTGGGCGGCGAGCGGGCCGCCGTCGGTGCGCTCGGTGAGGTGGTAGACGCTCCCGCCCGTCACCTTGTCGCCGTCGCGGATGGTCCAGCGGATCGCGTCCCTGCCGCGGTGCAGCGGCAGCAGGCTGGGGTGGTACCCGATGGTGGCGACGGCGGCCCTGGCCCGCGTGCGGCGGCCGAGGAAGGCGTGCGAGTGCGCGGCGAGGATGATGTCCACCCCGTCCGGGACGTGCGTCGCGCGCAGTTCGGCCGAGTCCGTCCAGGGGATGTCCCGGGGGAACGCCCAGGCGCGCAGGCGGTCCCAGGACATCGCGTCGCCCTCGTCGGACTTCCCCTTGCGCAGCCGGGGCGCGGCCGCCCCGACGATCTTGTGCCCGTTGTCCAGCAGGGCTTCCGCGACCTGCACCGCGAACGCCCCTTGCCCTGACATGTAGATGTTCATCCGCACTCCCGCGGTCGCTGGTCGGGTGGTTGCCGGTCCCTCAGTCCTCCGTCGGCGCCTCCAGTCCGGAGCGGTCGGGCTCGAAGCGCACCGGCATGGTGGAGAACCCGGTCAGGAAGTTCGACCGGATCGGCAGCGCCTCGCCGGTCTGCTCGAACCCGAGGGTGAAGTCCCGCAGGGCCTTGAGCAGTTCGGCGATCTCCACCTTGGCCAGGTACGAGCCGACGCAGAAGTGCGGGCCGTAGCCGAAGGCCAGGTGCTTGTTGGGGGTGCGGCCGAGGTCGAACACCCCGGGCCGCGCGAAGACCCGTTCGTCCCGGTTGCCTGAGGCGTGCCAGAGCGTGACGATCTCGCCCGGCCGCAGCCGTACGCCGTGCAGTTCGGTCTCCCGCTCGACGCTGCGCCCGAAGTGCATCGTGGGCGAGGCCCAGCGCAGCACCTCGTCCACCGCGGTCTCGACCGCGACCTCTCCCCGCTTGAGCCGCCGCCACTGCTCGGGCTGGGCGGCGAGGGTGCGGACGCAGTCGATCATCGTCAGCCGGCTGGTCTCGTCGCCCCCGATGATCAGGCTGTAGCAGTTCAGCACGACGTCCTCGTCGGACAGCGGCACCCCGTCGATGGCGCTGCCGATCAGCATGCTGATCACGTCCTCGCCGGGCGACTCGCGCCGCTCCTCGACGACGTCCATGAAGTACATCAGGATCTCGTTGCGGGCCATCTCGGAGTCGACCTCGTCGACGTCCTCGTCGTCCGCCGACAGCGCGGTCCTGGTCAGCGAGAGCAGGTAGTCCCGGTCCCGTTCGGGCACGCCGAGCAGGTTCGAGATCGTGGTCATCGGGATCCGGCTGGCGATCCGCTCCGCGAAGTCGCAGCCGCCGGACTCGACGGCCTCGCGGATCCACCGCCGGGTGTTGGTCCGGACGGTCAGCGCGACCTCGTCGAGCACCCTCGGGGAGAGCACCCGCTGGAGGATCTTGCGCAGCTCCAGGTGCCGGGGCCCGTCGGTGACGGCCAGCATCCGGCCGGCCCCGGCGTCGCCGCCCTCCAGGAGGGTGACGAGCACGTTGCCGCGCTGGGACGTGAAGTTCACGTTGTCCCGGTAGGTGGCCATGATGTCGTCGTAGCGGGAGAGCACCCAGAACCCCGGGCGGCCGCCGGCCGGCGGGTTCCAGTGCATCGGCGCGGTGTCCCGCAGGGTGCGCCAGAACCCGTCGAGGTCGTGGTCCGCGAAGGTGGCCGGATCGCCCAGGTCCACGGTGTCCAGTGCGGGTGCGGTCGTCGGTGGGTTCATGCTCACCAGTCCGTGCGCCAGAACCGGCGGGGCTGGAACGGGTAGGTGGGCAGCGGCACCCGGCGGCCGGCCGCCCCGAGGTGCAGGGCGTCGAAGTCCACCTGCCGGCCGGTCACCCAGGCGGCGGCCAGCTCGGCGAGGGCCCCGGTGTCCCGGCCGGCGGGCACGATCCCCTCGCCGGTGCGGGAGAAGGCGTCCGGGTCGGTCCGCGGGGCGGCGGCGGTCGAGGTGGCCGGGCCGCGGGCGCCGTCCTCGGACAGCGCCGCGATCAGCTCCTCGCGGCTGCGGACCACGGCCGCCCACCGGCGGGCCATCACCTTGCGGCCGAGGTTGAGGGTGAAGCAGACGTCGTCCAGGCGCAGGCCCGGGTCGGCCTCCAGCCGCTCCCTGAGCCGGGTGCGCTGACGGGCCAGCGCGTCGTCGTCCATGGCGGACAGGGTGGCCAGCCACGGCCTGCCCGCCTCCTCGGGGGCGCGCTCGGCGGGCGTCGGCGCCTCCTCCAGCAGCAGGTGGGCGTTGTAGCCGCCGCCGCCGATCGAGGTGACGCCCGCGCGGCGGATGCCGGCCTCCGGCTCCCAGCGCGCGCCCTCGAGTTGCGGCACGAAGGGGGTGCTGGGGAAGTCGAGGTCCGGGTTGACCTCCGTCAGGTTGATCGTGGCCGGGAGGGTCCGGTGGTACAGCGCCAGCGCGGCCTTGACGGCGCCGAAGCCTCCGGACACCACGCCGCCGTGGCCCACGTTGCCCTTGACCCCGCCGATCGAGGTGGTCGCGGTCTGCTTCCCGAACGCCATGGTCGCCGCGTGCACCTCGAGCTCGTCGGTCATCGGCAGGCCGAGCCCGTTCGCCTCGTACATGGACACGGTGTCCGGGGTGACGCCGCCCACCTCCATGGCGGCGGCGATGCAGGCGCTCAGCCGCTCGGGCTGGGCCAGGCCGTACGCCATCGCGCTGACGCCGTTGTTGTTGACGGCCGAGCCCCGGACCACGGCGTAGACGTGGTCGCGGTCGGCGACGGCTCGGCCGAGCGGCTTCAGCAGCACGGTGACGACGCCGCTGGACAGCGCGGTGCCGGTGCCGTTGGCGTCGAACGGGCGGCAGTGGCCGTCCCGCGACAGGATGCGGTTCTCCTCCCAGAGGTGACCGCGGGGGTGCGGCAGGCGGACGAGCGCGCCGCCGGCGATCGCCATGTCGCTCTGGCCGAGCAGCAGCGACTGGCAGGCCAGGTGCACCGCGTAGTGGAAGCCCGCGCAGACCGCGGCGACGGTGACGGCCTCGCCGGTGAGGCCCATGTAGTACAGCGCGTTGGAGGTCATGGTGTCCGGCGACCACGCCAGGCTGGCCTCGATCGCCTCGGGGCCGACCGACACCCGGTCCGGCGGGGAGCTGTACTGCGCGGCGGTCTGCGGGTTGTTGGCGCCGTACATGCCGACCTCGGCCTTGAGCCGGTCCGGGTCGTAGCCGCCGTCCTCCAGCGACTCCCACGCGCTCTCCAGGTACAGCCGGTTCTCCGGGGTCATCCTGGCGGCCATCCGGTCGCTGATGCCGAAGACCGACGGGTCGAACTTGTCGTACGTGTCGAGCACGCCGCAGGCCCGTACGTAGAACGGGCTGTGGATCAGCGTCTCGTCGACGTGGATGTCGTCCTTGGTCAGGAAGGACACGGACTCCCGGCCGTGGACGAGGTTGTCCCAGAACTCCTCCTTGGTGCGGGCGCCTGGCGCCCGCAGGGACATGCCGATGACGGCCACGTCACCCGGGTCGTACTCCTGCTCGGGGCTGTCGGTCATGGGAAGGCTCCTGCTTCGTCGGCTTCGTTGGCTACGGGTCGGGCAGGGGGTGCTCAGCGTCCGCCGGCACCGCCACCGGCGGCGCCGCGGCCGCGCAGTGCGGCACGGCGGGCACTGGCGCGCTGGCGGGCGGACTCGACCACCTCGGGGGTGGCGCCGCTCTCGTCGTCCAGCCAGCGGGCGAGGGAGGCGATGTCGCGGAAGCTGAAGAGGTCGGGTACGCGGACGCGGCGGTCGAAGCGCCGGGTCATCAGCCGGGCGAGGCGGACGAGCAGCAGCGAGTCGCCGCCGAGGTCATAGAAGGCGGACTGCACGTCGATGGCCGACGGTTCGAGGTCGAGCAACTGGCCCCAGATCTCCGACAGCGCCACCTCGGTCGGCGTACCGGCGGCCGTCAGCGGCCCGCCGGTGGCGGCCGGCGGCTCGGGCAGCGCGTCGCGGTCGAGCTTGCCGCCCGGGCCCAGCGGGAGGGCGGGGAGCAGGACGAGGGTCGCGGGCACCATGTAGTCGGGCAGTTCGGCGGCGAGCCGTCCGGTGACCGCGCTCTGCAGCGCGGCGTCCAGCCGGGGGCCGTCCTGCGTCGTGCCGTCCTGCGCCGTACCGTTCGGGGCCGTGCCGTCGCCCGCCGGCACGACGTAGCCGACGAGCCGGTTGCCCCGGACGACGGCGGCCGCCTCCCGGACCTCGGGGCAGGCGGTCAGCCGGGCCTCGACCTCCTCCAGCTCGATCCGGTAGCCGCGCAGCTTGACCTGGTGGTCGGAGCGGCCGAGGAAGCGCAGTTCGCCGTCCTCGGTGAACTCGACGAGGTCCCCGGTGCGGTACATCCGCCCGCCCTCGCGGAACGGGTCCGGCAGGAAGCGCTCGGCGGTGGTGCGCGGCCGGTTGACGTAGCCGTGCGCGACGCCGACGCCGCCGAGGTAGAGCTCGCCGGGCCGGCCGGGCGGCACCGGCCGCAGGTCCTCGTCGAGCACGTGGACCACGGCGTCCGCGGTGGGCGGGCCGATGGTCGGCTCGTCGGTGCCGTCCTCGGGCACCAGCCCGAAGGAGCAGAAGACGGTTCCCTCGGTGGGGCCGTAGGCGTTGAACACCCGTACGGCGCCGGTCTCCCGGTAGGCCCGGTCCACCAGCTTGCGGCGCAGCGCCTCGCCGCCGAACACGATCGAGCGCACGTTCGGCGGCAGGGCGCCGGCGTCCAGCAGGCCGTTCATGACCGACGGGACGACGGTCAGGTGGGTGATCCGGTCCGCGTACCGGCTCTCCGGCAGGTGCACGGCGCTCTCGACGAGCACGACGGCGCCGCCGCGGCAGAGCGCGTTGAAGACCTCCATCACGGACATGTCGAAGCAGATCGAGCTCGCCGCCGAGACGCCGCTCAGGTCGCAGCCCTCCAGGACCCGGTCCATCGCGGCGAGCATCGCCACCGCGCCGGCGTGCCGGACGGCCACGCCCTTGGGCCGGCCGGTGGAGCCCGAGGTGTAGATGACGTACGCGGTGTCCTCGGGCACGACCGCCACCGGCTTCGCGCCGGGCTCGGTCGTCACGGTCTCGCCGAGCACGACGACGGTCGCGCCGGGCGGGCAGTTGCCCCGGGAGGCGGGCGTGGTGAGCAGCAGGCGGGTCCCGCTGTCCTGGACCATGAAGGCCAGCCGGTCGGCGGGGTAGTTCGGGTCCAGCGGCAGGTAGCAGGAGCCGGTGCGCAGGACGGCCAGGACGGCGACGAGCAGGTCGGGGGTGCGCTCGACGCAGATGCCGACCGGGACGCCCGGGCCGGCGCCGTCGGCGGCCAGCCGCTCGGCCAACTCGCGGGAGCGGTCGTTCAGTTCGCCGTAGCTCAGGACGCCGGCGTCGGAGTAGACCGCCGTCGCGTCGGGGTTCTTGACGGCCTGGGCGATGAACTCGGAGTGCAGGGTTTCGGTCAACGGTCCGTCTCCTTGGGGAGGCCGGCCGGCGCGACGGCGCCGAGGGCCTGGTCGGGTCGGGCGATCGAGTCGAAGAGCACGGTGCGGTACAGGGAGAGCAGCGCCGTCACGGTCCGCCGCTCCAGGTAGGCCGGCTTGAACTGGACGTGGCCGGCCACCCGGCCGTCGATGTCGGCCATCGAGATCTCCAGGTCGAACTTGGCGAGGTGCCGGCGGACCTGGAGGGGTTCGAGCGGCAGCGCGCCGTCCGGGGTGAGCGTGTCGCCGACGCCGTGGAAGAGCTTCACGGAGCGCGGGAAGGCGTCCGAGGAGAGCCAGTTCACCACCACGTCGAACCACGGGGAGCGGCCCTCCGCGCGCGGCGGCTTCAGCTGGGAGGCCAGCAGGTCGAGCGGGTAGTTCATGTGCTCCAGCAGGCCCAGCGAGAAGGCGTGGACCTCGCGCAGCAGCTCGCGGAAGCTGCGGTCGGCGGTCGGGTTCGCCCGCACCAGCACGGTGTTGAGGTAGTAGCCGATGGCGGACTCCCAGCCGGGTTCGGCCCGTTGGGCGATGGCGGTGGCCAGCACGGAGTCCTCGGTGCCGACCGCGCGGTTGAGCGTGGCGAAGAACCCGGCCAGCACGACGGTGCTCACCGACACGCCCTCGCGCACCGCGAACTCCCGCAGCAGGCGCGTCTCCTCGGCGCTCCAGCGGAAGGCGACGTCCCGGCCCTCGTAGGTGACGCCCGGCGGCCGCTCCTTGTCGGAGAGGTCGAGGTGGGCGGGCGGGTCGGCGAGCCTGCGCGACCACCAGTCCAGCGCCGCCTCGGCGGCTGGCCCGGCCAGCCACTGCCGCTCCCACTCGACGAACTCGGTGTACGGGGCGACCGGCGCGCTGCGGGCCGGGTCGGCGCCCTCGTAGTACTCCTGGATCTCGCGGATCATCACGTCGGCCGACGCCGCGTCCGAGGCGATGTGGTGGACGAGCACCAGCAGGTAGTGGTCGGCGGGGCCGCGCCGCATCAGGACGATCCGCACCAGCGGCCCGTTGTCCAGGTCCAGCGGCTCGTGCCCGTACCCGGCCAGTTCCTCGCGGGCCTGTTCGTCGTCCAGGTCGGCGGTGTCCACCACGAGGAACTCGTACACCGGCTCGTCCAGGATGACCTGGTACGGGCTGCCGCCCGCCTCCACGAAGACGGTGCGCAGCGCGGGATGCCGCTCCAGCACGGCCAGGACGGCGCGCTCCAGGGCCTCCTCGTCGACCGCGGCCCGGATCCGGGCGGTCACCATGAAGTTGTACGGCACGGCGTCCGGCGCGACCATCTGCATGAACCACAGCGAGGCCTGGCCGTGCGAGGCCGGCGCCACCTCGAGGCCGAGGCCGCCGGCGCGCAGCTGCTCCAGCGCCGGGGCGCCGGTGGCCTCCAGCAGCCCGCGCGCGTCCAGTTCCTCCAGCAGCTCCTCGGCGTCCAGTTCGGAGAGGTCCGCCAGGAAGCTCCGGTCCGGCCGGGCCGGGGAGGGAGCGGTGACGGGCGCCGCGACGGGAGCGGGAGCAGCGACGGGGGCGGGTGCCGTTGCGGCCGGTCCGGCGGTGAGCCCGACGAAGTGGGCGACGACCTCGGTGATGGAGCGCCCGTCCAGGAACACCACCGGCGACACCCGGTGCCCGAGCACGGCCTGCAGTCGGTTGACGAGGCGGATCGCCAGCATCGAGTCCAGGCCGAAGTCGCGCAGGCCGGCCGCGGTGTCGAACCTGCTCACCGGCACGCCCAGCGCGTCGGCGAGTTCGGCGAGGACGACCTCCGCCACCGGCCGGTCCGCCGCCACCGGGCTCTCGACCGGCCGCGCCTCGGCGGGAGCCGTGACGGCCACCGGGGCGGTCCGGACGGCCGGGGCCGGAGCCGGGGCGGGCGCGGCCTCACGGCGGGGCTCGGTGTCGATCCAGTAGCGCTCCTTCTGCCACTGGACGAGCGGGGTCTCCACCACCTCGACGTCGTCGCCGAACAGCGGGTCGAAGGTCAGCGGCAGCCCCCTGACGTACAGCGAGGCGACGGCGCCCAGCAGGCAGCGGACGTCGCTCTCCCCGCGCCGCAGGGAGTTGATCGCGTGCACCTCGGTGCCGCGGGACAGCCCGATCTCCTCGACCGCGCCGCGCAGCGTCTCGTGCGGGCCGATCTCGACGAAGGTGGAGACGCCCCGGTCCACCAGCGCGCCGATCGTCTCGGCGAACCGGACCTGGTTGCGCAGGTTGTGCACCCAGTAGTCGGCGTCGGCGACCGGGTTCACCGTGTCGGCCAGGGCGGTGGAGTGGAAGGGGATGTCCGGCGTCAGCGGGGTGATGCCGTCGATGCCCGCGCGCAGCGGTTCGAGCAGCGGGTCCATGCCGGGGCTGTGCACCGGCCGCTCGACCCGGATCCGCCGGACGGAGACCCCGTCTCGCCGGAGGTCCGCCTCCAGGGCGTCGACGGCCTCGGGCGAGCCGGAGACCGCCGCGCTGGTGGGGCTGTTGACCACGGCGACGGCCGCGTGCGCGGCGTACGGGGCGAGCCGGGGCCGCAGCTCCTCCTCCGGCAGGTCGACCGAGATCATGGCGCCCTCGGCGGCCTTGCGCTCCAGCAGGTGCGAGCGGGCCACCACGACCCGGGCGGCGTCCTCCAGGGACAGCGCACCGGCCACGCAGGCGGCCGCGACCTCGCCCAGGCTGTGGCCGACGACGGCCGCCGGCTCGATGCCCAGGTCGAGCCAGACCTGCGCCAGCGAGACCTGCAGGGCGAACAGCACGGGCTGCTGGAAGTCCATCTCCTCGTACCTGGCCTCCTCGGCCGGGGCGGCGAGCAGCTCCAGCACCGAGAACCCGCCGGCCGCGCGGACGGCGGCGTCGCAGGCGGTCATCCGGGCCCGGAAGCCGGCGTGCGAGCGCAGCAGCTCGCGGCCCATGCCGACCCACTGGGTGCCGCCGCCGGAGAACACCAGCGCCACCCGCCGGTCGGCGTTGCCGGAGACCGTACCCGTGACGACGTCGGGGTGCGGCCGGCCGGCGGCGACCCGGGCGAGCCCGTCCAGGACGTCCTGCCGGTCGCGGGCGAACAGCGCGATCCGGTGGCCGTGGTGGCTGCGCCGGGCGGAGAGGGTGTACGCGAGGTCGGACACCCGTAGGGCCGGGTCGCGTTCGACGTGGTTGGACAGCTCGCGGCAGGTGTCGGCCAGCGCCTCGGCGGTCCGGGCGGTGACGGGCACCAGGTGCAGCTGCCCGTCGGCGGCGGCGTCGCCCGGGCTCGGCGCGACGTGGCGGCCCCGGTCGCCGGCCAGGAACGGGTGGGCCGCGACGGGGAGCCCGGCGGTGTACAGGGCGCCGAGCGAGCCGAGCAGGGTGGCGGCCTCGTCGGCGCCGCGCCGCAGGGAGGGCAGGGTGGCCGCCGTCGGGAGGATCTCCGAGACCGACTTGAGCAGGAGGGGGTGCGGGCTGAGCTCGACCACGGCGTCGACGTCGTGGTCGCGCAGGGCGGTCAGGGCGTCGACCATCCGGATCTCCCGGCGCAGGTTGTCCGCCCAGTAGTCCGGCCCGAGCTCCGCGCCGTCGACGAGTTCGCCGGTGACGGTGGAGATCATCGGGATGCGGGTGGACCGGGGCCGGATGCCGTCGAGCTCGGCCTTCAGCGGGGCGAGGACGTGGTCGACCAGCGCGGAGTGCGGGGCGTGGCCCATCCGCACCCGGTGGTTGGTGACACCGGCCTCGGTCAGCCGCAGGACGAGGTCGTCGATCTCCTGCGGGGTGCCGGTGACGAGGGTGGAGCCGAGGCCGTTGCGGCCGGAGAGGGTGAGCCCGCCGGTCAGGTGCGACAGCACCTCCTCCGCGGGGGTCATCACCACGATGCCCTCACCGCGGCCCACGGCCAGCAGCTGGAGGAGCCGGCCGTGGTGGGCGGCCAGCCGGGAGGCGTCCTCGAAGTCGAGGGCGCCGGCGATGTGGGAGGCGGCGAACTCGCCGACGCTCTGCCCCACGACGACGTCCGGCTCCACCCCCAGCGAGCGCCAGGTCTCGGCGAGCGCGACCTGGAGGGAGAACAGCAGCGGCTGGAAGACGTCCATGTCGTCCAGGCGGCCGTCGGGGTCGAGCAGCTGCTCGACCAGCGAGAAGCCCAGCAGCTCCCGCATCCGCCGGTCGGACCTCATCATGGAGCGGCGGAACACGGGCTGTGCGGCCAGCAGTTGACGGCCCATGCCGACCCACTGGGAGCCGTTGCCGGAGAACAGGAACGCCACCCGCGGCCTGTGGCCGGCCTTCCCGTCGGCCGTCCCGACCTCCCCGACGCTCAGCCCGGGGGCGTCCGCGCCGTCGCCGAAGGCGTCGAGGCTGCCGCGGAGTTCGGCCATGTCGCGGGCGGTGGCGGCGAGCCGGAACGGGCCGTCGCCGGGGGTGCGGCGGCAGAGCGCGCGCAGGTCGTCCGCGTCGCGCACCGCCCGGGCCCGCTCGGCCAGCTCCTCGGCGGAGTCCGCGGCCAGCAGGAGCAGCGAGGCCTCGGGGCGCGGCAGTTCCTCGACGGCGAGGTGGCAGATCGAGCCGCCGAACCCGAAGGAGCTGACGCCGCCGCGCCGGGCGTCGGAGCGCCGCGGCCACGGCTCCAGCCGGTCCTGGACGGTGAGGTTGTACTCGTCGAAGAGGATCTGCGGGTTCGGCGCGCTGAAGTGCAGGCTCGGCGGCAGCACGCCGTTGCGCATCGACATCGCGAGCTTGACCAGGCCGACGATGCCGGCGGCCGCCTCCAGGTGGCCGACGTTGGACTTGACGGAGCCGAGCCGCAGCGGCTCCGCGCGGTCGCCGCCGAGGACGGCGCCGATGGCGTTGGCCTCGATCGGGTCGCCGAGCGGTGTCGCCGAGCCGTGGCACTCGATGTAGTCGACGAGGTGGGGGGCGATGCCGGCCCGCTGGTAGGCGGTGCGGAGCATCTTCTCCTGGGCCTGGGGGTTCGGCGCCGTCATGCCGTTGCTGGGGCCGTCGTTGTTGGAGGAGCTGCCCTTGATCAGGCAGTACACCGGCAGGTCGCGTTCGAGCGCCACGCTCAGCGGGGCGAGCACGACGACGCCGGCGCCCTCACCGCGGACGTAGCCGTCGGCCCGGGCGTCGAAGGACTTGCAGCGGCCGTCCGGGGCGAGCGCGCCCATCTGGTCCATGGCGGTGTAGTAGTCGGAGACGAAGCTCAGGTTCACGCCGCCGGCCAGCACCAGGTCGCTCTCGCCCAGCCAGATCGACTGGCAGCCCACGTGCACCGAGACGAGCGACCCGGCGCAGGCCGAGTCGATGGCCATGCTGGGGCCCTGCAGGCCGAGGACGTAGGAGACGCGGTTGGCGATGATGCCGTCGTGCATGCCGGTCGCGGTGTGCGGGGTGATCTGGCTGTCGGGGCCGCGGTAGTGGGCCAGGGCGGCGTAGTCGCCCCAACAGGAGGCCATGAACACGCCGGTGTCGCTGCCGACGAGGCTGTGCGGTGCGATGCCCGCGTCCTCCAGGGCCTCCCAGGACAGCTCCAGGACCAGGCGCTGCTGAGGGTCCATCTGGACGGCCTCGCGGGGCGAGATGCCGAAGAACAGCGGGTCGAAGCGGTCGATGTCGTCGATGAACCCGCCCCAGCGCACCCGGTCGTTCAGCAGCTCGCGGCGCGCGGCCGGCACCGGTCCGACGGCGTCGCCGCCCTCGGTCAGCAGCCGCCAGAACGAGGACGGGTCCGGCCCGCCGGGGAACCGGCAGCCGATGCCCACGACCGCGACGGGTTCGTGGGTGGGAGTGCGGCGTTCGGTGCTCCGGACGGGCTCCGCGGCCCGCGGGCCCTCGACCAGGGCGCGGGCCAGCCCGTCGACGGTCGGGTACTGCCACATCCAGGTGGCCGGGACCTGCCAGCCGAGGAACTCGGACAGGGCGGCCGCCAGGTTCACCGACTTCAGGGAGTCCAGTCCGTACCGGTGCATCGGAGCCCACCGGTCCACGGTGCTCGCGGAGACGTCCAGTAGCTCGGCGAAGCGGGATAGCAGGAAATCCGTGACGGCGGATATGTCTCGCGCTGCGCGCTCTTGGGGCATGGCGACTCCCTCGACAGGGCGGGTGGAATGGACGGTTGGAGCTTCACAGCCGATCGTTCGCAGGGGGGGGACTGACGGTTCCTTCGCACCAGGGGAATTTCGGCCACGAAGGAGAGCCGCAGGTATAGGCCTGTACATGACACGGTTGGGCTCGCGGTCGGGCGGCACTGCTCCTCTCGTGGCAGGAGGGAGGAAGCGGAGCGCCGATCGCGTGACTCGCCAACGCGTGTGGGGGACGGGATGCTACGAGGGTGACCGGAGTGATCGCGGATCGGCGGCTCACTGTGGAATTCTCACCGGCGCGCAGGACGCCGTGCCGGCGGAGCTGTCGCGCATTCTCGCTGCTGGGATTTGGCAGCGCTGTTTCATCCGCGCGTTCGGGTGGGGAACTTCTCGACTCCAGGATTGCGCACTTCGCGCTCCGGTTGCGGCAGTGGCGAGATTTGATCGACAAAGTGTCCGATTCGATCTCCTGGGACGGTACCATTCAGTGCCGTTTTGCGGGCCGGGGCGGAGTGGACAGCGGATGAGCAGCCAATGCAAGCTGTCCGCATGGCAGTTGACAAATTTGACGCGGCGTCGGCCGACGCCGAGAGCTCCTTACCCGGACCTGCCCCGGCCGCCCCGGTCCGCCGGCCGGGACTGGCACTCGGCGTGCTGGCCGGGGCACTCGCGCTGGACGTGAGCGGCCTCGGCGTGCTCAACGCCGCCCTGCCGTCCGTCGGAGAGCGCTTCCACCTGGACGAGACGGCGCTCCAGTGGGTCATGACCGCCTACGCCGTCACCTTCGCCGGCTTCCTGCTGGTGGGCGGCCGGCTGGCCGACGTGCTCGGGCGGCGGCGGGTCTTCGAGGTCGGCGTCGCGCTGTTCACCGTGTCCGCACTGGTCGGCGCGGCGGCCCCGAACACCGTGACACTGCTGGGCGCGAGAGCCGTTCAGGGCATCGGCGCCGCCCTGTCGGGCCCGGCCGCGCTGGCGCTGCTCACCGACACCTTTCCGGCCGGTCCGGCACGCAACCGGGCCTTCGGGGTGTACGCGGCCGTCGGCGCCGCGAGCTTCAGCGGCGGGGTGCTGCTGGGCGGCGTCCTGACCGAGTTCCTCGGCTGGCGCTCGGTGCTGTGGTTCTCGGTGCTGGTCGGGCTCGGGGTGCTGGCCGCGACGCGCGTCGGACTGCCCGACGGCGCCGGCCACCGCGGCCGGCTCGACCTGCCCGGTGCGATCACCGGCACGCTCGGCCTCACCCTGCTCGTCGTCGGCGTCAGTACCGGTGGCGCCTCGGCGTGGATCGTCCTCGCCGCCGCCGTGCTCTTCCTGGTGCTGTTCGTCGTCCGGGAACACCGCACCGCCGACCCGGTGCTCCCGCTCGGCCTCTTCCGGACCAACTCGGTGCGGGAGGCGAGCCTGGCGGCGTTCCTCCAGTACACGGGCTCGGTCGGGATGCTGTTCTTCGCCCCGCTGTACCTCCAGGGGATGCTGCACTACTCGCCGTTCGAGTCGGGCATCGCCCTGGTGCCGATGTCCCTGGCCGTGTTCCTCACCGCCAACTTCGCCACCGGCCGGCTGCTCGCCAGGCACTCCCCGCGGACGCTGATGGCCGTCGGCCTCGTCCTGATCGGGGTGGGCACCGGGCTGTGGCTGGGCACACCGCAGGACGGCGACTACCTGCTGCACGTGCTGCCCGGACTGGTGGTCAGCGGCATCGGCCAGGGGCTGAACTTCCCCTCGATGACCTCCGCCGGCCTCTCCGGCGTCCCGGAGCGGCAGCACGCCGTCGCCGGGGCGGTGAACGTGGTGACCCAGCAGATCGGCGCCAGCGTGGGCGTGGCGCTGCTGGTGCTGGTCGCCGCGACCCGTGAGGACCAGCTCGCCGGCTACCACCTCGCCTACGTCACCGCCGCCGCCGCGTGCGTGCTGGGCGCGGTGTTCATCGCGGTGCGACGACGGGCCTGAGCGCCCCGCGCGGTTCCGCGGCCGGTGACGCGGACCCCGCCAACCGGGATGCCTGAGTCACCGGTCCGGAGCCCCGGACCGGGGACTCAGGCCCATCCCGTGTGGCGACGGCGAGAGGCGCCGCCGGTGCCGGGGGCAGGGTGCGGGCGCCGTCGGTGCGCAGGCGGGCGCCGTCGTCGAGGGCGGTGCGGACGTGGCCGAGGACCCGGTCGAGGTGGTGTTCGCCGACCGGGCGCCCGTCTCGGTGGCGGGGTCGAGGGGGTCGCCCACCCGCAGGGCGCGGGCGCGGGCCACGACGGCCTCGCTGACCCGGTCGGCGACGGAGCGGTGCACCAGCAGCCGGGAGGGGGCGGTGCGCATCTCGCCCTGGTTGAAGAAGATGCCCCGGGCGGCGGTGGCCGCCGCCCGGTCGAGATCGGTCGACGAGACCCCGCGGGACGGCGTGCCGCTGTCGGCGCAGGACATTCGACAACTACTTCCTGCTCCTGGGCGTAGCCGGCAACGAGACCACCCGCCACACCCTCAGTCACTCCATGCCGGCGCTCCTCCAGCACCCGGAGCAGCTCGCCCGGCTCCAGGAGGACCCGTCGCTCATCCCCGCCGCAGCAGGAGAGTTAGCCTGACGAACTGTCAGGCGTACGGCCCGGAGCCGGAGTTCCGGGCCGTACGCCGCGTTCACCGACGACCGCTCAGCCGGCCTCGCGTAGCTCGCTGTTCCTGGAGATGGCCGCTGCCCGGACATCTAGCAGCGCGAGCAGGACCGGTGGGTCGAGGGCGCGCACGGGGCGGAGGTGCAGTTCGAGGGGATCCACCGGGACGTTCGTCCTGATCTCGATGGGGCCGACCGAGCCGACGGAGGCCTCGTCGGTGAGGACCTCCTCGCAGGAGGCCGGGACGGAGTGCGCGAGCAGGTACCAGGTCCCGGCCGGCACGTGTTCGAGGAGGAACGAGCCGGGGCGGGGGAGCACGGCGCAGGCGGCCGGCCGACCCTCGGGGATGCGGGTGCGGAAGAGTCCGACGAAGACGCGGCCGAGCCGTTCGGTGTCGCACGCCCGGACCTCGCCGCGGACGGTGGCGAGTTCCGTCGGCTGGTTCCAGCGCCGGGTGTCGAGTTCGATGCGGTTGGTGAAGCCGCGTAACTGGCGGAACATCGTGGGCGAGGTGCCGACGCTGCTGGCGAACCGTGAGCTGAAGGTGCCGACGCTGTTGTAGCCGACGCGGTGGCTGATCTCGGTCACGGTGCAGTCCGTCTCGAGGAGCAGGCGCTTGGCGGCCTCGATGCGAATGGCGGACAGGAAGCGTCTCGGTGAGACGCCGGTCACCCGCTGGAATTCCCGGGAGAAGTGGAATTTGCTGTAGATGGCCGCCTCTGCCATATCGTCTATGGTCAGTAATTCGCCGATGTTCTCGTGCATGATCTCGATGGCTCGGGCCACGGCTTCTTCGATTGCGGGTTTCAAGGTGACTCCAGATTCTCGCTGTACCCGGTGGACGACGGAAACTTCGCTCCGGCACTGCGTCCCGTGACGCAGCCGATCGGGGGGAGGACATTCGGCTGCCGGAGCGTGCGAGGTATCCCGGCTCCCTTCGTTAAAGTGCCAGTGACACTGCGTGTTGTCGCGATTGCGATTGACGACCGTAGCAGGTGGACATGACAAGTACAACGGTGTGCTCACGCCCTTATTCGGCAAAGTCGAAGGGGGAGATACTCGCCGGTATATGTTTGAAATATCGCAGCAATTGAAGAGGTGTGACGGAGGGGGGACGACGTGCGCTGTGGGTGATACTGGTGGTGCGGGTGAGGCGCCGGTTACCGGTGTGACGAACGTGCCGGGCCGGTGTCCGCGGAAGTCCTCCCCGGATCACGGCGGTTCCACCCCTCGATCCGCGTCGGTCGCCGAGTCCACCTCCTCCCGGAGCCGCTCCGCGGAGGCCGTCACCGAACTGACGGCGGCCTCCCGGGTGTCGCCGACGGCGACCATCAGCCCCACCAGCTGCGCCTCCAGCAGGCTATCGGCGTTCCAGGGCTCGGTCAGGTAGTCGCCGAGCTCCAGAGCGACGAGACCGTGAACGGCGGACCACATCTGGTGTGCCACCAGGTCGGCGTCCGCCGCCCGGAACCGGCCGGCCTCGATGCACCGGGCGGCGCACTCGGCCACGCCCGCCAGCGTGTAGCGGCCGTATTGCCGGTCCTCCTCGCCCAGTGAGAAACCGGCCAGCGAGGACCCTCCGAACATCACCGCGTACAGGTGCGGGTTGGCCAGCGCATTGAGCCGGTACGCACGACCCAGCAACGCCAGGTCGCTCACCGGGTCGTCGCTGAACTCCACCAGGGTGAAGTAGTGCTGGAGCCGGGCGAACCCTTCGTGAACCATGGCGCGCACCAGGCCGCGCATTCCGTTGAAGTGGGTGTACAGGGCCATCGTGGAGGCGCCGATCTCGCTCGCGATGCGACGGGCGGACAGTGCCTGCGGCCCTTCCTCCGCGAGCAGCCGGGCGGCGATGTCCACCAGCGCCGGACGGGTACTGGGATCCGTGTGACGCGGACTCATTCCTTCAGTCAAGCAAAATGCCGTTATCCCAGGGCGGTTCGCGCCCACAACCCTCGGATCCCCGCACAATGCGAGAAGCAGCCCTCCGCGCGCCGGGCATAGCTTTCCAGTCACTCAGCGCGACATTCCAGGGCCCACCGGCGGCCGGAGAACAGCCGGGAAGATATGTCGAGGGCCCTCGCGCGATCACCACACCCTTGGTCAACGGAGGTCGCTCTTGTCCACCACAGCTCTCGGCCGGACCACCGGCGCCACGCTGCTGCTCTCCCTGGGCGGCCTGATCGTGCTGGTCTCCTCGGCATTCGCGTTCCACCACTCCTTCGCCATGGACCCCTCGATGCCGATGGCCCACATGCCGGCCGACGACGGCCGGAAGCTGCACGGCATGGCACTGGCGGACATGCCGGAGATGTTCACCGCCCTCGGCGGACTGCTGCTCGTGGTGGCCGGCGCCGCGCTGCGCGGGCGGCCGAAATCCGTCGAGGCCGACTCCGGGGCGGGGCGGCGCGGCCGGCTGCTGGTCGCCGTCATCGGCACGGCCGCCCTCACCATCGACATCAGCAAGACCTCCACCCTGGGCTTCGTCATCCCCGGCATGCGGGCCGAGTACGGGCTCGATCCCCGTACCGCCTCCCTGCTGGCGGTCTGCGGGCTGACCGGGACGGCGGCCGGGGCCCTGTTGTTCGGCGTGCTCACCGACCGGATCGGCCGGCGCAGCTCCTACCTGATCGCCACCCTCGGCTTCACCGCCACCAGCATGTGCGGCTCGATGCCCACCTTCGAGGGGAACCTGGTGATGTGCGGCCTGATGGGCCTGGCGGTCGGCGGCCTCGCCCCGCTGCTCATCACCCTGCTCACCGAGACCGCCGGCGGAAAGGTCCGCGGCTCCGTGGTGGTGGCGCTCTCGGTCGTCGCCACCGCGGTGGGCTACCTCGTGGCCGCCGGCTCGGCGCTGTGGCTGGAGCCGGTGTTCGGCTGGCGGATCCTCTGGCTGATCGGCGCCCCCACCGGCGCCGTGCTGGCCCTGCTCACCCCCTTCGTCCCCAACCGTGTCTCCGCCCCGGCCCCGGCGGCCGCGGACGCCCCGGCCGTCCGGCACCTGCCCAGGTCCTCCCGGGCCCTCACCCAGGGCCTGCAGCGCGCCTTCGCCACCCTGATCGGACTGCTCACCTTCGGCCTCACCACCTGGGTGCCGAGCCTGGCCAGGATCGGTGGCGTACCGGTGCACACCGCGAACCTGATGCTCACCGTCGCGGCGATCGCGATGATCCCGTGCGCCCTGCTGCTGATGCTGGGCTACCGCCGCTTCGGCCCGACCTCCATGGCCGCGGGCCTGGCCACCGCAACCGCCGTGCTGCTGCTGGCGCTCACGGCCAGCGGCGCGGTGGCCGAGGTCGGCTGGATCGCCGCCGGCGCGCTGGTGGCGGCGCTGTTCTCGGTGAACTCGATGGCGGCGATCTTCCTCCCGATCGCGGCCGACCTGGCGGAGCCGGAACGGCGCGGCCGGACCACCGGATGGGTCTCCCTCTTCAACCGGCTGGGCGGCCTGATGGGCCCGCTGCTGCTGGCGAGCCTGGTCTCCTCGGCCTCCGCCGTCCTGGTGGCGGTCTCCGCCCTCGCCCTGCTCTGCGGTGCGGCCGCCTGGTACATCAGCCGCCGGCACCGCCTCGCCCTGGCCACCCTCGAACCGTCGACCGACTGACCGACTGACCGGCGACCGACTGACCGGTGACCGACCGACCGACCGGCGGCCGACCGACCGGCGGGCGGGCCGCGGGCCGCCCGCCGGTCGACCGCGGGGCGTCCGGGCGCACAGCACGAGCAGAGAAGCCCGCCGATCTCGGCCCGGCCGATACTGGGCAGGCCCCCGAATCCGACGCTCCGCAAAGCGAGTCGAGACGGCGTCGGCATCCGGACCCCCCTGACGGAAGGAAGAGGCATGGCCGACTCACAGGACGTGATATCCGCACTGGCGGCGGACGGCGACGCCGTCGAGGCCCTGGTGGCGGACCTGGCCGACGCCGACTGGGCGCGGCCCACCCCGGCGCCCGGCTGGACCATCGCCCACCAGATCGCCCACCTCGCGGCCACCTTCAAGCTGGCGGGCACCGCCGCGGCCGACCCGGAGGCGTTCAAGGCGCTGGCCGCGGGCGTCGGGCAGGACTTCGACGGCGCGGTGCAGCAGTCCCTCAAGCCCTACCTGGCGCCCTACCTGGCGTCCGGCGCGCCGAAGGACCTGCTGGAGCGCTGGAACGCCGAGCGGAGGGCCGCCGAGCAGGCCCTGGCGGCCGTCCCGGCCGGTCAGCCGGTGCCCTGGCTGGTCCGCCCGCTGCCGGCGCCCGTCCTGGCCGCCGCCGGGATGATGGAGCTGTTCGGCCACGGCCAGGACATCGCCGACACGCTCGGGGTGCACCGCGAGCACACCGACCGGCTCCGCTACCTGGTCGAATTCGCCGTCCGCACCTGGGACTTCGGGTACCAGGCGCGCGGACTCGCCGCCCCCGCCACGGAGTTCCGCTTCGAGATCACCGCCCCGTCCGGCGCCCGCTGGGAGTTCGGCCCCGCCGACGCCCAGCAGCGCGTCAGCGGCCCCGCCGCCGACTTCTGCCTCCTGGTGACCCGCCGCCGCCACCGCGACGACCTCGCCCTGACGGCCGACGGCAAGGACGCCGACGGCTGGCTCGACGTCGCCCAGGCCTACCGCGGCCCGGCCGGCGAGGGCCGCACCCCCGGCCAGTTCCGCCCGTCCGGGAACTGACCGCCGTACCCGTCCTGAATCCGTAGAGAGGGGACCTTCATGGCCACCCGTACCGACGAATGTGCCGTGGTTCTCGGCGGAAGCATTGCGGGCCTGCTGGCGGCCAGGGTGCTCTCCGAGTCCTATCCGAGGGTCGTGATCGTCGAACGCGACAAGATCCTCGGGGTCCGCGGGCCGCGCCGCGGCGTCCCGCACGGCAACCACGCCCACGGGCTGGTCGCCCGCGGCCACCAGATCATGGAGTCGCTGTTCCCGGGCCTCACCGACGAGTTGATCGCCGCAGGGGTGCGGCCCGGTGACTTCAGCGGCGACATCCGCTGGTACTTCAACGGGCTGCGGTTGCGCCCCGCCCGTACCGGCCTGCCGTCCGTGCCGGCCACCCGGCCGGTGCTCGAGTACCACCTGCGCGAGCGGGTGCGGGCGCTGCCGGAGGTGTCGTTCCTGGAGGAGCACGACGTCGTCGCCCCGGTGACCGACGCCTCCGGGCACCGGGTCACCGGGGTCAGGGTGCAGCAGCGCACCCCCGGAGCCGAGGAGCGGACGCTCTCGGCCCATCTGATCGTCGACACCACCGGCCGCGGCTCGCGCACCCCGCTGTGGCTGGCCGACCTCGGGTACCAGGCGCCCCCCGAGGAGCGGATCGAGATCGACCTGGCGTACACCACCCGCCACTACCGCCTGGAGAAGGACCCGTTCGGCAGCGAGATCGCCATCATCCCGGCCGCCACGCCCTCGCACCCGCGCGGGGGGTTCTTCTACCGGGTGCCCGGCGACGACAACCGGGTGGAGCTGTCGGTGACCGGGATCATGGGCGACCACCCGCCCACCGACCCGGAGGGGTTCGACGCCTTCGTCCGTTCGCTGCCCGCCCCCGAGATCCACGAGGCGATCCGCGACGCCGAACCCCTCGACGAGCCGCTGCGCTTCCGCTTCCCGGCCAGCGTCCGCAGGGACTACAACCGGCTGGAGCGCTTCCCCGCGGGGCTGCTCGTGATGGGCGACGCGGTCTGCAGCTTCAACCCCGCCTACGCCCAGGGCATGACCTCGGCCGCCCTGCAGGCGCTGGTGCTGCGGCGGCACTCCGCGGGGCGCCGGCTGCCGCGCCCCCAGGACTACTTCCGCGAGGTCGCGCGGGAGATCAAGACCCCCTGGGAGTCCGCCGCGGTGTCCGACCTCGGCTACCCCGGCGTCAAGGGCCGGAGGACCGCCCAGACCAACCTGGTCAACCGGTACGTCGCGCTGGCCCAGCGGGCGGCGGTGCACGACCCCCGGGTGACCGACGCGCTGGTGCGGATCGCCGGACTGGTGGCCTCCCCGCAGTCCCTGATGCACCCGCGCACCCTGCTGCGGGTCCTGCGGGCCTGCCGCCGCCCCGTGCCGCCCTCGGCCTTCGGGTCGCCGACTTCCTGAAGCGGACGTCGGCGATCCGATTGGGAGGGAAGACACTTCTTCGCCACTATGTCGAGAGCGGCGCATCGGCGCCGACGAAGTAGTGGAGGGGGGCGCAGCAGGCGCCTCACGTCGCAGGGAGCGGAACCATGAAGTACCTGATCATGATGTACCCGAACGCCGCGGTCCTGGACGCGATGTCGGAGGAGGAGCGCAACGACCTCTTCCAGGGGCACGGCGGGTTCATGGAGAAGATCAAGGCGAGCGGCGAGTTCGTCGGGACCCTGGCGCTGGCCGGCGTCGACCAGAGCGCCGTGGTGAGCGTCCGCGGCGGCGTGCTCGCGGTGACGGACGGTCCGTACGCCGAGGCCAAGGAGTACATGGGCGGAATCTACGTCATCGACGTCAAGGACGCGGAGCGCGCCCGTGAGGTCGCCGCGATGATCCCGGACGCCGCGGTCGAGGGCCTGGGCATCGAGCTCCGGCCGGTCGTCTACAGCGATGGTTTCTCTTCCTGACCGGTCGCCCGGGGGCCCTCGTGGCCCCCGGGCTTCCGGCTCTTCCGGCTCTTCCGGGTTCTCGCCCGTGCCGGCGGGTGATCAGGTCCGGAGCTGGGGCTCCGGGGCCGCGCGGTCGGGTGCGCGTCGGGCCGGCGGCCGGCCCCAGCGGCGCATGGCCGGCACCTCGACGGTCTTGTGCAGCACCCAGGCGAGCGCCACACAGAGCGCGTAGAGGCCGAGGACGAACGCGACGGCGACGGGCGTGGAGAACGTCGTCGGGGTGTACCTGCCCGCGTAGCCCACGAACTGGCCCGAGAACGCCGCGTGCGCCGCGAAGATCACGGTGATGTGGATGATGTAGAAGGCGAAGGACAGCTCGCCGAGCCACATCATGAAGCGCCCGTCGAGGATCGTGCCCCTGCCGGAGCGGTCGCTGGAGGCCAGCGAGCCGATCAGCAGCGCGGCCGGGACCGGGTAGAGCGCCGCGACCGTGAAGACGGCGGGCAGGTGGGCCAGCAGCAGGAAGACGGCGAGGTTGAGCAGGACGGCCGGCAGGACGCGGATCCTCGGCCACCGCCCGTCGGCGACGATCCGGGCGAGGAGCATGCCCATCACGAACTCGATCGTCCGGACGGGCGGGAAGAAGCACAGCGCCCACATCTGGGGCCAGGACCCCGCGGGGTAGAAGCTCGGCGGGTACCCCGAGAGCAGCGGCCCGCTGATCACCGGGACGAGGGCGGCGGTCAGGCCGAGGCCGATCAGCCAGGGCCACAGGGCCCGCTGGTCGAGCCGCCGGACGAACCGGAGCAGCAGCGGGAACAGGGCGTAGCACAGCAGGTCCACGGTGAGGGTCCAGCTCGGCCCGTTGAACTGGTACAGCATCAGGTCCTGGGAGGGCCACCAGGTCTGCACCAGGAAGAGGCCGGCGATGGCCGGTACCCATCGGATGGTGTCGCCCGCGGCGGCGAACTGGCTCAGGGCGACGACCGCGATCAGGGCGTGGGACGGGCCGATGCGCATCAGTCTGCGCCGCCAGAAGTCGACGGTTCTGCGGCCCGGTCTGGCCGACCAGGTGAGGACGAATCCGCTGAGGACGAAGAAGACCGAGACGGCGAGGAAGCCGACCCGCCCGTTGCCCGTCAGGGTGTTGAAGGCGGAGTGGGCGGTGGGGTCCGAGAACACGGGGAGCAGGAGCGCGTGGTTCGCGAAGACGAAGACGACGGCGACGGCCCGCAGGCCCTCCAGCGACGGCAGCGTCATCGCAGGGGCTGGTAACTGGGATTTCACGGCAGTCCCTTCTCCGGGGTGGAGAACGCTCGGACGGTGCCGCCCGGTCTCTCGGCCGGTACGCGGCACCGGGCGGCGCCGGGCGGCACCGCCGGCCCCTACGTCGAACGGGGGCGGGGGGATTCGACACCGTCGTCCTCCTTCTTCCTCAAGTCGCGTCGGGGCGGCGGGAGTTGCCGGATGTGCCCGGGAACGGGGCGACGGCTGTGGCCGGGGCGTTCTGCCCCGGCCACAGCCGTCGGTCGTCGCGGTGGGTGGTGTGGTCAGCCGGTCGCGGGGACGGAGTCCTCGCTGCCCTCGGCGGGGGCCTCGGCCGCCGGCTGGCCGGTGGGCGGCACGTGCCGGAGCAGGGAGGTGACCAGGGCGGCGGTGGCCACCAGCAGGACGCCGGAGATGGTCACCACGGTGTGGAGCTCGGAGGCGAAGGCCGCCCGGGCGGGCGTGAGGAGGGTCTCGGCGACCTGGGCGGACAGGGATCCGGCGGCCTCCGTCGCGCCCGCGAGGGAGTCCTTCGCCGTCCGGACCGCGTCGGCCGGCAGGCCGTCCGGAAGGCTGAGGGTGCCGCGGTAGACGGCGGTGCCGATGCTGCCCAGGGCGGCGATGCCGAGGGCGAACCCGAGCTGGCCGCTGGTCTCGTTGAGCGCGCCCGCGGAACCGGCCTTCTCCTGCGGTGCGGAGCCCATGACCAGGCCCATGCCGAGGGTGACCATCGGGCCGGAGCCGAGGAAGACCACGGCGAAGCCGGTGATCAGCACGACCGGGCTCGTTCCGGGCTCCGCCATGGTGATCACCAGCATGCCGACCGCGGCGAGGACCAGCCCGCCGCCGATGACGTACGCCGGGCGGAAGCGCTGGCCGAGCTTGGGGGAGATGCCGAAGCTGATCGTGTTGGCGAGGATCGCCGGCAGCATCCACAGGCCCGAGTGGAGCGGGTCGCGGCCGTACACCAGCTGCAGCGTCTGGGTGACGAAGAACATCACCGCGCCGGTGAGCATGGTGCCGAGGAACAGGCTGACCAGGGCCGCGGAGAAGGCGCGGCTGCCGAACAGGCTCAGGTCGAGCAGCGGGTTCGGCAGCTTGCGCTGGCGGTGGACGAAGAGGATGCCGAAGCCGATGCCGACCAGCACGGCCGCGATCGACAGCGGCTGCCAGCCGTCCTTGGCGATCTCCTTCAGTCCCCAGATGGCCAGCAGGACGGCCGCCATCGACTCCAGCGCGCTGATCGGGTCCAGGCGTCCGGCCCCGGGGTTGCGGAACTCGGGCAGGAAGACCGGGCCGAGCAGGAGCAGCAGCACCATCGGGGGGACGCCGAGCAGGAAGGCGGAGCCCCACCAGAAGTGGTCGAGCATGGTGCCGCCGATGATCGGGCCGATGATGGCGCCGGCCGAGAAGCACGCGCCCCAGATGCCGAACGCGGCGCCGCGCTGCTTGGGGTCCTGGAACATGGTGGTGATCAGCGAGAGCGTGCCCGGCGCGAGGGTGGCGCCGGCGATGCCGAGCAGGGCGCGCGAGGCGATCAGCATCTCGGGGCTGACGGCGTACGCGGAGGCGGCGGAGGCGAGGCCGAAGGCACCGGCACCGATCAGCAGCAGCCGGCGCCGTCCGATGCGGTCGCCGAGCGACCCCATGGTGACGAGCAGGCCGGCGAGCATGAACGAGTAGATGTCGGTGATCCACAGCTGCTGCACACCGCTGGCGTGCAGGTCCTCCGACAGGCTGGGCAGGGCCAGCAGCATGACGAAGACGTCGATCGAGACCAACAGGGTGGGCAGGGCGAGGACGGCGAGTCCGATCCACTCTCGCCGTCCGGCCCGGGGCGCGGCCTCGCCGGGGGACGTGGTGTCGCTCATTACGGGGGTCCTTCCGCATTGTCGGGGCACTCGGCATCCGCGGGTGCCGTCACACCGGTACGTCGGACCCGTCGACAAGGTCTCGACATCTCCGGCGGAAACTCCGGCGGAGCGGCGTCATCTCGGCTTGGATGTCGAGGGCGGGCCGCCTGCGGCGACGTCTCAGGTGCAGAGCACCAGTCGACCGCGCGAAGGACCAAGGAATGATGGTATGAAATACATGCTTCTGATCCATATGAACCCGGTCATCTGGGACGGTCTGCCGGAGCGGGAGCGGAACGAGGTCTACTCCGGGCACGCCACGTTCCAGCAGAAGATCCTCGACTCCGGTGAGATGGTGACGACCCAGGCCCTCGCCGATCCGTCCGCCAGTGCCACGGTCAGAGTCCGCAACGGGCGGCCCGCGGTCACCGAAGGCCCGTACGCGGACACCAAGGAGTTCCTGGCCGGCTACTACCTGGTCGACTGTGCGTCGAGGGAGCGCGCAGTCGAACTGGCCGGCCAGATCCCCGATGCCCGGTACACCGGCATCGAGGTCCGCCAGGTCGTCTTCGAAGCAGATGCGGAGAGTTGAGCCGATGAACCGTGACGCCCGGGTCGAGGGCCTGCTCCGATCGCTGGCACCGCAGGTCCTCGGCGCGGTCGTCCGCCGCTACGGACACTTCGACGCCTGTGAGGACGCCGTCCAGGACGCCCTGCTGGCGGCGACCGTCCAGTGGCCCGACCAGGGCGTCCCCAACAATCCCCGGGCGTGGCTGATCACCGTGGCCGCCCGCCGGGTGATCGACGGGCTGCGCAGCGAGCAGGCCCGCCAGCGCCGCGAGGCCACCGTCGCCGCGCTCACCCCGACCGACGAGACGGTGACGCCCGGCCCCGGCGAGGAGCCCAAGGCGGCCGAGCACGACGACATGCTCACCCTGCTCTTCCTGTGCTGCCACCCCTCGCTCACACCCGGCTCGCAGGTCGCCCTCACCCTGCGGGCCGTCGGGGGTCTGACCACCGCCCAGATCGCCCACGCCTTCCTGGTCCCCGAGGCGACCATGGCCCAGCGGATCAGCCGGGCCAAGCAGCGGATCAAGGCCACCGGGTCCTCGTTCCGGATGCCTCCGCAGAGCGAGCGCGAGGAACGCCTGGCGGTCGTGCTCCAGGTGCTCTACCTGATCTTCAACGAGGGCTACACCACCACCAGCGGCCCCGACCTCCTGCACCCCGAACTGGCCCGCGAGGCGATCCGGCTCAACCGTGAACTGCACCGGCTGCTGCCCGGGGAGGGCGAGGTCGCGGGCCTGCTGGCGCTGATGCTGCTGACCGACGCCCGACGCCCGGCCCGCACCCGGCCCGACGGCAGCCTCGTCCCGCTCGCCGAGCAGGACCGCTCCCGCTGGGACCAGGCCGCGCTCAAGGAGGGGCTGGCGCTGATCGCCGAGACGCTCCCGCGGATGGTGACCGGGCCGTACCAGGTGCAGGCGGCGATCGCGGCCGTGCACGGCGAGGCCGCGCGCGCCGAGGACACCGACTGGCCGCAGATCACGGCCCTGTACGAGGTGCTGGAGCGGATGTCCCCCGGCCCGATGGTGCGGCTCAACCACGCGGTCGCCCGCGCGATGACCGACGGCCCGGCGGCCGGGCTCGAGATGCTCGCGACCCTGGAGGCCGACGGCCGGCTCGCGGGCCACCACCGGCTCGCCGCCGTCCGCGCCCACCTCCAGGAGATGAACGGCGATCCGGCGGCGGCCCGGGAGAGCTACCGCGAGGCCGCCCGGCAGACCGGCAGCCTTCCCGAACGCCGCTACCTGGAGGCCCGCGCCGAGGCGACGAACAACCGGTGACGGGCCGGCCGGTGACGAGCGGACAGGCGCCGGGCACCTGAGGCCCGCCTCAGCGCAGGCCGCCCCGCGGCCGCGGCATGAGCGCCAGCAGCACGGTCATGCCGAGCAGGGCCCGCAGGTCGGGGCCGATGTCCCGGCCGGCCGCCCGCTGCTGCTGCGCCAACTCGTGGGCCATCCGCAGCAGTTCGGAGTCGGTACGGGGGACCAGCTCCGCGACGGCGGACAGCGTCACACCGGCGAGCAGGCACGTCATCACGCCGTGCCGCCACCGGACCTGGTCGAGGTGCAGGGCCGCGAACGGGCCCATCGCCGCCGCGATCAGCAGCGGGTCCCTGCTGCGCAGGCCGTCGGCGACCAGCTCCAGGCCGAGCCGCGTGCAGGATGCCGGCAGCAGCGTCAACGCCCTTAGCACGCCGCGCTGTTCGGCGTCGTCGCCGCGACGGTAGAGCCGCTCGACCTCGTCCTCCAGGAGCCCGGCGGGCAGCACCTCGGCCAGCACGGTGAGCAGCCGGGCCCGGGCCCGGTCGTCGACGGTGCCGAAGACCAGGCCCTGCGGGTCGGCCTCCGGCCGGACGGGCCCCCGGCCGACCGCCCGGCCGACCAGCGAGAACTCCTCGTGGACGGCGGTGGGGCGCTGCCGGATGCGGCGTTCGGCACCGGCCAGCCAGCCGTTCTCCGGTGCGTGCAGGATGGCCACCGAGCCCCCTCGCGGGATGTCGGTGGCAGGCCAGGGATGTTCCTCGTGGTACTGCATGATCGACGGTCTCCGAATCGTGGACGACAGCGGTGCAGCCGTGGGCGGCAGCTGAACGGAAACGGTTTGTCCGGTGGCCGACTGGTGCCCTGTGGGCGGCGGTTGGTGCGCAGGCCTCAACCGCGGTCGGCGATGCTCGCTATGAAACAGCGGGGCGCGGAGCACGGTCAAGAACCGCGGCGGGGCCGCGGACCGGCCGGACGATCACCGGGGAGCGTGCGTTCACGCAGGTCGCGGCGGGCGCCAGGAGGCGCGGAGGGGGCCCGGAGCGGGCACGGGGAGCCCCGTGGACACCGCACGACACGAGAAGGGAGGCGTGCGGGGCCTCCCGCGGGGCGCCGGGTGCCGGGCGGCCGTCGGGACGGCGTCCACTCCGTCCCGGCGGCCGCAGCAGCCGGCATCTCTGCCCTGCACTTGGTAGTCGGAGCCGACGACGCGGCATCGACATCCGCGGGCAAGATTCTTCGGACTTCTCTCGAAGTCGCCGCCGGACCACTGCCGGACCACTGCCGGGCCACCATCGGACCCCGGCCGCACCGCTGCCGGGCCGCTGCCGGACCACCGCCGCACCGCGACCGCGCCGCCGGGGCCCCGGCACGACGAAACAGCGGTCACCGGCGCGGCGGCGGTGCCTGCCGTGCCGGTGACCGCTGTGCTGCCCGAGGGGCGCTCAGAGCCGCTGCAGCGCCTTGCGGTCCACCTTGCCGTTGGCGGTCAGCGGCAGGGTGACGACGAACCGGACGTCCCGCGGGTACTTCTGCGGCGACATCCGGGCGCGGACGAAGTCCTTCAGCTCGGCGGCCGAGACCTCCGCGCGGGTGACCACGTACGCCCTGGTGAGGGTGAGGCCGTCCTCCTGGTAGCCGACGACCGCGCACTGGTCCACGGCCGGGTGGTTCAGCAGGCAGTCCTCGATCTCGACCGGCGCCACCCAGACCCCGTGGACCTTCAACAGGTCGTCCGCCCGGCCCCGGTAGTAGAAGAAGCCCTCCTCGTCCCGGGTGAAGAGGTCGCCGGTGCGCACGGTGTGCTCCGCGGGGAAGGTCACGGCCGTCTGCTCCGGCGCCTCCCAGTAGCCCGACGCGGCCGTCTCGCCGACCACCTGGAGGACCCCGAGCTCGCCGTCCGGCAGCGGGTCGCCCCGGTCGTCGACCACGTCCACCCGGTACCCCGGCACCACCTTGCCCAGACTCCCGATCCGGGCCTCACCGGGCCGGTTCGAGATGTAGGCGTGGTAGACCTCGCAGGAGCCGATGCTGTCGGTCACCTCGACGCCGAAGGTGTCCAGCCACCGCCGGTGCAGCTCGCCCGGCAGCGCCTCGCCGGCCGAGATGCAGAGCCTGAGCGAACTCAGGTCCCGGGTACGGGCGTCGGGGTGGTCGACCATCGACTTGATCATGGTCGGCACGTTGACCAGGACGGTCGGCCGGTGCCGCTCGATCAGGTCGAAGATCCGCTCCGGCGTGCTGCGCTCCGGGAAGACGACCCCGGCGGCGCCGACGCCGAACGGGAACAGCACCGCCGTGTCCCGCGAGTAGCCGAAGAACAGCTTCGGCACCGGCAGCACGACGTCGTCCGGGCGCAGGCCGAGGACGCCGCGGGCGTACCAGTCGAAGCTCAGCACCGGGCTGCGGGCCGGCACCGGGACGGCCTTGGGCGCGCCCGTGCTGCCCGTGGTGAACTTCCACATGACGATGTCGTCCCGGTCGACGTCCACCGCGGCCAGCTCGGCCGACTGCGCGGCGAGCAGCGTCTCGTAGTGCAGTTCGCCCTCGCGCAGCTCCTCCGGCGCCAGGCCCATCACCAGGAGGTTGCGCTCCCCGGCCTCGCGCAGGGCGGCCACCGTCGCCCGGTCGACCAGCGTGAGCGACGGCTTCACGTAGTCCAGGTAGTACCGGTAGTCCTTCGGGTGGAGGTAGCTGTAGACCTCCGCGGTGACGGCACCGATCTTCTGCACGCCGTACCAGGCCGCGACGTACTCGACGCCGTCGCTCAGCGCCATCATCACCCGGTCGCCGCGCCCGATGCCCTGGCCGCGCAGCAGGTTGCCCACCCGGTTGGCCAGCGCGCCCAGTTGGGCGTAGGTGGTGCGTCCGGTGTCGGTGATCAGCGCGGTGCGCTCGCCGTCGTTGCGGTCGACGAACCAGTCGGCGATGTTGAGCCGCTCCGGTACGTCCGCGTACCGCATCGGGCCCTGTGGCCCGGGTGCCCCCGTCTCGGTCATTTGCCGGACCCCACCAGGTCGCGCAGCCGCTCGGCGGGGCGCTCGATGAGGTAGTGGCTCACCGTCGCGAACAGCACGCTGCCCGCGAGGACGAACACCAGCAGCTCCCAGAAGCCGACCTTGCCCACGAACGCGCCGACCGGCATGGCGTGGTTGTCGAAGATGCTTCCGTTCTTGAACCAGGCGTGGATCATCGGCAGGTGCCAGAGGTAGATGCCGTACGACATCCGCCCGAGGAAGCGCACCGGCGGGTTGCCGAGCACGCCGTCCATCAGCCGCGAGCTGACGCCCGGGACGGTCAGCGGCAGCACCACCAGCATCGCGAAGAGGATGGTGAGCACCTGGACGGTCAGTTCCTGCGCCAGGGCGCCGTAGGTGCCGGTTCCCGGGATGCCGAAGGGCTTGGGGATGTTGAGCAGGAACACCACGCCCGCGCCGAGCCAGCACAGGTTGGGCCGCGCGGCCACCATCCGGAAGAGGGCGGGCGGCTGGGACGTCGTCTCGGCGTAGGCCAGCAGCGCCGCGAGCGCCATGCCTCCGGCGAAGAAGCTGAAGGAGCCGAAGGGGAAGAAGGAGTAGTAGAAGACGTCGGCCTTCATGGCCGGCAGGTACGCGAAGGTGGTCCAGCCCAGGCTGGCCAGCGCGACCAGGGCCAGCGGCAGGGCGATCCGGCGGGCCCGGCGGCTCGGGTCGGCGGCGCGGGACGCGAACTTCTGGACGAGCCAGCCGATGAGCGGCAGGCTCAGGTAGAACACCAGCTCGGTGGGGACCGTCCAGGTCGGCTCCAGGCCGGCGATCCAGTCCATCGGGTTCCTGGTCAGCACGAAGTGCACCATCAGGAACGGCTTGAGCACGTACCAGGGGCCGTCGATGTTGTCGAAGTCGATCAGCAGCAGGACGGCCAGGACCATCGCCCAGTAGCCCGGCACGATCCGCAGCGCCCGCTTCCAGAGGAACGGGAGCGTGGCGGGTCGCCGGGTCCCGGATATCGTGGCGCGCGCGAACGGGCGGAACAGCAGGAGGCCGGACAGCACGAAGAAGGGCGACAGGCACACCTCCAGGCCGTTGGCCAGCACGCTCCACAGGTCGTGCCCCGGCTCGGCCATCGAGTGGCTGACGTTGGCCTCGTACGCGACGTGGTACGCGAGCACGCCGACGGCGGCCAGCCCGCGCAGCCCTTCGAGGGTCGGAACCCTCTTCGTCTTCTGTGCCCCCCCGGCGATACCGACGGATCTCTCTGTCACTGCCATGCGTTTGTCCCCCTCTGGTGACTGTGTTCCGGTGTTCGGGAGCCGTCGAGGGCCGGGCCGCCGACGTGGCGGCCCGGCCCGACCAGAGGTCTCAGTTGGCGGCTGCGTGCTGCGCGACCAGCTCGCTGAGCTGGTCGACGGCGGAAGCGGGGCCGGGGAAGAACCGGTTCTTCGTCAGCGCGAAGGCGATGCCGGTCTCGGTGTCGGCGTAGGCCGTGCTGCCACCCATGCCGGGCATGCCGAACGTGGTGAGGGTGTCCTGCGGGTTGGCACCCGGGCGGCCCAGGTTGTAGCCCAGCGCGCGCGGCAGCGGGAAGCCGATCATCTGGTCCACGTCGGCGGTGGCCACGGCCGTGACCTCGCGCAGCCGCCCGTCCGAGATCAGCCGGACGCCGTCGACCTCGCCGAGCAGCGCGGCGTACATCCGGGCCACGGCGCGGGCGGACATCGTGCCGCCGGAGGGGATGTCCGAGCCGAGCACCAGCGGGTGGTTGCCGTAGTCGGCGCTCGGGGTCACGGCCGCCGGGGTGGCCTTGAACAGCGGCATGTCGGCGGGCATCATCGCCAGCATCTCGGCGGTGCCGGGCGCGTCCTCCAGCCGGGCGAGCCGGCCGAGCTCGGACTCCGGGACGCCGAAGTACAGCTCGTCCGCGATGCCGAGCGGACCGGTCACCTCCTCCTTGAGCACCTGGGAGATCGGCTTGCCGGTGGCCCGGCGGACGATCTCACCCATCACGAAGCCCCAGGTCATCGCGTGGTAACCGGTCTTCGTGCCGGGCTCCCACCACGGCTCGGCGTCGGCGAGCAGGCCGACCATCCGGTCCCAGTCGGCCAGGTCCGGGATGGTGAGGTCGGACGGCACCGCCGGGACGCCGACCGAGTGGGTCAGCGCGTGGCGCACGGTCGCCTTGTCCTTGCCGTGGGCGCCGAACTCCGGCCACAGCTCGACGATCGGGGTGTCGTAGTCAAGGGCGCCGCGTTCGGCGAGGACGTGCACCACCGTCGCGGTCACGCCCTTGCCGGTCGAGGCGCTGTAGAACGGGATGTCCGAGGTGACCGGACGGCCGGTGTCGGGGTCGGCGATGCCCGCCACCGCGTCCACGACCAGCTCGCCGTGCTGGTACACCGCGACCTGGATCCCCTGCTCGGCGCCGGACTCCACCATCTCGTCGATGGCCTGCTGGACGATCTTCTGCATGATGCTCATGCCCTTTCGACTTTCGCTCTGTGGATCCGGCGCCCCACGGGCACCGCTCACATGAGACATCGGTGCCGCCGTCGGGATCTCGACATCCGCTCACCGGGTGCTCGAAGATTTTTTTCGGTTCACCCGGGTGGCGGCGGTCAGCCGGTCCAGCGGTGGCTGTAGAACTCGAAGTCCAGCGCCTGCCCGTCGAGCGCGGCGTGCAGCTCGGCGACCGCGGCCCGGGCCGCGGCCCGTACGGAGGGCACCCGGCAGTCGGCCGCCAGCCCGTGCAGCACGCGGTAGCAGTCGCGCAGCTGCCCCTCCTCCTCGGGCGAGAGCCGGGCTCCGGCGGCGGGGGACTGGTCAACCGGCTCGTTCGTCATGGAATCGCGCTGCCTTCACTTCGAATCGGGGGAGGCTGCCGGGGTCGGCCAGTTCGACCTCGGGGCGCAGGCCGAGCTGGCGCTTCATCTCGGCGCTGATGCGCGCGCAGAGCTCGGCCTGCTCGGAGCGGCGCGCGGCCGGTGCGGGCCTCGGTTCGACCCGGACGACGACGGTGTCGAGTCCGCGCACCGTCCGCAGGACCGTCTGGTACTCGCTGACCTGGTCGAAGCCGCGCATGATGTCCTCGATCATCACCGGGGTGACCGAGATGCCGCGGATCTTGCGCATGTCGTCGGTCCGGCCGAGGATGCCGCCGTCGTACCAGTCCCAGGACCGGCCGCAGCCGCACTCGTGCCACGGCCGCCGCACCACCAGGTCGTCGGTCCAGTACCGGAAGATCTGGATGCCCTCGCGGCCGAGCGCCGTCATCACGCGGACGCCCTGCTCGCCGTAGCCGACCGGCTCGCGGGTGACCGGGTGCAGGACCTCCTCGATCACCCCCGGCTCGATGATGTGGCAGCTGCCCGCCCTCGCCGGGCACTCGAACATGAAGACGGTGGCGAGTTCGGTCATCCCGGCGAAGTTGTACACCCGGGCGCCGAAGGCCTCGGCGATCGCGCGCGCGGTCGAGTCCGGGCGCGGTTCGGCGCCGGTCACCACGATCCGCACGTTCGCCTCCGCGGCCAGGTCGACACCCATCTCCCGGGCCGTCTCCACGAGCCTCATCGCGTAGGTGGGAGTGCAGCCCAGGACGTCGATCCGCTGGTCGACCAGCAGCCGCACCCGGCTGCGGGAGTCCATCGAACCGACCGGGACGACCATGCTGCCCATCCGCTCCAGGGCGTAGTGCATGCCCCAGTAGCCCATGAACAGGCCGTACCCGAAGGCGACGCACCCCCGCTGTCCGGCCCGCACGCCCGCGCCGTACAGGGCCGTGCACCACATGTCGACGGCCCAGGCCCAGTCGCGCGCCGTGTCGAAGGTGCGGAACGGCGGGTTGCCGCTGGTGCCGCTGGTCTGGTGGTAGCGGACGGCCAGGGCCGGATCCGTCGAGGGGATCGTGCCGTACGGAGCCGGCTCGGCCTGCTGGGCGGCGATCAGGTCGGACTTGTACACCAGCGGCACCCGCTCGGTGTACTCCTCCAGGGAGGCGACGCCCTTCGGCAGGCGCTCGCGCCAGAACGGCGAGTGCTCGGCGTGGTCCAGGGCGCGCCGCAGCTTCCGCCACTGCCACCGCGCCAGTTCCTCGCGCGGCATGGTCTCCGTTCTCGGGTTCCAGTACGGGGAGTCGGTCGGCAGGAGGGTCATGACACCACGCCGGTCTCGGTCGGCGCCGGGCGCAGCACGCAGAGGTCGGCCCAGCCGGCCGCGAGCACGGTGTGGATCTGGTCGAGGGTCCGCAGCGAGTCGTCCACCATGACCGCGACCCCGGCCTCGTTGCGTACCGCGTCGGCGAGTTGGAGGACGTCCGACGGCTCGCCGGCGGCCCCGCGGGCCTCCAGGAGCAGCAGGTCCGCGCCGTGTTCGGCCAGCTGCCGGGCCAGCGCCACGAGCGGACCCGACCCGGTGGGCCGCGGGCCGGCCGGGTCGGGGCCGAGCGCCACCGCGATCGGGCGGGGGGAGGGCCAGGCGGCCCGCAGCGAGTCCAGCGCCGCGAGGACCCGCTCCGGCGGGCCGGCCGTGGGCTGTGGCCACGGCTCGGCGGAGAGGTCGAGCAGCACCATCGCGCAGCCGTCGTCGACGGCCTGCCGGGCGAGCTGCCGGTAGCTCCCCGGGTCCTCCGCCAGGGGGAGCCGGCGGCAGGCGGGCGCGGCGGCCCGGTCCACCGGGCCGGGTTCCGAGCCGAGCACCAGGGCGCTGCCCAGCGTCCCGGGCGTGCCGGCCTCGCTGACCAGGCGGTTCTCCAGGTGCAGCCCGCCGATCCGCAGCGGGGCGAACGCCGGCGGCGGCGCCAGCTGCGCCTGCCGTCCGGTCGCCCGGCTGTGGAACCAGCCGTCGAAGCGGGCCGAGAACTCGGGGTCGCGGGCCGCGATGTCGGCGTGGGTGATCCGCCAGGACCGGGCCACCAGCTGGTACGCGAACTGGGTCGGCTCGAAGTCGGTGTAGCGGTGCAGGTTCTCGAAGTAGCGCTCGGACCTGCGCGCCGCCTGCTGGAACTTCTCGACCCGTGGCATCCGGGCCCGCTCGAAGCGGGCCAGGGCGTCGGTGAGGCTGCCGGAGCCCGCCCGCAGCTCGTCGGCCAGCACGATGGCGTCCTCGATCGCGAGCCGGGTGCCCGATCCGATCGACCAGTGCGCGGTGTGGGCCGCGTCGCCGATCAGGACCACGTCGCGGTGGTGCCAGGTGGCGCAGCTGAGCTGCCGGAAGTTGGCCCAGGGCGCGCCGTTGGACCGGATCGGCCGTCCGTCGAGGTCCGCCGCGAAGATCTCCTCGCAGCGGCGCACCGACTCCTTCTCGTCCAGCTCCGGGAACCCGGCCCGCTGCCAGGTCTCCTCGGAGACGTGGATGATCATCGAGCTCCAGGGCTGCCCGGACGGGTAGCAGTAGCCGTGGAAGCGGCCCCATTCGGTGTCGCGGAAGATGTAGGTGAAGTAGGGGAAGACCTTGTCGACCCCGTACCAGACGTAGCGGAACGCCGACTGCTCGAACTCCGGCCGGAAGACGTCCTCGTGGGCCCGCCGGACCACCGAGTTCACGCCGTCGGCACCGACCACGAGGTCGGCCCCGGAGTGGTCGTCGAGGCTCTCCACCCGGTGGTGGTGGTGCACCCGCGCGCCGAGCCCGGTGGCGGTGTCGCGCAGGATGGCGAGGAGGGCGGCCCGGGGGACGCCGTGGAAGCGGTTGCCGTTCACCAGCAGCCGGGAGGAGCGGTACCGGACGTCCACCGGGGTCCAGGTGGTGCCGGCGGCGACGATCGCGGCGTGCGTCGCCGGGTCCACCCGCCCCAGCTCGTCCAGCGCTCCCTCCGGGAAGACGACCCCCCAGCCGTACGTCGTCTCCGGTCCGTTGCGCTCGAAGACCCGTACGTCGTCCGCGATTCCGTACCGGCGCAGGAGTACGGCGAGGAAGAGCCCGCCGGGACCGCCGCCGATGATGTCGACCCGCATGTGCCTCACTGTTCCGTTGGGGATCCGTCAAGGATGGTGGCCGCCTTCCAGCGGCCGATGTGCTCGCGAAGCGCGTCCGGTCGGGCCGCTGGGGCCGTCTGGGACAGCACGCTGATCAGACGGCTTCCGACCACCACGCCGGCCGCGTCCGGGGCGAGGGCCCGGATCTGCCGTTCGTCGCGGATGCCGAAGCCGACCAGGAACGGCCGGGCGGCCGTCGCGCCGAGCCGCCGGGTGAGGCGGGTGGCCTCGTCGAGGTCGAGGTCCGCCCCGGTGCGGTCGGCCAGGTTCCGGTACGTCAGGTGGGCGGCCGCCGACTCCAGCCGCCGGACCCGCGCCGGGTCGGCGGCCGGGGCGATCCCGGGGACGGCGCTGAGGCCGGCCGCCGCGACCCGCTCCAGGTCCTCGGGCCCGTCCGGGCGGGCGAGCACCAGCGCGTCCGCCCCGGCCGCGGCGGCCCGCTCGATGAGCCGGTCCCAGCCGAGGTCGGCGACGGTCTGCGGGTAGACCAGGAGCAGCAGTGGGAGGTCCGCCGCGGCCCGGCGCAACTCGCCCAGCCACTCCCAGAGTTGATCCTGGTCCGCCCCTCGGGCGCGTTCGAAGGACCGCGCGATCTCCGCACCGCGCGGGCGGGTGCCCGGAGTCGGGATGCCGAACTCGAGGATGTCCGCGCCCGCGTCGGCCGCCGCCAGGGCCAGGTCCGGCCGGTCGCAGGTCAGCGGGTCACCCAGCGTCAGGTAGATCGCCAGGGCCCGCTGCCGTGCGGCGGCCAGCCGGTCCAGGCAGCGTCCGAGCCGGTCGCCGGGACCGCCGGACGAGGCCGGTGGGAGATCGTCCGACACGTCCTAGGCCCTCGCCGCGTCCCGCAGCGACCGGACGGTGGCCGCCGGGTCGGCGCTCTTGGCGATGGCCGTCCCGACGAGGATGCAGTGGGCCCCGGCGCTCGCGGCCCGGGACACGTCCG
Source organism: Kitasatospora sp. NPDC096204 (assembly GCF_044763205.1). Classification (NCBI taxonomy): domain Bacteria; kingdom Bacillati; phylum Actinomycetota; class Actinomycetes; order Kitasatosporales; family Streptomycetaceae; genus Kitasatospora; species Kitasatospora sp. NPDC096204. The sequence goes on from NZ_JBIWFT010000001.1 coordinate 236,869, forward strand.
CCTCGGAGTGGAAGGCGCTCTCGGAGATCACCAGGAGGTCGTCCGGGCAGTCGGCGATCAGCTTCTCGCTGAGGCTGACGGTGCCGTCGTCGAGTTCGAGCGCCGTGATGTCCCGGTTGTTGATGCCCACGGCGACCGCGCCGAGCTCGATCGCCCGCTCCAGCTGCTCGGCGTTGTGGACGCCGACCACGACCTCCAGCCCGAGGTGCTCCGCGCGGCTCTTCATCGCGCCGAAGAGCTCCGGATCGGGGACCGTGCTCAGCGAGATCTGCACCGCGTCGAAACCGGCCTCGTGCGACTCGTCCATCTGGTCCACCGTGCGGAAGAACTCCTTGCGCATCAGCGGAACCCCCGCCACCCGGCGGATCCTGCGGGCGATCGGGATGCTGCCGCCGAAGAAGTCGGGGTCGGTGGGGGTCGAGAGCGCGTCGGCGCCGCCGTCGAGCAGCACCCGGACGTAGGGCTCGAGCTGCTCGTCGGAGATCAGCTCCCCGTCCCGTGGGGACCGGCACTTGACGTCGACCATCAGGGCCGGCCGGCGGTCCCGGCGTGCGGTGGCGAGTACGTCATACAGGCTCAGGCTGTTCATGATCCTCCTCTCGGGTCGGTGCCACCACATTGTGGTCGGCCCCGGTGCGACGGACTTCTTCTGTCGTGCTGTGACGGATCCGGTCGGAGACCTTGACCCAGCGCGCGAGCAGGTCCGCCGCCGCCCCCGAGTCGACCGCCCGGGTGGCCTGCGCCAGCCCGGAGGCGAGGTCCTCCTCCAGCGATCCGGTGAAGCCGGTGTACGCGGCCAGGGCCGCGGCCGCGTTGAGCAGTACCGCGTCCCGCACCGCGCCGCGCTCGCCGCGGACCAGCCGGCGGACCGTCTCCGCGTTGGCCGCCGCGTCCCCGCCCCGCAGGTCCCGCGGCCGGGCCCGGGGGATGCCCAGCGCGATCGGGTCGAGCGTGCGCTCGGTCACCGTGCCGTCCTGGACCAGCCAGACCCGGCTGGTGGTCGTGGTGGTGAGTTCGTCCAGGCCGTCGTCGCCGCGGACCAGCAGCACGGTCGCGCCGCGCCGGGCGAACACCTCGGCCAGCAGCCGGGTCCGCTCCGGGAAGGCGCAGCCGACCAGGGCGCGCGACGGCCGGGCCGGATTGAGCAGCGGCCCGAGCAGGTTGAAGACCGTCGCCACGCCCAGGGCCCGCCGGGTGTCGGCGATGTGCCGCAGCGCGGGGTAGCACACCGGACCGAACAGGAACCCGATGCCGATCTCGGCCACGCAGCCCGCCACCGCCTCCGGTTCCAGGTCGATGGCGACACCGAGCCGCTCCAGCACGTCCGCCGAACCGGACCTCGACGTCGCGCTGCGATTGCCCACCTTGGCGACGGTGGCGCCGGCCGCGGCGGCCACCAGCGCCGCCATGGTCGAGATGTTCACCGAGTCGGACCGGTCGCCGCCCGTGCCCACGATGTCGAGGGCACGGGTGGCGAGCCGGACCGGACGGGCGTAGCCGAGCGTGGTGTCGGCCAACGCGCCGACCTCGGCCGGGGTCTCGCCCTTCGCGCGCAGCGCGACCAGGAAGCCCGCGACCTGGGCCGGGGCCGCGGCACCGGACATGACGCGGCCCATCACCCAGGCGATGTCCTCGGCCGAGAGGTCCCGGCCGTCCAGGAGCTGCTCGATCAGCTGCTGCCAGCCGGGCACCGCCAGGCCGGCGAGCGGCTGACTACGCGTCGGCAGCGCTCCCATTCCCGCCCCCCGGCTCGTCGTGCCCGGCGGCCGCACCGACCACCGCCGGAACCTCCGCCGGACGGGCCTCGATCAGCGACGACCTCGCCGAGCGGTCGATCCCGACGAACTCGAACCCGCTCTCGGTGAGCAGCCGCCGCCAGGAGCTCTCGCTCCGCTCGCGCCCCCCGAGCAGCACCAGCATGTGCAGGTCGAGCAGTTTCGCGGGGTGCGGCCGGGAGTCGTCCGGGATCACCTGTTCGAGGATGAGCAGCCGGGCCCCGGGCCCCATGGCCCGGTGACAGCTGCGCAGGATCTCCACCGCCCGGTCGTCGGACCAGTCGTGCAGGATCTGCGCCAGGACGTAGACGTCGCCCCCGGACGGGATCTCGTCGAAGAAGTCGCCGCCCACCACCCGGCAGCGCTCCCGCAGTTCGCCCCCGCCGAGCCCGGGCAGCGCCTCGTCGGCCACCTTCGGCAGGTCGAACAGCACCCCGCGCAGTTCCCGGTGCCGGGACAGCAGGGTGCCCAGCAGCGTGCCGTTGCCGCCGCCGACGTCGACGACCGTGCCGACCCCGCTCCAGTCCCGGTCGAGCAGGGGCAGCAGGCGCAGCGTCACCAGCCCGGCCTGGCCCTCGTTGAAGGCGGCCAGCTCCGCGGGATGGTCGCCGAGCCAGTCGAACATGGGCTGGCCGAAGACGGTCTCGAAGGCCGCGCGGCCGGTGCGCAGCGAGTGGCCGGCCGCCGTCCAGGCCTGGTACGCCTCGCCGGCCATCAGCGAGGCGAGGTGGTGCAGCGAGCCGGGCGCGTCGCGGTGCAGCAGGGCGCCGAGCGGGGTGACGGCGAAGGTGCCGGCGGGCTGCTCCACGAAGAGCCCCTCGGCGGTGAGGACCCGCAGGAAGCGGTGCAGGGCGTCCGGGTCGGCGCCGACCCTGCCGGCCAGCTCCTCGGCCGGGACGGCCTCCTCGCCGAGGCTCTCGACCACCTTCAGCTCGGTGACGGCGAAGATCGCCTGGGAGACGATGTACCCCATGATCTTCCGGCGCAGCAGGCTGTTCTGGTCCTCGGGATCGGGCATGGTGTTCTCCGTCGGTCGCGGCGGTCTCCGGTTGTGGTCGCGGGTGCGTTCGCCCGCGTCCCGCAGGTCCGGGAAGAGTGGTATCGCGGCGGTGGCCTTCAGGTAGTCGGCACCGGTGGTGCCACCGGTGCCGGGGGAGTCCTTGATGATCTTCCGGGTGATCCCCCAGTGGGTCCGCTTCATGGCGCGCCAGCTGTCGTCGAGCCGGGCCATCGCCGCGGCCACCGCCTCCAGCGCGTGCTCCCCGAGCACGGGTGCCAGCTCCTGGTAGGCCTCCTGGAGGGTGGGGCTCGGCACCTCGACCCGGGCGACCTTGTCGTCGGCGGCGGTGCGGGGCCGCGGTGCGGTGATCCGCTCCACCTGCCGGTAGGCGCGGGACTGGATGGCGCTGCGGCCCTCGGTGTGCGCGCGGATGATCGCGAAGCCCTCGCGGGACATCGTGGTGAGCACCCGGTAGAGGATCGGGGTGCTCTCCACCCGCTCGGCCGCGGCCTCGAGTTCGGCGACCGCCGTGCCGAGGTCCGCGGCCCGCAGCGCGGTCAGCGCCCGCTCCAGGCACCGGTACGTCCGCCGGTAGACCAGCTCGAAGAGCTGCACGCTGCGCACGAACATCAACTCGTCGTGGACGGGCGTGGACGGGAGCATCGAGATCTCGGCCGCCTGCCGGACGGCCTCCGGCGTCGCGTCCAGCGCCGCCTGCGCGAGGCGCCGGCCGAGTGCGGCCAGCGCCGGGTCGTCCCGGTCGAGGGTCCGGACGAACCCGGCCGGCGGCACCACGCCCCCGCGTGCCCTCGGGGCCAGTTCGGCCACCCGCGCCAGGGCCTGGGCGACCGCGTGGGTCCGCACCCGCTGCCAGTGCGCGTCCGGCGTCACCGCCAGGGCCTCGCTCTCGGCGAGCAGGAGGTCGGCCAGCAGGACGCGGATCTGGGTGTCGAGGCCCGGGTCGGTCTCCGACTCGCCGTCGGCGGCGGCCAGCCGTTCGAGCATCGGCACGAGGAGGTAGGAGTCGTAGCCGCCGTCGTCCTGGTCGAAGGTGCTCGGCAGCCAGTCGAGGAGCAGCCGCCAGTCGAGCGGCAGCCGGTGCTCCGGCGGCGCCGTCGCGGCCAGCCTCCGCTCCAACTCGCGTAGCGCGTCCACCAGTTCGGGGGAGGCGTAGTTCCGTCCCGTGGTCTGGAAGTGGTCGAGGATCTCCTTGAACGGGAAGCTCTCCGGCGACCCGCGCTCGCCGTCCGTCTCCAGTCCGGCGGTCCACTCGGCGAGGCGGGCGAGGGCCGCCGCGGGATCGGGTCGGTCGCTGGGGCGGGCTCCGTGGAGGCTGATTCCCGCCACGCCGGTGTGCTGCGGCCACTCGGCGGTCGGGCCGGCCGGGGTACGGCCTTCGGTTCGGGCGGACGGGGACTTGTGTTCCGATGAGTACATGCCACACCTCGTGGAATAGTGGCGGGATGGACGCCGTGAGGTGGATCAGGGATCGGTCTCACATCTCGCTGCGGATCGCCCAGAGGTCCGGGAACACCGGCTGGTGCAGGGTGCCGCGCAGGTACGCGGCACCGGCGGAACCCCCCGTACCGGGCTTGGCACCGATGATCCGTTCGGCCATCTTGGCGTGCCGGTAGCGCCACTCCTGGATGAGTTCGTCGAGGTCGAGCAGCCGCTCGCACAGCTGCGCCGCCACGCCGTCGTCGCGGTAGACCCGCAGCAGCGTCGACTGCACCGCCTCCGAAGGCTCCTGGGGCAGCGCGGCGTCCCGGTGCAGGCGGTCCTGCGGCACCGGGTAGCCGTGCTGCGCCAGGTAGCGCAGGACGGAGTCGAACACCGGCGGCCGGGTCATGGCCGCGGTGATGGTGGCCCGCTCGGCGCTGTGCTCCGGGTACTGGCTGACCATCGCGTCCCCGCGCCGGCCGAGCACCGCCTCGATCTCGCGGAACTGCGCCGACTGGAAGCCGCTGCCGTTCAGCACCGAGCGGAACGCGTTGAACTGGTCGGCCGTCATCGTCTCGATCAGGCCGACGTGACCGACCACCGCCCGGAAGACGGCGAGCAGCCGGTTCAGGCGGCGCAACGAGCCGCCGCTGTCACCCTCGGACAGCGCCCGCTGCAATTCCGCGAATTCATGGAGGATCAGCTTGAAGAAGATCTCGTGCGCCTGGTGGACCACGATGAAAAGCAGCTCGTCGGGCACGTCGGTGCGCGGCCGCTGCAATGCCATGAGTTCGTCCAGTGCGAGATATGCGGAATAGTCCAGAACCGCCGTGTCTTCGCCCGCCACAACCCACATCCGAATCGAGTAGGGAAACTGGAGCTGGAATGTCCGACAGGCTAGCGGGCGGCGCCGAAGGTCAACAAGGCGAGGATGGGGAGTTCAGCAATCCGGAAGATGTGACGCACCGTCAGACCTGTGCCCCGCGGTCACCGGCGGGTCGGTGACCGCGGGGCACGGACGACCGTCAGGTCAGTGACCGCAGGGCCTGGACGGTGGTCAGGACGTCCGCGTGCGAGACGTAGAGGCCGTTCAGGCCGAAGCGCAGCAGGTTCGGCGGCCGTACGTCGCCGGTGATGCCGCGTTCGATCAGGGCCGCCATGAGCCGGGCGGCCTCCGGGTGGCCGAGCGTCAGCTGGCTCCCCCTTCGTTCGTCCCGGCGCGGTGTCACCAGCTCGAAGCCCCGCCCCGCCAGGTGTTCGTCGACGCAGGCGATGAAGAACCGGCTCAGCGAGAGGCTCTTCCTCCGGAGCTGCCGGAGGTCGACGCCGTCGAAGACGTCCAGGGCCGCGTCCAGGGCCAGCAGCGACAGGACCGCCGGTGTGCCGATCCGGCAGCGGGCGATCCCCTCGGCCGGCCGGTAGTCCGGCGTCATCGCGAAGGGGTCGGCGTGGCCGTTCCAGCCGGTCAGCGGCTGGTCGAGGCGGTCGTGGTGACGGCGGGCCGCGTAGCCGAAGGCGGGGGCGCCCGGGCCGCCCGACAGGAACTTGTAGCCGCAGCCGACGGCGAAGTCGACGCCGTCCCGGTCCACCGCGAGCGGGACGGCGCCCACCGCGTGGCTGACGTCCCAGACCACCACGCCCCCCGCCCGGTGGGTGGCCGCGGTCAGCCGGGCGAGGTCCCACAGCTCGCCGGTGCGGAAGTCGACGGCGCTCGCGGTGACGACGGCCAGGCGCTCGCCGCAGTCGGCCAGCGCCTCCTCGAACCCGGACACCGGGGCCTCGCGCAGCTCCAGGCCGAGCATCCGGGCCACCGAGGCGGCCAGGTAGCGGTCGGTGGGGAAGCCCGCGTCGTCCATCAGCAGGATGTCGCGCCCGGGGCGCAGCCGGGCGGCGGCGGTCAGGGCGTTGAACAGCTGGACCGAGGTCGAGTCGCCGGCCACCGTCTGGCCGGGGGCCGCCCCGAGCAGCCGCCCGAGCCGGTCGCCGACCCGCAGCGGCGCGTCCCACCAGCCGTCCTCGTACCAGCCGCCGATCAGGTGCTCGCCCCACTGCTCGGCGACGACCCGGCGGACCCGCTCCGGTACGGAGGCCGGCAGCGCGCCCAGCGAGTTGCCGTCCAGGTACACCGTGCCCGGGGGCAGCAGGAAGGCCTTGCGGGCCGCGGCGAGCGGGTCATCCCGGTCGAGCTGCGCGGCGACCTCGTGCGTGGTCACAGGCCCACCTGCGCGAACACCGCGGCGCCGAGCCCGGTCGTCGGATCGGCCAGGTCGAACGGGAGGTCGAAGTGGTTGCGGTCGGCGGCGACGAGTTCGCGCACCACGGCCGCGCGCGGGCCGACGGCCCGGACCAGGTCGTCGTGCTGCCGGGCGAACTCGTCCGTCTCGGCGCCGCCCCTGGCCACCACCAGGGCGGGCAGGCGCGCGGGCAGCCGCAGGATCGGGCTGAGCCGGGCCGCCGCCGCGGCGTCCAGCCCCAGCGGCGCGTTCACATAGGTGTGCCGCAGCGGTTCGAGGTCGTAGACGCCGCTGAGCAGGACCGCCCCGGCGAACGCGTCGGCCGGGTGGCGGCCGCCCGGCAGCCAGTCGTCCAGCAGTGCCATCAGGGCCAGGTGGGCGCCGGCGGAGGAGCCGCCGATGTGGACGCGGTCCGCGTCCACCCCCAGCTCCCGCGCGTGCTCCAGCAGCCAGTGCAGGCCGCGGCGGACCTGCGCGACGATCTCGTCCAGCCGGTACCGGGGCGCCAGCCCGTAGCCCAGCGCCGCGTACGCGGCGCCGGCCGGGACCAGGCCGCGGGCCGGGAAGGACGCGTCGTCCTTGCTCAGCTCCTGCCAGTAGCCGCCGTGCAGGAAAACCACGAGCGGCGCGTTGCCGGAGCCCGCCGGAAAGAAGTCCAGGGATTCCGCGGGGGAGCGGCCGTAGGGTATTCCACGGCGGACGTCCAAATCTGCCCGGGCTTTCTCGCTGTCGCCGGCGTACCGGTCCACGAAGACGGTCAGGTCGGGCACGCGGGAACTCGGCGAGTACTGCCGGTCCAGGGTGCGCTGGTCGTATCCGCGATACACCGGCGATTCCATACGGGGCCTCTCCGTTTCTGCCCGGCGCCGCCACCGGCGCCGGGCGGGTTCGAGTTTCCGGTCAGCGCACCCGGCGCGCGAAGGTCCGGACGTCGCCGACGAACAGCTCGGGCTCCTCCAGCGCCGCGAAGTGCCCGCCGCGCTCGAGCTCGGACCAGTGGGCGAGGGTCGGCAGGATCTGCTCGGCCCACCGGCGGATCGGCCGGACGGCGTCCTCGGGGAAGACGGCCACCCCGACCGGTGCGGCGAGCGGCCACGGACCGGCCCAGGTGCGGATGAAGTCGGCGTCCAGCCGGTTGGACTCGTAGTAGAGCTGGGCGCTGGAGCCCGCGGCGGCGGTGAACCAGTAGATCGCGGCGTTGGTCAGCAGCCGGTCGCGGGCCACCGCGTCCTCCGGGACCGTCTCCGCGGCCGTCCACTCCTTGAACTTCTCGACGATCCAGGCGAGTTGGCCCACCGGGGAGTCGGTCAGGCCGTAGCTGAGGGTCTGCGGCCGGGTGGACTGGATCTTCCGCCAGCCGGCCCCGTCCTGCTCGAAGTTCGCGGCGAACTGCAGTCGGGCCAGGTCGGCCTCGCCCAGGTTCGCGAACTCGGCCGGGTCCTGCGGCGGGAAGGTGGCGAGCATGTTGAGGTGGACGCCCGCGACGTGCGCCGGATCGGCCAGGCCGAGCTGGAGCGAGACCGGCATGCCCCAGTCGCCGCCCTGGACGAGGTAGCGGTCGTAGTCGAGCCGGTGCATCAGCTCGGCCCAGGCCCGGCCGACCCGGGCGGTGTCCCAGCCGGCCTCCCGGGGGCGGCCGGAGAAGCCGTAACCGGGCAGCGAGGGGATGACCACGTGGAACGCGTCGGCGGGGTCGCCGCCGTGCGCCCGCGGGTCGGTCAACGGCCCGATCACGTCCAGGAACTCCACCACCGAGCCGGGCCAGCCGTGGGTGATGATCAACGGCATGGCATCCGGCTCCGGCGAGCGCACGTGCAGGAAGTGGATGTCCACGCCGTCGATCTCGGTCAGGAACTGCGGGAACGCGTTGAGCTGCTCCTCGGCCTTGCGCCAGTCGAAGCCGGTGCGCCAGTACTCGGCCAGCTCCTTCAGATAGCCGAGCGGTACACCGCGCTGCCAGCCCACGCCCGGCAGCTCACCGGGCCAGCGGGTCGCCGCGAGCCGGCGGTCCAGGTCGTCGAGGTCTTCCTGCGGGATGTCGATACGGAAGGGGCGCACGGCGAGTCCTCTCGGTGGGACGGTCGGGGCGAAGGCGGGGGCAGCGGCGGGGCCGGAAGCCGGCCGGGTCTCGGGCGGCGGTGTCTCAGACGGTGGTGTCTCGGGCGGCGGTGTCTCAGGCGGCGAGCGGGGTGTTCTGGTACGAGGCGATCCGCCAGTCGGCACCCTGGCGGGCCAGCACCCAGGTCGCCCGGATCGCGCGCTCGGCCGTCACCTCGGCGTCCCCGGGGGCCAGCACGCCGCCCCGGGTGACCAGCACGGCGACGTCCTCGGCGAGCGGGCGGACCGACACCGGCTCGCCGGTGACCCGGGTGCCCTTGAACGGGCCGGCGAAGGCCTGGGTCATGAAGGCGCGGATCTGCTGACGGCTCGTCAGGAACACGTCGCCGGGCAGGATCAGCGTCGCGTCCTCGGTGAAGACCTCGGCGAAGCCGTCGGCGTCCTGCGCGGCCCAGGCCGCGACGATGCGCTCCGGGACGGCACGCAGGGCGGCGGCGTCGGGGGTGTTGGGCGCGGGAGTGGCGGACATGGTCTCTCCTTCTCCGGTGGTCCCGGCCGCGATCACGCGGGCCGGGTGACGGCCAGCCTCACAGCAGGCCGGGAGGGGGGACAACTCCCGGATTGCGATGGTGTGTTGCCCCAATAATGGGGAACGGCATGCCTCGGGTGCGCCGCAATCCGGGAGATGCGGGCACCCCGGCCGACTGTCAGCCTCGACAGGGCCGATCAACGACCGCGGCCCGGACGGCCAAGCCGTCCCGAGTGGGCCGCCCACTCCGGAGGAGCCCCCGATGACAGCCAAGGAATCCCCGTCCAGGGAAGAACTGGTGAGCCGTGCCGCCGAGCTGGTGCCGCTGCTGCAGAAGAACGCGCTGTGGCACGAGGAGCACCGCCGGCTGTCCGACGAGACCCTGGCGGCGCTGAACGACTCCGGACTGCTGCAGATCCGGGTGCCGGTCCGCTACGGCGGCTACGAGTCCGACATGCGCACCGTGGTGGACGTGATCGCCGAGCTGGGCCGCGGCGACGGCTCCACGGCCTGGGTCATGGCGGTCTACGCGATCAGCTCCTGGATGGCCGGCCTGTTCCCGGACGAGGTGCAGGACGAGATCTTCGCCGACCCGGGCGTACGGGTGAGCGGCATCCTCAGCCCGACCGCGGTCGCCGTGCCGGTCGAGGGCGGCGTGCTGCTGAACGGCAAGTGGACGTTCAACTCCGGTGCCCTGCACAGCTCCTGGAACACCAACGCGGCCGTGCTGATGACCCCGGACGGCCCCCAGCCGATCATGGTGGCGGTCCCGCTGGCGGACCTGGAGATCGTCGACGACTGGCACACCACCGGCCTGCGCGGCTCCGGCAGCGTCACCACCGTCGCCACCGACCTGTTCATTCCCGAGCCGCGGGTGCTGCCGATGGTCCCGGTGCTCCAGGGGCAGCACCGCTCCGCGGCGAACGCCGACTCGCCCATCTACCGGGCGCCGTTCATGCCCACCGCGTGCGCCACCGTGGCCGCGCCGGCCCTCGGACTGGCCCGGGCCGCCAAGGAGGCGTTCTTCGAGCGGCTCCCCGGTCGGAAGATCAGCTACACCGAGTACGCCAACCAGGCCGAGGCCCCGATCACCCACATCCAGGTGGCCGAGGCCGTCACCCGGATCGACGAGGTGGAGTTCCACGCCCACCGCGCCGCCGCCCTGCTCGACACCAAGGGCCCCACCGGCGAGGAGTGGACGCTGGAGGAGCGCGCCCGGATCAGGCTCGACCTCGGCGCGGTCTGCTCGCGCGCCAAGGAGGCGGTGGACATCCTCAACACCGCCAGCGGCGGCTCCTCGATCTACACCACCGTCCCGATCCAGCGCATCGAGCGGGACGTCCAGACGCTCAACCTGCACGGCATCCTGCACCCCAACACCAACCTCGAGCTCTACGGGCGGGTCGCCTGCGGGCTCGGCCCGAACACGCTCTACCTGTAGCCGACGCTCTGCCCTGACAGGGCCGCCGCCACCCGCGGCGGCGGCCCTCGTAGGCATGCCGTCCGACCGTTCCCATCGACCGCTCGGAGACCTCCATGGCAATCCCCGAACCCGTCGTCATCGACCGCACCGGACGTGACATCCACGCCGAGGCCGCCCGGATCCGGGCGAACGGCCCGGTCACCCGGATCGAACTGCCCGGCGGCGTGCTCGCCTGGTCGATCGCCGACCACGAGACCGCCCGACAGGCCCTCAGCGACCACCGGCTGTCCAAGGACCCGCGCCGGCACTGGACGGACTTCGCCGAGGGCCGGATCGGCGAGGACTTCCCGCTCATCGGCTGGGTGCTGATGGACAACCTCACCACCCGGTACGGCGCCGACCACACCCGGCTGCGCCGGCTGACCGCCGGGGCCTTCACCCCGCGCCGGGTCGAGGCCATGCGCGCCGAGGTCCAGAAGGCCGTCGACGAGCTGCTGGACGAGCTGGCCCACTGCGAACCCGGCGAGGTGCTGGACCTCAAGGCCCGCTTCGCCCGCCCGATGCCCGCCCGGGTGATCTGCGACCTGTTCGGCGTCCCGGCCGAGGACCGCGCGCGGATCCTGCGCGGCGGCGAGGCGAACATCGACACCAGCCTCACCCCGGAGGAGGCCGCGGCCAACGTCGAGCAGTGGCACCGGGAGATGCTGGAGTTCGTCGACTCCAAGCGCCGCAGCCCCGGGGACGACCTCACCAGCGACCTGGTCCAGGTCCAGGAGGAGGACGGCTCCAGGCTGAACGACTCCGAGCTGGTCGGCACCCTGCACCTGCTGCTCGCCACCGGCACCGAGCCGGTGATGAACCTGCTCGCCAACGCGACCCGGGCCCTGCTCACCCACCCCGAACAGCTGGCGCTGCTCCGCAGCGGCGCGGTGAGCTGGGAGGACGTGATCGAGGAGACCCTGCGCGTCGAGGCGCCGGTCGCCCACCTGCCGTTCCGCTTCGCGGTGGAGGACATCGAGCTCGGCGGCGTCGTCATCGCCAAGGGCGACCCGGTCCTGATCAACTTCGCGGCGGTGGGCCGCGACCGCGCGATGCACGGCGACAGCGCGGACGCCTTCGACGCCGGCCGGCCGGACAAGGAGCACCTCTCCTTCGGCCACGGCGTCTACCGCTGCATCGGCATGCCGCTGGCCCGGATGGAGGCCGAGATCGCCCTCTCCGCGCTGTTCAGTCGCTTCCCCGACCTCGAACTCGCCGTCCCCGCGGGGGAACTGGAGCCGCAGGTCACCTTCATCATGAACGGCGTGCAGACCCTCCCGGTCCGCCTCACGCCGCGAACCCGCTGACACGAAAGGAAGGTCGGGCCGATGTGGGCTGCCGTCGTACCGGAGGCCAAGGCGCGCTGGGAACTGCGCGAGATCCCCACCCCCACGGCTGGACCGGGTCAGGTGCTGATCCGGGTCCACGCCTGCGGGGTCTGCCACAACGACCTCTGGGTGAGCCAGGGCGTCTTCCCCTTCCCGCCGCTCGACCCGGTGGTGGTCGGGCACGAGGCGGCCGGTGAGGTCGTCGAGGTCGGCCCGGGCGTGACCAGCCGCCGGGTCGGCGACCGGGTCGGCACCACCTGGGTGCAGGCGACCTGCGGCCGGTGCGACTACTGCCGGCTCAACCTCCCGCTCACCGGGCAGTCCGGGATGAACTGCCCGGAGTCGGTGATGAGCGGCCTCACCGTGCAGGGCGGCCACGCCCAGTACGTCGCGGTGGCGGCCGACAGCACGGTGCTGCTGCCGGACGCCCTCTCGTACGAGAGCGCCGCGCCGGTGCTGTGCGCCGGCTACACCGCGTGGAGCGCGCTGCGCGCCGCCGACCCCAAGCCGCACGAGCGGGTCGCGGTGCTCGGGATCGGCGGACTCGGCCACCTGGCCGTGCAGTTCGCCCGTGCGGCCGGCTTCGAGACCGTGGCCGTCACCAGCTCGCCGGACAAGCACGAGCTGGCCCGTTCGCTCGGTGCGGACCACGTGGTCGCCGACGGCGAGCAGCTGCGGGCGGCCGGCGGCGCCGACGTGGTCCTGGTGACCGGCACCTCCTACCGGGCGGCCACCGAGTCCCTCCAGGGGCTGCGGCCGAACGGCCGGATCGTGCTCGCCACCATCGACCCGGTCGACTCCTTCACCATCCCGCCCACCAGCCCGTTCTGGGCGCAGCGCCAGCAGGTGATCGGCGCCACCCACAACGGCCTCGACCAGCTCACCGAGGCCCTCGACCTGGTCGCGTCCGGGGCCGTCACGCCGATGGTCGAAGTCTTCCCCAAGGAACGGGTGGCCGAAGCACTCGAACGAGTCGAACAGGGTGGGGTACGCTTCCGCGCGGTCGTCAACTATCTCTGATTCACCGTCAAATACCGCAACCTGCAAGAAGCGCACGGTCTGATCAACGATCAGGATGGCGACCTGGGACGCACCCGAACAACGTTTCGGGCGCGCGGATACCGACTTGGGGAGGACATCCTGAACAGGCGACACTTTCTCGGCCTGGCGGGCATAGCGGCGAGCACCGGCGTACTGATACCGGTGAGCGCGCTGGCCGCCGGGGAGTCGGAGCGCCCCGGGCAGGCCGCCCGGGGCGCGGCCTCCGGGCCGTTCTCCGTACGGATGCCGGTACCGCCGACCCTCAACCCCGTGGCCCGCACCGCCGACACCGACGTGTACCGGCTCGACATCCTGCCGGCCGAGCTGGAGCTGATCCCCGGCGTCAAGACCAAGTGCATGACCTTCGGCGGCAGCTTCATCGGCCCGACGATCCGGGCCAAGGAGGGGCGCCGGGCCCTGGTGACCTACCGCAACTGGCTGCCCGAGCACGCCAACGTGCACCTGCACGGCGGCCACGTCCCGGCGGCCAGCGACGGCCACCCGATGGAGGTCATCGACCCGGGTGCCGAGCGGCAGTACGAGTACCCGAACCAGCAGCCCGGCGCCACGCTCTGGTACCACGACCACAGCCACCACATGGAGGCCGAGCACGTCTACCGCGGCATGCACGGCTTCTATCTGATCGAGGGTCAGGGCGAGAGCCAGTACGGGCTGCCGTGCGGCGAGTACGACGTCCCGATCGCGATCCGTGACGCCGAGATCGACGCCAACGGGCAGCTGGTGGCCGGCGACCCGCGGAACCGGAACGTGATCCTGGTCAACGGCCGCCAGAAGCCGTACTTCCCGGTGGCCGCGCGCAAGTACCGCATCCGGCTGCTGAACAACTCGACCCTGCGGTTCCTGAAGTTCAACTTCGGCTCCCTGCCGGTGCTGCAGATCGGCTCGGACGGCGGTCTGCTGCCCGCGCCGATCGACCGGACGGGGACGGACTTCCCGCTCGCCGCCGGCGAGCGGGTCGACCTGGTGGTGGACTTCTCCCGGCAGCGGGTCGGCACCCAGTGCTTCCTCACCAACCAGGGCCAGTTCACCGGCAACGACGAGGTCGAGCAGGTGCTGCGCTTCGACGTGACGCGCCCCGCCTTCGACTTCAGCCGGGTGCCCACCGCGCTGCGCGCGATGCCCGCGCTGGCGCCGGCCACGGTCCAGCGCGAGGTGCGGCTCTCCTTCGACCTGACCGGCAACCCGGTCGGCCTGATCGACGGCAAGCCGTTCGACGAGAACCGGGTGGACCAGCGGATCCAGCGCGGTGCCACCGAGATCTGGACGATCATCAACGACGACGGCGCCACCAAGTACGGCCCGATCCAGCACTCGTTCCACATGCACATGACGCAGTTCCGGGTGCTCGACCGGGACGGCCAGCCGCCGCTGCCCGGTGACGTCGGCCTGAAGGACACCGTCCCGCTCCCGCCCGGCACCTCGGTCCGGGTCCAGGCGACCTTCGCCGACTACCTGGGCAAGTACATGTACCACTGTCACATGCTCGAACACTCCTCGGCGGGCATGATGGCGCAGATGGAGATCGTCGACTGACCCCCGCACACACGACGGCGGGTCGGGCTGTTGGTCAGCCCGACCCGCCGCCGGCGTTTCTAGCGGATCACATCTCCAGGCCCTGCTCGAACATCACCTGACGGACCTCGATGCCGGTGTGCTTGGCGTCCGGGATCATCCCGGCCAGCTCGATCGCGCGCTCCCGGGTCTCGACGTCGACCAGGTAGAAGCCGCAGACGAACTCCTTGTTCTCCAGGTACGGGCCCTCGCTCAGCGCCGGAGCGCCGTCGCGGACCTTGACGGTCGTGCTCTTCTCGGGCTCCGCCAGCGCCTGGGTGTGGACCAGCTCGCCGGACTCCCGGAGGAGCTTCATGAAGTCGCCGTGGCCGGCGTAGACCGCCTGCTTCTCGTCCTCGGGCAGGCCCTCCCACAGCACGGGGTTCATGTGCATCGTCAGCATGTACTTCATCGCTGTCTCTCCTTGGGGGTGGCGCCCCGGGCGCTTCCCGGGGCTTCCACCGGAGACGTCGGAGCCGGCGGGCCGTTCTCGACATCCCCGGTCGTGCGTACAGGACGAATCCCAGGCAGGACGGCCTGCGAGTGGTTCGGCTGCGGTTCGGCAGGCGGTTCGGCAGGCCGGGCAGGCCGGCCGGGCCCGCCGGGGCCGCACACGCCGGCGGCCGGCCGTGGTGTCCCACGGCCGGCCGCTCGGTTCCCGTCGTCAGCGCACCAGTCGGGCGGCCCGCGGAGCCGTCCGCTCGAGCCACCAGTGGGCGACCAGCAGGTTGAACACCCAGCCCGCCCAGTTGGCCAGGTCGAGGAGGGTCATGATGTCGATCCGGAAGCCCGGGACGTGCAGCATCAGCTCGGCCAGCACCCGGCCCCAGGTCGTGCCGAGGGCCAGCGCGAAGCTGTAGACCATCCACCGGCGGTGGTCGACGAACCGGCGCTGGAGGGCCGCCCGGAGCCCGAGCAGGGTGGTGCCCAGCCAGAGCACCGCCATCATGGCCAGCCCGGTCTTGCCGGACGGGGCCGCGGAGTACGGCACCAGCACCAGCGCCAGCACCGCGCTGGGCAGCGCTCCGGCGAAGATGTAGATCCGGCCGCTCATCCGGTGCACGGCCGGGTGGTGGCGGCGGATCCACGGCAGGACCTGGAGGAGGACCGTCACCAGTGAGACGTTGCCGAGGACGACGTGCGCCACCAGGACCGCGTAGTGCGCCGGGAAGCCCGGGTCGAGCGGGATCCTGGCCTGATGGCTGTCCCCCGAGAGGTAGCGCGGGAAGGCGTACAGCAGGTTGAACACCACGACGGCGGCCAGGGCCGCCGCCCACGGGCTCTGCCACCAGCTCGTCGCGGCCGTGGCCGGTTCCGTGCCGGGTCTCGCCCGCCGTGGTCCGGTGGCCAGCGCACCGGTCTGCTCCGTGTTCTCTGTCACCGCTGGTCCTCAGCTTCCGTGTCGTCCTGGCAGGTTCAGTGGTGGTATTCGCCGGCGTTGACGTCCAGGCAGTGCCCGGTGACGGCGCGCGCCAGCGGGGAGACGAGGAAGAGCACCGCGTCGGCGACCTCGTCCGGTTCGGGCAGCCGGCCGAGGTCCAGGGTGGCGGCGATCTCGTCGTAGATCTCCTGGACGGTGATCCCGCGCTGCGCGGCGACGTGCCCCAAGCCCTCGCGCAGCGCGTCCGCCCAGATGTAGCCGGGGGCGACGGTGTTCACCCGGACGCCCCGCGGGCCGAGTTCGGTGGCCAGGCTCTGCGCCAGCGACAGCAGGGCGGCCTTGCTCATCTTGTAGGCGCCGAACGGGCGCTTGGAGTGCCGGATCACCGCCGAGTTGATCATGACGACCGATCCCCGGTTCTCCGCCAGCGCGGGTGCGAACAGCCGGGTGAGCCGCAGCGCGGCGTACACGTTGGTCTCGAACCCGGCGCGCACGTCGGCGAGGTCGACCTCGCCGAGGTCGACCATCGGCGGCACCGCGAAGGCGTTGTTGACCAGCGCGTCGACCCGGCCGAAGGCCTCCGTCGCGGCCTTGACCAGGGCGGCGGCCGACGAGTCGTCGGTGATGTCGGTCGGCACCACCAGCGCCCGGCGGCCGGTCCGCTCGACCTCCGCGGCGACCTCGACGAGCCGCGACTCGGTCCGGGCGGCGAGCACGACGTCCGCGCCCGACTGCGCGGACCGCAGGGCGATCGCCCGCCCGAGGCCGGGGCCGACCCCCGAGACCACGACGACCTTGTTCTCAAGCATCCTGATCCTCCTTCACATTCGCTTCACCGTCGGGGAGTTCGACCGACAGGGCGTGGCGGAACACGTTCCCGGGGTCGTACGTCCGCTTGACCTGCTGCAGGCGCGGGTAGTTGCCGCCGTAGTAGAGCGTCGACCAGGGCACCCCCGAGGTGTTCCAGGCCGGGTCGGCCAGGTCGCGGTCGGGGTAGCCGATGTAGGTGCCGTCGCTGTACTCGTCGGGCACCGGGACGCCGCCGCTCGGGGCGTACGCGTCGCGGTAGAACGCCCGGACCCAGGCGATGTTGGCCTCGTCCTGCTCCTCGGACTGCCAGATGCCGGCGCAGTAGAGGACCTTCAGGACGGAGTCGCGCTGGACGGCGGCGGTGGCGTCGGGGGCGACGGTGTTGACCTTCCCGCCGAAGCCCGCGGCCACGATGCACGACATCGGGTTGGTGTGCTCCGGATCGCTCAGGTAGCGCCAGATCACCCCGAGTTGGTGGTCGGTGAACCCCTTCCGCAGGTACGCCGCCTTGTCCTTGTAGCGTCCCTTCGGGTCGCTCGGGAAGCTGTACGAGGGCAGCCAGGAGCTGAACCAGGGGACGACCTCGGCGGTGTGCACCACCGGTTCCACGCCGACCCCGGCGGACACGGACTCGAAGTGCTCGGCGAACACCTTCTCGGCGTCCGGCCCGTCGTGGTCGATCACCACCGTCATCCCGAACATCCCGGAGTTGCGGTGGGTGACGATCAGGTTGCTCCACAGGCCGGCCGCCGGGGAGTCGGCGTCGTCGTTGTTCTCGTACCAGGTGGCGTAGTTGCGCAGCAGCGTGGTCAGGGACCGCTCGGTCATCCCGTCCCAGGGCCACATCACCGTCCGCTTCCAGACCCGGGCCGGCGCCTTGGGCAGCAGCCCGGCCGGGTCGTCGGTGTCCGCCCCCGGGGTGCGCAGCCAGTACCTGGTCACCACGCCGAAGTTGCCGCCGCCACCGCCGGTGTGGGCCCACCAGAGGTCGCGGTGCGGGTCGTCGGGCTCGGAGGTCGCCACCACGGCCCGGGCCCGGCCGGACTCGTCGACCACCACGACCTCGACGGCGTACAGGTGGTCGACGATCAGGCCGTCGCGGCGCGAGAGGGGGCCGTAGCCGCCGACCGGGAAGTGGCCGCCGACGCCCACCTCGAAGCCGGTGCCGCCGGGGATCGTCACCCCCCAGCGCTTGAACAGGGTGCGGTAGACGTCACCCAGCAGGGCGCCGGACCCGACCTCGATCGCGCGGCGCGCGGGGTCGTGGGCGATGCGGTTCAGCTCGGACAGGTCCAGCAGGATCTCGATGTCGGGCGAGGTGGTGAAGTTCTCGAAGCAGTGCCCGCCGCTGCGGACCGCGATCCGCCTGCCCGCCGCCACCGCCTCGTCGACGGCCGCCACCACCTCCTCGGTGGTGGTCACCAGGCGCACCTCGTCGGGGCGTCCGACGAAGCGGTGGTTGAAGCCCTGGACGAGGTTCTCGTACCTCGGGTCCCCGGGCCTGATCACCGCCGGGCCGGTCGGATCAACGGTCTTGTCGGTCATGCTCGTTCGTCCCTCCGTGTTCCTGCGCCGCAGAGACGTTCGCACGGCACGGCCGGGCGGCACATCTCGCGGATTGCGGTGTGATCGGGCGGGTGTGATCGGGTGTGATCGGGTGGGGCTGATCCGGCGCGCCGCGGGTCGGGCCCGGAAGTCGGGTGCCGGGATCAGGCGGCGCGTTCGGCGGTGATGACCGCGAAGGTGCCGGGGGTGTACTGGTCCCGGACGGTCAGGCCGGCGGCCGCCAGCCAGGCGCGCAGGTCGGCGAGCGCGAACAGCGGCATGCCGTCCGGGAAGCCGGGCCCCCGGAAGGTGCCCTGGAAGTGGCGGTCGACGGGGTCGGCGGCCTGCAGGAAGGTGAGCAGGGTGAAGCTGCCGCCGGGCCGCAGGCAGCGGCCGACCTCGGCGATCACCCCGGCCGGGTCCGGCATCGCCTGGAGGGCGTTCCAGCAGTTGACCGCGCCCAGCGTGGCGTCGCCGAACGGGAGCGCCTGCGCGCTCGCCCGGAGCGCGGGGACGTCCGGCAGCCGTCCGCTCAGCCAGGTGAGCATGGCCGGGTTGAGGTCCAGCGCGATCAGCCGCTCGGCGCCCACGGCCTCGGCCAGCACGGCGGTCCACCGGCCGGCTCCCGCGGCCAGGTCGAGCACCGGCCCGTCGACCGGGGCGGTGTGCGCGGCGATGTAGCGGTCCTCGTCGGCCGGCGTCACCTGGCCGCCGAAGTTGCCGCCCATCAGCCGCAGGAAGGCCGGCCTCAGCACGGTCTCGTAGTGCAGCCCGATGTTGCGCATGGCGGCGGCGTTCTGGAGGACGTCCTTGGGGTCCGAGGGCTCGCTGCGCTCGAACAGGTCCAGGTGGCCCGCGGCGGACGAGAACCCGGCGGCGCAGTCGGCGCAGCGGGCGCCGTCGGGGGAGACGTCCAGGCGGCCGGTGCAGGCCGGGCAGCGCAGCACGTCGGCGTGGCGGGTGAGGTCGGCGGTGCCGACGGCGTCGGCCGACAGCGCGGTGGTCCGATGCGGGCTGGTGTCGGCGACCACCTCGGTGGTGCCGTGGCGCAGCGCCCAGTACGCCTTGGCGCCGGAGTAGCCGATCAGCATCCGGGTGTCGCCGTCCCAGGTGGCGGCGAGCTGCGCGGGGGCGAGCGCGTCGACCCACGAGCGGTCGAAGGCGCGCTCGGCCTCGCTGAGCACCCACTCGGCCGGGGAGGGCCAGACCCGGCCCAGGACGGCGGTGGCCGGGTCCAGCGGCCGCAGCACCCGGTCGAGCCGGCTGAGGTCGTCCCGGGAGGGCTCCAGCGGTTCGACGGCCGCCAGGATGCGGTCGCGGTCGGCGGGGAAGTGCGAGAGCAGGTACAGCAGGGCGAGGGTGCGCCCGGGGTGGGCCCCGCGGTCCGCGAGCAGTTCGAGGAACCGGTCCAGCTCCTTGCCGATCGGCTCGGCCGACTCGCCGCCGACGGAGGCCGGTTCGGCGCCGGCCAGCAGACCGAGCAGCAGGACCAGCCAGCCCTGGCGCTCGGGCGGGGCCTGGTCCAGTGCGGTCAGCAGCGCCGGCACGGCGGCCGGGGCGAGGTCGCTCGCCCGGCCGTCCTGCCACAGCGCGTCCACCAGGTGCCGGAAGGCGGCGTCGCGCTGTTCGGCGTCGGCCGTCGTGAAGGCGGTCAGCAACTCCACGGGGGTCTGGGTCATTTGGGTGTCCTGTTCGGGCTCTGGCCGGCGGCTTCGGTCATCGAGCGGGCCAGTGCGAGGGCGTCCTCGCGGACCTGGCCGCCGAGGCGCGGGCGCTGACCGGTGTCGGAGTACTGCCGGGGCCGGCTGCCGCTGGTGCGGCGCAGCACGGTCATGCTGTTCTGGCGCAGCTTGCGGCTCTCCAGCAGGTTCAGCATCTCGAACTCGCCGGGGGCCAGCCGCTGGGTCTCGGCGATGTAGTCGAGGATCGCCTCGCCCTCGGGGTAGGTCATCAGGTAGTGCATGACGACGATCCCGCCGTCCGGATCGATCAACTCCCAGAAGTTCTCGAAGAAGTAGAGGCAGTCCCAGGCGTCGACCCAGGCGAAGTCGATCGGCCGGAACTCCTCGGGGAGGCGTCCGACGGCCCCGCGCATGTCGGAGTTGACGACGGTGACCCGCTCGGCGAGGCCGAGTTCGCCCAGCACCTCCGTCACCAGCGGGGCCGAGGAGCCGCTGTCCGAGAGGTCGTCGATCGCCACGAACCGCGGCTCGTACGGCTCGCGGTAGCCGGCCGGCAGCAGCAGCGCGGGCTCGCTGTCGATCCACGCCTCGTCCAGCTCCCGGCCGTCCGCGAGGTACGGCCGGGTCTTGCGGACCAGCGCGGCGGCCTCGGCCGCGGCCAGTTCCTCGGCCTCGGCCAGGGCCTTCGCCAGGAACGGCGTGGTGTACCCCATGCCGACCTCCAGCACCCGGCGGGGCCGGGCCAGGTGGATCAGGTGGGAGAGCAGCGGGGCCACCACCTCGGTGCCCATGCCGGGCACCCGCAGCCGCTCCACGGCCGTCCGGAAGCGGTCGTCGAAGATCCCGTCACGCGCCATCGGCCACACCCCTGCCCTTCTGGTACTCGATGGCCTGGTAGAGCGCCTTGATGTTGCCGCTGCCGAACGAGCGGGCCCCCATCCGCTCGATGACCTCCAGGAAGAGGGTGCCGCGCGGGTGCACGGACTTGGTGAAGATCTGGAACAGCTGCCCGTCGTGGTCCTGGTCGATCAGGATGTTCAGCCGCTCCAGGTCCGCCACGGAGTGCCGCAGCGGGGTGAGGCGGCCGGAGAGCAGCCGGTAGTACGCCTCCGGGGTGCCCAGGAACTCCACCCCCCGGCCGGCGATCGCGTCGACCGAGCCGACGATGTCGTCCGTGGTGAAGGCGATGTGCTGCACCCCCGGCCCGCCGTGGTCCTTCAGGAACTCGTCCAGGTGGCCGGTGACCTGGGCCTGGTCCGGTTCGATCAGGGTGAAGGTGACGGTGCCGTTCTGCACCACCTTGGTGATCATCACCTGCCCGTTGACCTTGATCCGCTCCGTGAAGATCAGCTCGAAGTCGAGCACCTCCCGGTAGAAGGCGACCGTCGCGTCGATCTGCCCTGGCTCGACGCAGATCGCGAAGTGGTCGACCTCCCGCAGGCCGAAGTCCGGCGCGGCCGGGTCGGTGGCGACCGGCGCCAGCCCGGGCAGCGGCCGCTCGTCGGCCGGGGCCGGCCGCTGGACGAAGGTGTGGGCGATGTCGCCGACGCCCATGATGGTCGCGGTGACCAGCTCGCCGTGCGCGGCCGGCCCGGCGACGGGCCGGGCGCCGCGCCGTACGGCCTCCGTGAAGGCGGCCCGGGCGTCCGGGACGCGCAGCGCGATGTCGGCGACCCCGTCACCGTGCTTCTCCACGTAGGCCGCTCCCGGGTGGTCGCCCGGCAGCGGCTGGCTGAGCACCACCCGGATGCCGTTGCGGCCGAGCGCCACCGAGCGGAGGTCCGGCGCCTGCGGGGCCGAACCCGCGTACACTTCCAGGCCGTAACCCCGGACCAGCCACTCGGTGGTGGCGGCCAGGTCGGCGACGTAGCAGGCGATGTGGTCGACGAGCATGCCGCCGAAGGTCTCCTGACCCGCGTCGAGGCTCATGTTCCAGACTCCTCGTCAGTCGTCGGGCTGCCCGGGGAGGCGCCCGGTGAGGCTCTTCGGCCTCAGATCGGTCCAGTGCTCGTTCACGTACGCGAGGGCGGCGGTCCGGTCGACAGGACCGTGCTCGGCCGTCCAGCCCGCCGGCACCGCGGCGGCGGCCGGCCAGAGCGAGAACTGGCCCCGCGCGTTGACCAGGACGGTGAAGCGGCCGTCCTCGGCGTCGAAGGGACTGGTCATCCCCGCTCTCCTTCCGGTCGGTCCAGCAGGTTCTCCAGCGCGGCCACCGAGGGCACGTCGAAGAACTGGGTGACGGTGAGCCGGACGTCCAGCGCCGCCCGGATCCGGCTGACCAGCCGCATCGCGTCCAGCGACTGGCCGCCCACCTCGAAGAAGCTGTCGTCGATGCCGACCTCCGGCACCCCGAGCACCTCGGCGAACAGGGCGCACAGCTGCCGCTGGCGCTCGGTCGCCGGCGCCCGGCGGGTCGAGTCGGTCACCGGTTCGGGCAGCGCCCGCCGGTCCAGCTTGCCGTTGGGGGTCAGCGGGAGGGCCGGCACGCTCACGAAGGCCGTCGGCACCATGTACGCCGGCAGCTGCGCCACCGCGTGCGCCCTCAGCGCGCCCGCCTCGACCCCGTCGGACTCCGGGACGTAGTACGCGATCAGGCGCTTCTCCCCGGACTCCGACTCCCGTGCCACGACGGCGACATGGGCCAGACCGGGGTGGCGCGCCAGCGCCGCCTCCACCTCGGCGGGCTCGATCCGGAAGCCCATCACCTTGAGCTGGTCGTTGGCCCGGCCGAGGTACTCCAGCAGGCCGTCCCGGTCGACCCGGACCAGGTCCCCGGTGCGGTACATCCGCTCGCCCGGAGCGTCGAAGGGGTTGGCCACGAAGCGTTCGGCGGTCAGGTCGGGCCGGTTGAAGTAGCCGCGGGCCAGGCCGCGTCCGGCGATGTGCAGCTCGCCCACCCCGCCGGCCGGCACCGGCCGCAGCTCGGCGTCCAGGACGTGCAGCCGGACGTCGTCCATCGGCCGGCCGACGCCCACCGGGCCGTCCGCCACGTAGGGGGCGGTCATCGCCGCGCTGGTGCTGAACAGCGTGGCCTCGGTCGCGCCGTACATCGCCCGCACCACCAGGCCGGGGTTGTGCTCCAGCACCCGCTGGACGGCCGAGGGGGCGATGACGTCGCCGCCGGTGAGCACCTCGCGCACGCCGGTCAGGCAGCCCGGGTCCTCCTCGGCGAGCACCCGGAACAGGCCCGCGGTCAGGTGGATGCCGGTGATCCGCTCCTCGGCGATCAGCCGGCGCAGGGCGTGCACGTCGAGGTCGCCCGGCGGGGCCACCACGATCCGCCCGCCGTGCAGCAGCGGCACCCAGAACTCGTAGGTGGAGACGTTGAAGGCGTACGGCGCCACCATCAGCACCCGCTCGTGCCGGCCCTGCGACCAGATCGAGTCCAGGGCCAGGCCGAGCGCGTCCCGGTGCGCGACCGCGACGCCCTTCGGCTCCCCGGTGGAGCCCGAGGTGTGGATCACGTAGGCGAGCGCGTCCGGCTCGACCGGGACGGCCGGGTCCGTCGCGGGGTGGTCGGCGAGGCCCTTCTCGCCCTCGACGACGACCACCTCGGCGACGTCCGGCAGGCCGCGCCCGCGCATCGCCTCGTCGGTCAGCAGCACCGGCGCCGCGCAGTGCTCCACGATCCACTGCTTGCGCGCCAGGGGGTAGGCGCTGTGCAGCGGGAGGTAGCAGCCGCCGGCCTTGAGCACGGCCAGCACCGCCACCACCAGGTCCGCGGAGCGCTCCATCAGCACCGCGACCGGAGACTCGGCCCGTACGCCGAGGTCCCGCAGCCGGTGCGCCAGCCGGTTCGCCCGCTCGTCCAACTCGCGGTAGCTGAGCCGGACTTCACCGGACGATACGGCGATCGCGTCCGGTGTCCGCTGCGCCTGTCGTGTGAAATGCCCCTGAAGGGAAGGGGAAGCCACCATGCCCTCCGATCCTCATCGATTGGTTGTCGGGCTGTCGTCGGCGCCCGGATCAGCTGTCGAGCAGCCCGTGCACGGAGTCGCTCAGGTCGGCGAAGGAGGACAGATCGGGTACGGTCCACCCGTTCAGGTCGTACTCCGCCAGGCACTCGTCGACCAGGCCCTTGTAGGCGTCCAGCTGGCCGTTGGCGAGCTGGGCGAAGAGCAGCTCGATCCGGGTGTTCTCGTGGCTGCCCGCGTAGTTGCGCTCGTAGAGCTCGTGGCGGCCGCCGAACTCGCTGCCGACGGCGTCCCAGAGCAGCTTCATCACCTTGACCCGCTCGACCGCGTCGACACCGCCGGAGCCGCGCAGGAACCGGTCCAGGTAGGGCCGGATTTCCGGGTTGTCGAAGTCCTTGGCGCTGGAGTTCACGTAGATCAGCCCGCTGGCCACGTCCTGCAGCACGATCTCCCTGATCCGCGGGTAGCCCGTCTGCATGAACCACCGGTAGGCCAGGCCGTACTGGGAGTTGGGCAGCACTGCGCCGTTGTGCCAGGCGACCGGGTTGCGGGCGGCCGCGTCGGACAGCCCCCAGAACAGGTTGCGCCAGGCCAGCACCTCGCCGAGCCGGCTCTGCACCCCGCGGAAGTCGCCGGTGCCGGTGATGTCCAGGGCCTTGGCCAGCAGCCCGGCGATGAACTCCAGCTTCACCGCGAGCCGGGTGCAGCCGTGGAAGGTGAACCGCTCGATGAAGCCGGACTGCCCGGTGAACAACCGGATCTTCTCCGGCTGGCCGTAGACGAAGACGTTCTCCCACGGGATGAGCACCTTGTCGAGCACCAGGATGGTGTCGTTCTCGTCCAGCCGGGAGGAGAGCGGGTGGTCGAAGGGGCTGCCCATCGCCGCCGCCGTCGCGGTGTAGGACGGGCGGCAGATCAGCTTCATCCCGGGCGCGTCCATCGGCACGGTGGCCACCAGCGCGAAGGTGCGGTCCTTGATCGGCAGGCCGTAGTGCGCGATGAAGTTGTAGTGCGTCAGCGCGGAGCCGGTGGCGACCACCTTCGCGCCGGACACCACCAGGCCGGCGTCCGTCTCCTTCTCCGCGTGGATGAAGACGTCCTTCACCTGGTCCGGCGGCAGGGAGCGGTCGACCGGCGGGTGCACGATCGCGTGGTTCCAGTACAGCACCTTCTCCTGCGACTCGGCGTACCAGCGCCGGGCGTTGTCCGCGAACGGCTCGTAGAAGTCCGCGTTCGCGCCCAGGGTGCCGAGGAAGGACGCCTTGTAGTCGGGGCTGCGGCCCATCCAGCCGTAGCTCATCCGCGCCCAGGCGGCGATCGCCTGCTGGTCGGCGACCAGGTCCTCCGCGCTGCGCGGGGTGGTGAAGAAGCGGTGGGTGTAGCCCTCGCCGCCGCTGTCGACCGGTGCGGTCAGCACCGGCCGGTGTCGCGGATCGTGCAGGGCGTCGTAGAGCCGCGCGGTCATCCGGACCGGGTTGTGGAACGCCGGGTGGGCGGTGACGTCCTTGACCCGGTCGCCGTAGAGGTAGATCTCCCGGTCGTCGCGAAGGCTCTCGATGTACTCCGCCCCGGTCAGCGGGCGGCTCCCGCGCGCATCTCCGGCGGTGGTCTCGCGGGCTTCGGCCATCAGACGCCTCTCCTTGCTGCCAGTTCACCGGACGAACCGAGCCTGACAGTTCCGCATGGGTGGCCGCTTCTCCCGACGTGCGCTCGCGCCGGCGGGGGCTCCGGGAGCCCCGGGAGTCAGCACGAGCGGAGATGCCCGGGGCCCGCCACCCCCGGAGCATGAGCATCTGGATTGCCCGGCCTGCCAGGAAGGATTCCGCAATGAGCAAGCGGATCGATCTCGACATCGTGGTGCCGCTCTACCCGTTGATGCCCTACTTCCAGGACCGGACCAGGGAGTTGGCGGAGAAGTTCACGGCCAACCACCCCGAGTACCGGATCCGGGTCACCGGCGTGGACTGGCTGTCGGTTCCGCAGACCATCCACGACGCCGCCCTGAAGGGCGAGGCGCCGACCATCGCGCAGTACTTCTACACCTCGACCCGGGACGCCCTCGACGCCCGACGGCCCGACGGCTCACCGCTGTTCACCTCGGTCGAGCGGGCGATCGCGGGCCGCACCGAGATCCTCGGCGAGCCGGTCGTGCTCGGCGACGTCGAACCCGCCGCCCGGCACTTCTACACCTACGACGGCGCGGTCGCGGCCATGCCGCCGCTCACCTCGACCACCCTGCTCTACGCCAACACCACCCTGCTGGAGCGGGCCGGTATCACCGAGGTCCCGCTGACCTGGGCCGGCATCGAGGCCGCCTGCCGGGCCGTCACCGCGCTTCCGGACGGGCCGGCCCACGGGATCACCTGGCCCAACCACGGCTGGTGGTTCCAGCAGTCGGTGGCCCAGCAGGGCGCGCTGCTCGCCGACCGGGACAACGGCCGCTCCGGCCGCGCCGAGAAGCTGTACCTCGACTCGGACGCGATGCTCGCCTACGTCGAGTGGTGGCGGGGGCTGCACCGGGCGGGCCTGTACCGCTACCACCCGAGCCGGGTGAACACCGAGGTCGACTGGAACCGCAACTTCCGTGCCTTCGCCGACCAGGAGGTCGCGTTCGTCCTCACCACCTCGGTCGAGGCGGCCCGGATGGCCCAGGCCGGCCGGGACGGCGGCTTCGTCGCCCGGGCCTGCCGGATGCCGTACAACGACCGGGTGCCGTACGCGGGCAACGTGATCGGCGGGGACGCGCTCTGGCTGGCGTCCGGGCTGGACCAGGAGACCGAGGACGGCGCCCTGGCCTTCATGCAGTACCTGAACACGCCGCGGACCGCCGCCGAGCGGCACCGGGAGACCGGGTTCATCCCGGTCACCGGCGGGGCGATCGAACTGCTGGAGCAGGAGGGCTGGTTCGGGCGCAACCCGCACTTCCGCACGGCGCTGGACCAACTCGCCGCCAACTCCGGCTCGCCGGCCGCCCGGGGCGCGCTGCTCGGCGAGTTCGCCGCGATCCAGAACGTCCTGACCACCGCCATGCACGACGTCCTGGCCACCGACGTGGACCCGCGGGAGCGCTTCGCCCGGGCGAACGCCGAGGCCCAGCTGCTGCTCGACGGGTACAACGACGCCTACCGGGGCCTGCGCCCCCGCGGCCCGATCCGGGTCGGCTGAGCGGGCCGAAACGACCAAGGGGCCGGCGGTTCCGCGGGGAGCGGAACCGCCGGCCCCTACGTACTCAGGAGTTCCCGGCACCGAGCTCCAGCGGCGCGTCCGGCGCGCCGACCAGCTCCCGCAGCACCTCGCGGAAGCGGTCCACCTGCTCCGCCATGGTGCTCTCGTCGTAGAGGTTGCTGTTGTACTGGATGCCGGCGACGACGTCACCGGCCGGGTCCAGGTTGAGCGTCCACAGCGCGCCGTTGGGCACGTCCGAGCCCACCGGCTGCGAGGTGAGCCGGCGGCGCACCTCGGTGAACTCCAGGTCCCCGATCAGCTCGCCGTCCAGCAGGAACGGGAACGGGAAGACCTGGAAGACGCAGGCGGCCCGCTCGTCCTCCAGCGTCGGCAGCATCAACTCCGGTGCCTGGGCGAGGATCTGGCCGAACGGGATGTCGTGGGCGTACGCCTCCAGGCTGGTGGTGCGGATCCTGGTGACCACCTCGGCGAAGTCGCGGGCCCCGGCCAGCTCCGTGCACAGCGGGAGGAAGTTGAAGAACGGCCCGACCGTGTGGTGGAAGCGGTCCTCGCCGCGTCCCGGCGAGAAGGTCGGCACCACCACCCGGGTGGTCCCGGTGGAGCGCGCGACCATCACCGCGAACGCGCCCATCAGCACCATGAACGGCGTGCTGCGCAGCGCCCGGCCGATCTCCACGGCCCGGGTGGTCAGGTCCTCGTCGACGGTGAAGCGGTACACGGCGGTGGACTCCGGCAGGCCGGAGGACTTCGGCCGGTCGGTGGGCACCGAGAGGATCCGGGCGCCGGCCAGCTGCTCCCGCCAGAAAGCGCGCGACTCCTCCAGCGCCGGGTTCTCGGCGAACTCCCGCTGCCACAGCGAGAACTCGCGGTACGGCAGGGCGTCCGGCAGCTCGGGCTGCCGGTGCCCGCGGCGCTCGGCGTAGCGGACGGCGAGGTCGCGGATGATCAGCCGGACCGACCATCCGTCGGCGGCGGTGTGGTGGACGACCAGCGCCAGGATCGCGTCGTCCTCGTCGAAGCGCAGCAGGGTGGCCTTCAGCAGCGGGAGTTCGCGCGCGCTGACGGTGCCCGACTCGACCTCGGTGATCAGCTCCTCGACCGCCTGCTCGCGGGCCCGGGCGTCCGCTCCGGACAGCTCCCGCAGCTCCAGCGGGACCGGGGTGGGCGGGTGGACCTCCTGGTACCGCTCGCCCTCGCCGCGGACGATGGCCGTGCGCAGGGCCTCGTGGCGGACCACCACGTCGTCCAGGGCCAGTTGCAGCGTCGCGGCGTCGACCTTCCCGCGCAGGCGCCAGCCGTGCACGATGTGGAAGTGCGGGCCGAACGGTCCCTCCTCGTCGCCGCGGTCGAAACCGCAGAGGAATTCCTGGTTGAAGGAGAGCTGTGTCCTGCTCTCCGGTGCGTTCGACTGCGGCTTTCCATCGGAGATCACGGGGAATTCCTCTCGCTGGTTCCGGGGCGAATTCGCCCCGGAACCGTAGCAACGGCCCCCGCCGCCGTGGTTCTTCGATCGTGCTGGCAATCAGGGAGATGCGCCCCGCCCCCGCCACGGGCGACAGTGGCCGGGAAATGTCCGCCCGGCCCCGGGCGGAACGCCCGCGCCAACCGTAGAGGAGCCGCGCCGCAATGACGGTCGCCACGAATGCCGCAGGGTCCGGCTCGCCGCAGCCGCCCGAACCCGGTCTGACGCCGAAGGAGGTCATCGCCAGGGCCGAGGCCATCGCGCCGCTCCTGGTGGCCCGGCAGGCCGAGACCGAACAGCGCACGTACTACGCCGAGGACACCCACGAGGCGTTCGCGGAGGCCGGCTTCTACCGGATCCTCGTCCCCAAGCGGTACGGCGGCTACGAGTTCGGCATCGACACCTTCCTGCGGGTGGCGATGACGCTCGCCCGCGGCTGCCCGTCGACCGGCTGGATGTACTGCCTCGGCGCCACCCACGCCCTGCCCGCGGCCTCGCTGTTCGGCGAGCGGGCGCAGGCCGAGATCTTCGCCGGCGGCGACTTCATCTGCCCGGCCACCATCGTGCCGAACGGCCGGGCCGAGCGGGCGCGGGACGGCGGCTGGCGGCTCGACGGCACCTGGAACTACTGCTCGGGCTCGCCGTACGCCACGCACTTCATGGGCCACGTCCCGGTGCCCGGCGAGGACGGCGAGCCGCCGGCACCGATGCTCTTCGTCGCCCCGCGCTCCCAGTTCCGCCGGCTCGACGACTGGGGGGGCCAGCTGGGCCTCAAGGGCAGCGGCTCGCACAGCATCGTGATCGAGGACGGCCGGGTCCCGGACCACCTGACGCTGCCGCGCACCCACATGAGCGAGGTCCTCGTCGACGGCGGCACCCCCGGCTACCGGCTGCACGGCAACCCGGAGTACGGCGGCGGCTCGCTCAGCTTCATGGTGCTGGAGGTCGCCTCGCTCGCCGTGGGCATGGCCCAGGGCGCGCTGGACGCCTACGGGGAGCTGATGCAGTCCCGCACGACGCTCTTCCCGCCGGTGGTCACCCGCGCCGAGGACCCGGACTACCAGTTCTGGTACGGCGAGGCGGCCGGCATGATCGCCACCGCCGAGGCCGCCGTGCTGCACGCCGTCACCCAGTGGCAGGACCTCTGCGCCCAGGGGCCCGGCGCCTTCACCCGGGAGCACGACCTGCGCCTGGCCACCATCTGCCGCGAGGTGATCCGGCTGTGCTGGCACGCTGTGGAGGGGCAGCTGTTCCCGACGGCGGGGTCGAGCGCGGTGCGGCAGGGCGAGCGGATCGAGCGGGTCTGGCGCGACCTGTCCACCCTGCACAGCCACTCCGGGATCGGGGTCTTCCTGTCCGCGGTGACGACCCGGGAGCTCGCCCGTGCGCGGTTCGGTGTCAAGTAGCCCGTCGATTCGAGTAGCCCGTCGAGCCGAGGAGTTCGTGTCATGACCGAGACCGATCCGGTCGTCTCGCTGCCCGGGGAGCGCGCCTACGCCGCCGCGACGGCCGTGTTCAACCTGGCCGCCCCGGTCCGGCCCGCGGCGGCGGTGACCGTCCGCACCGTCGAACAGGTCCAGGCGGCGCTGCGGCACGCCCACCGCGCCGGGCGGTGGGTCCGGGTGCACACCACCGGGCACGCCTCCTCCTCGGCCCGGCCGATGGACGACGCCCTGCTGATCCGCACCGAGCCCGCCGGGCCGGTCGTGGTCGACCCGGTGGCCCGCACCGCCCGCGTCCCGGCCGGAACGCGCTGGGGCGCGGTGGTCGAGGCCGCCGCCGAGCACGGGCTGGCCGCGCCGCACGGCACCTCGCCCACCGTCGGGGTGGTCGGGTACCTGCTGCGCGGCGGGATCAGCTTCTACGGCCGCCGGGCCGGGCTCGCCGTGAACAGCGTCCGGGTGATCGAACTCGTCACCCCGGACGGCGAGTTCCGCCGGGTCTCGGCGATCGCCGACCCGGAGCTGTTCTGGGCCCTGCGCGGCGGCGGGGGAGGGCTGGGCGTCGTCACCGCGGTCGAGATCGCGCTCTTCCCGGCGGCCCGGGTGGTCACCGGCGCGGCCTTCTGGCCCGCCGCGTACGGCCCCGAGCTGCTGTCCCGTTGGCTGCGCTGGAGCGGGGACGCGCCCGAGGCCGTCACCACCGCGTTTCGGGTGATGAACCTGCCGGCCGTGCCGGAGATCCCGCCGGTGCTGACCGGTGGCCCGGTGATCTGCCTGGCCGGCGTGGTGCTCAGCCCGACCGAGGACGGCCTGGCGACCGCCGAGCGCCAGGCGGCGGACCTGCTCGGGCCGCTGCGGGCCGTCTCCGAGCCGGTGCTGGACACCTGGTGCACCACCACCCCGCCGGCCGTGGTCCGTACGCACATGGACCCGACCGACCCGGTGCCGGTGCTCGGGGACCACCTGCTGCTGTCCGACCTCGGCCCGGACGGCGCCGAGACCTTCCTCAAGGTGCTCGGCGAGGGCTCGGGATCCCCGCTGGTCAACGCCGAACTCCGGCAGCTCGGCGGCGCGCTGGCGGTGCCCGACCCGAACGGCGGGGCGCTCAGCCACCTCGACGCGGCCTTCGCGTTCACGGCCGGCGGGCTGGCCGTCGACCAGGTCACGACGGCGGCGGTCCGGGCGCACTGCGCCGAGGTCCGCTCCGCTCTGACGCCCTGGGACACCGGCCGGACCGCGCCGACCCTGGTCGAGCGGCTGGAGCAGCCCCAGGGGCACCTGTCCGCGGCCGCCGTCGCGCGGCTGGACCGGGTGCGCCACCGGGTGGACCCCGCCGGGTGGCTGCGCCACGACGTCCCGCCCGGGTCCTCCGACCGGTACTGACCCGCCCCCGCCGCCGGCCGGCGGCACC
Organism: Kitasatospora sp. NPDC096204; assembly: GCF_044763205.1. Classification (NCBI taxonomy): domain Bacteria; kingdom Bacillati; phylum Actinomycetota; class Actinomycetes; order Kitasatosporales; family Streptomycetaceae; genus Kitasatospora; species Kitasatospora sp. NPDC096204. The sequence continues at coordinate 268,141 of NZ_JBIWFT010000001.1, forward strand.
GCACCGCGCGCACCCGCCGAAGCGCCCTCCGGAGCACCTCCGGAGGGCGCTTCGGCGTTTCCCCGGCCGCCGCGACGGATCCCCGGCCGCCGCGACGGAATACCGGCGGCCGGCCGGCGGGAAGTCGCACCTCCCGATTTCCGGCGCCGCCGCGATTCTCCTGTTCGGCAAAGTCTCGGCAAAGCCGGTATGGGTTCGGTGAGCAATGTGAGAGATGCCCCCGCGGGGGCCCGGCGTCCATGCTCGTGGGGTAGACCTGCGAGTGAAGTGGGATTCACCGTCGCATTTCGGGAACGCGGATCCAGGACCCCGGGACTTCTTCCTCCCGCCGGAGTCGGCCGTGTCAGTGCACTCGAAGCGAAAAGCAGGGTCGTACACGATCTGCCGAGAGGGGAATTCGGTGACATACGGTGAACGATTCCGCAGACTGGTACCCGGCCTGGTGGTGATCTTGGTGGCCACCTCGCTGTTCTTCGCGGCACGGAGCTCGGTCGCGGTGGCCGGGGCGGAACAGGTCGCGAAGCAGTACGGCTTCAAGGAGATGCCCATCGCGATGCCGCCCGGCTACGACCAGCGGCCGATGAGGACCGTGCGGAACGTCAACCCGGCCTACCAGAAGATCCGTTCGTGGATCTCCTCGGTCGGGGCCAGCATCGCGATCAACGACCTCACCGGGCACGGCGTCGCCGACAGCATGTGCATCGTCGACACCAGGACCGACAGCGTGGTCGTGACGTACACGCCGACCGCCCGGCCGGCCGACCGCTTCACGCCCTTCGTGCTGGACGGCAAGCCGCTGCCGATGGACGACACCATGGCGCCCACCGGCTGTACGCCCGGCGACTTCAACGGCGACGGCCGGATGGACCTCCTGGTGACGTACTGGGGCCGCACGCCGATCCTGTTCATGGCCAGGTCGGACGCCACGACCCCGGCCGCGAGCTCCTACGTGCCGCGCGAGCTGGTGCCCTCGGAGTCGCTGGACGGGAAGTACCACGGCCCGCGCTGGAACACCGACGCGGACTACGTCGCCGACCTCGACGGCAGTGGACGCCCGTCGATCGTCATCGGCAACTACTTCCCCGACTCCGACGTGCTCGACCCGAACGGCCTGAAGAACGTCGTGATGAACGAGTCGCTGTCCAGCGCCAGGAACGCCGGCGGCGACCACGTCCTGCGCTGGCAGCAGAGCACCTCGGGCCCCGAGCCCACGGTGTCGTACGTGGAGGAGAAGGGCGCGATCCCCTTCGACGCCTCGACCGGCTGGACGCTGGCGATCTCCGGCGCCGACCTGACCGGCGACGGACTGCCCGAGATGTACATCGCCAACGACTTCGGCCACGGGCACCTGATGTACAACAGGTCGACGCCCGGGCACATCGAGTTCACCGAGGCCACGGGCGAGCGCACACCGAGCACCCCCAAGTCCTTCGTGCTGGGCAACGGCTCCTTCAAGGGCATGGGCGTCGACTTCGGCGACCTCGGCCGCAACGGCAACTTCGACATGATGGTCAGCAACATCGCCGTCGCCTGGGGCCTGGAGGAGAGCAACTTCGTCTGGATCAACAAGGCGAAGGACGAGGCCGACATGAAGGCCAAACTCGCCGACGGCGTGGCGCCGTTCACCCAGGAGGCCCAGGAGCACGGCATGGCCTGGAGCGGGTGGGGCTGGGACGCCAAGATGGGCGACTTCCTCAACACCGGCGACCTCAACGTCCTCCAGGCGACCGGCTTCGTGAAGGGGAAGATCAACCGCTGGCCGTGGCTGCAGGAGATGGCCATGACCAACGACGACCTGCTCTCCAACCCCGCGATGTGGCCCAACGTCCAGCCGGGCGACGACATCGCCGGTGACGAGGCGATCGCCTTCTACGCCAAGACCCCCGACGGCCCGTACGTGAACATCAGCTCCCAGCTGGGCATCGCCGTGCCGACACCCACCCGAGGCCTCGCGACCGGCGACACCACCGGGACCGGCCGGCTGGACTTCGCCGTCGCCCGCCAGTGGGGGCCGCCCGCCTTCTACGCCAACACCGCGCCCAGCGTGGGCAACCAGCTGAACCTGCGGCTCTACCGTCCGACCGCCGAGGGCGGGGCGGGCCAGGGCCTGGTGAACAGCGGAGCGCCCGCGTACAACGCCACCGTGTGCGTCATGACCCCGGACGGCCGCACGCAGATCTCCCAGCTCGACGGCGGCGGCGGCCACGGCGGCTACCGCAGCTTCGACGTGCGCTTCGGTCTCGGCTCCCAGCAGGGCCCGGTCACCGTCAAGTTGACGTGGCGGGACGCGAGCGGCGGGCTGCACGAGAAGACCGAGCAGATCAACCCCGGTACGCACACCCTCATGCTGAGCAGCGACGTCCAGGAGGTCCCGAACCGATGAGCGCGACCGCGCAACCCGTTCCCGGCGGCGCCCCGGCGGCCGCGCCGGCCGCCCCCGCGAAACCGAAGGACCCGCGTTACCTGGCCCTGCGGAACTTCGCCATCTCCATCAGCGTGTTCAACGCCTTCGGCTACACCCTGCTCGGCTTCGAGCAGCCCTGGCTCTGGCCGTTCATCGCGGTGGTCACCGCCTACGCCTGCGAGATCTGCTTCGAGCTGATCAGCGCCTGGGCCCAGCGGCGCGCGCCGCGCTTCCGCGGCCGCGGGGTGCGCGGGGTCTACGAGTTCCTGCTGCCGGCCCACATCACGGCGCTCGCGGTCAACATGCTGACGTACGGCAACAACCAGCTGCTGCCGATGTTCTTCGGGGTGGTCATCGGCGTCGGCGGCAAGCACGCCCTCCAGGCGCCGATCGCGGGCCGGATGCGGCACTACATGAACCCGTCCAACTTCGGGATCACGATGTCGCTGCTGTGCTTCGGCACCTGGTTCAGCATCTCGCCGCCGTACCAGTTCACCGAGAACGCGAACACCTTCTTCCGCGTGATGATCCCGCTGATCATCGCCACCGCGGGAACGGTGATCAACGCCCTGCTCACCAAGCGCACGCCGCTGATCGTCGGCTGGCTCGGCGCGTTCGCCATCCAGGCGTTCGTCCGGCACTGGATCTGGGACGTCGCGCTGTACTCCGCGCTCGGCGCGATGACCGGGGTCGCCTTCGTGCTGTTCACCAACTACATGATCAGCGACCCGGGCACCACGCCGATGAAGGCCAAGGCCCAGTTCATGTTCGGCTCCTCGGTCGCCATGGTGTACGGGGTGCTGATGGTGTTCAACGTGGTCTACACCCTGTTCTACGCCACCACGATCGTCTGCGCCCTGCGCGGGATCGGGTGGTGGGTCGCGCACCTCGTCCAGAAGTCCCGGCAGGCCAAGGCCGCCGGGGCGGGCACCCCGGAGGGGACGGCCGCGCAGCCGCAGCAGGTCGGTGCGATCGCGGCCTGAGACGCCGCGGATCGCACCACGACGGCGCTGTGGCGCTGCCCGGACCGGGCAGCGCCACAGCGCCGTCGGGCCGGTCCTAACGACCGGCCGCCGCCTCGACGGGCCGCGCCGGCGGCCGGAACGGGCCCCAGGTGAACGCGGGCAGCCAGGCCTGCGGCGCGTCGCTCCACGCCAGTTCGGCGATCTGGTCGAGCGAGCGCCGACCGGTGAGCGAACGCAGCAGGTCGTGCCGGTGCCCGCGCAGGACGGCGGCCGGCTCGCCGTCGCCGGCCAGCCACTCGGCCCCCGGCGCCTCGATCCGCAGCGCCGGAAGCCCCTGGGTGCGCACCGCGGCGGCGAAGCCCCGGACGACCAGGTCCAGCGACGAGGGGTAGGACGGGTGGTCCGGGACCACCGCCGCCCCCAGCGCGGCCCGCAGGTCCATCTCGTGGGTGAACGCGTCCATCATCAGCATGGTGTGCCGCAGTTGGGGGGACTCGGTGAGCACCCGCTCCACCGGGGCGTCCAGCCGCGCCCACTCGGCGAGCAGGCCGTCCAGGCCGTCGCCGGAGTCGGCGTGCGGGACCTCCCACAGGTTGCCGGGCGCGTCGGCGGCCACCGTCCGGCAGACCTCCAGCAGGTGGCCGACCAGGTCCAGCACGGTCCAGTCCGGACAGGCGGGCACCGCGACCCCGGCCACCCCGGGCCGGTCGCCCAGCAGCGCCGTGATGTTCTCCCGGGAACCGCGGTAGGCGAGGTGGTCGGGTGCCCGGTCCCAGAGCGACCCGGGCGTGGCCTCGGCGTTCCGCTGATACGTGCTCATACGGCTCTCCTTCGGTGGGACGACCTTGACGGGGACGGACCGACGACGCCGGGAACCCGGTCTCGTACGGGCCGGTTCCATTGTGGCGCCCGGGATCCGGGCCGGGGCCGGACGGACGGAACGCGGAGCACTCCCGAAGACGCGGATCCGAAGACGGGCCGCGGAAAACGCAACCGTGGAGATGCGGGCCGTGACGTGGCCTCAGGAGCATGGAGGAGCCGTCAATTCCCGATGTGGACCTGGGAGGGATCGTGCCGACGACCTTGGGATCGCTGCGCCGACTGGTGCTGACACCGTCACTGACCTCGGTGACCTTCGCCGGGCGCGGGTTCCCGGTGACACCCACGGAGTCCACCGAACGGCTGGAGGCGGTGCCCCGGGCGGTGGTCTGCGGCTTCGAGTGGGGGATCGACGCCCGCAGCCAGTGGGAGGTCGAGCGCCGCCTCGCCCTGGTCGAGCCCGAACAGCGCGGATTCGCCTACGAGGGCGCCACCATGGCCTTCACCGTCCTGGACGCGATGGGCGGGGGCCACCGCACCCGGGACCTGCTGGCCGGTCCCGGACAGCCGCACATCTTCCTGGCGTACATCGGCATCGGCTTCGCCATGGCGCGGCTGCCGAGGCCGCTGTGGCGCAAGGTGCTGCCGGACCTCGCCGGGACGCCCTACCACCCGACGATGAGCTGGCTGGCCGTCGACGGCTACGGCTTCGACCTCGCCTACTTCCACACCCGGCGCTGGGTGGACGAGCAGCGCCGGCCGAAGCCGTACCCGTGGCAGGGCGCGCCCGAGTACTTCCCGCGGGCGTTCGACCAGGGCGTCGGACGGGCCCTGTGGTTCATCCACGGCGGCTCGCCGGCGCAGGTCGCGGACGCGGTGCGGCGGTTCGACGCGGACCGGCAGGGCGACCTGTGGAGCGGCGTGGGACTGGCCGCGACCTTCGCCGGCGGCGGAACCGCCGACGGCCTGGCCGGGCTGTGCGACGCGGCGGGCCCGCACCGGGCGCAGCTCGCCCAGGGCTCGGTGTTCGCCTCCAAGGCGCGCGCGTACGCCGGGTTCGTCCCCGCGCACTGCGAGACCGCCTCGACCAGCCTGACCGGCCTGCCGGTCGAGGCGGCCGCGAAGGTGGCCGACGACTGCGCGGTGGACGACCGCGCCCCGGGCGCCGCCGGCGGTCCGCCCCCGTACGAACGGTGGCGGGCGAACGTGCGCGCCCACTTCGGCGACGCGTAGGGCCGGTGCGAAGCAGCCGCGGGGCGGATCGGCCGCCCCGCGGACGACCTGAGAGGAGTAAGGCGTGTCCACTGCATGGCGGACGCTCCGACGTCGAATTCTCACTCCGAGCACCTCTGAGACGCTATTGGAAACACGTGGTTTCCACCGGAAGTCGCCGGCCGCCCAGGAACTCCTGGAGACGGTCGGCGCGCGCTTCCTGGAGGGCTACGCGCACGCCGTGGAGGCCCGGAACCCGGCGGAGGCGGAATACCCGCTGGAGGAGATCCCGGACCGGTTCCGCGGCTTCGCCTACGAGGGCGCCGGAATGGGCTTCGCCATGCTCGACGGGCTGCGGCTGTCCGGCGGCGGCTCGGTGGCCCGCTGCCTCCGGGGCCGGGGCGCCGACCACGTCTACATGGTCTACGTCGGGATCGGCTGGGCGATGGCCCGGCTGCCGAGGTTCTGCTGGCCCGACATCGACGCGCTGGACCCGCTGCTGCGCTGGCTGGTGCTCGACGGGTACGGCTTCCACCAGGCGTACTTCCGCACCGACCGGTACGTCCACCGGCAGTACCGGGACCCGGCCTTCCCCTGGCCGGCCCACGACGCCCCGTCGTACGCCGGCCGCGCGATCGACCAGGGCATCGGCCGGGCCCTGTGGTTCGTCGGCGGCACCGACCCCGACCTGGTCGCGACCATGATCGAGAAGTTCCCGGAGTCCAGGCGCTCCGACCTCTACGGCGGGGCCGGGCTGGCGGCCACCTACGCCGGGGGCGTGGACGAGGCCGAACTGTGCGCGTTCCGGGACCGGGCCGGCGAGCACCGGGCGATCGTCGCGCAGGGCAGCGCGTTCGCGGCCGAGGCCCGGATCCGGGCCGGACTGCTGGTGCCGCACACGGAGTTGGCCACCCGGGTGTTCTGCGGCATGGGGCCCGTCGAGGCGGCCGCGGTGACCCAGGAGCTGCGGCCGACGGAGCCGGTGCCGGGCCCGGTGCCCGCGTTCGAGCTGTGGCGCCAGGCCATCGCCGACCGCTTCCGGAACGTCGGGGGGTGCTAGCGATGGCCGCCACCCGCAAGGTCCCGCCGGGCCCGCCGCGCCGGGCCGCCCCCGTCCTGCTGCGCAGGCTGGTGGGGGACCGGCTGGAGATGATGCGCGCCGCCGCGTCGGAGTACGGCGACGCGGTCCGGATCTCCATGGGCCCCAAGACGCTCTACTTCTTCAACCACCCCGACCACGCCAAGCACGTGCTCGCGGACAACGCGGCCAACTACCACAAGGGGATCGGCCTGGCCCAGGCCCGACGCGCCCTCGGCAACGGCCTGTTGACCAGCGAGGGGGAGCTCTGGCGCAAGCAGCGCCGGCAGATCCAGCCCGCCTTCCAGCACAAGCGGATCGTCCAACAGGCCGGTGCCGTCGCGGAGGAGGCGGCCAAGCTGGTGGGCCGGCTGCGGGCGCACGAGGGCGGCGGGCCGGTCGACGTGGTCAACGAGATGACGGCGCTCACCCTCGGGGTGCTCGGCCGCACGCTGCTCGACGTCGACCTCAGCGCCTTCGAGGCGGTCGGGCACGACTTCGAGGCCGTGCAGGACCAGGCGATGTTCGACATGGTCACCATGGGCATGGTGCCCGGCTGGGTGCCGCTGACCAAGCAGCTCCGGTTCCGCCGGGCCCGGCAGGACCTGCAGGGGGTGGTCGACCGGCTGGTGGCGGAGCGGGTCTCCCGCGACGGCGCCCGGATCGACGGGGAGGACGCGCTGTCCCGCCTGATCGTCGCCACCCGGCAGGAGCCCGACCGCGCCGTCGCCCGGCAGCGGATGCGCGACGAGCTGGTCACGCTGCTGCTGGCCGGCCACGAGACCACGGCGAGCACCCTCGGCTGGACCTTCTACCTGGCCGACCGGCACCCCGAGGTGATGGACCGGCTGCACGCCGAGGCCGTCGAGGTGCTCGGCGACCGCCTGCCCGAGTTCGAGGACCTGCACCGCCTGCGGTACACCTCGATGGTGGTGGAGGAGGTCATGCGGCTCTACCCGCCGGTGTGGATCCTGCCGCGGCAGGCCCAGGCGGACGACGAGGTCGGCGGGTACCACGTCCCGGCCGGCGCCGACGTGCTGATCTGCCCGTACACCCTGCACCGCCACCCCCGGTTCTGGGACGCCCCGGAGCAGTTCGACCCGGAGCGCTTCGACCGGGACCGGGCGGTCGACCGGCCGCGCTACGCCTACATCCCGTTCGGGGCGGGGCCGCGCTTCTGCATCGGCAACCACCTCGGGCTGCTGGAGGCGACGTTCACGATCGCCATGGTCGCCCGGGAGCTGCGGCTGAGGAAGGTGCCGGGCCACCGGGTGGTGGCCGAGCCGATGCTGTCGCTGCGGGTGGGCGGCGGCCTGCCGATGACGGTGCACCCGGCCGGCTGACCGGGCCCCGGGGCCGCACGGCGAAGCCCCCGCGACGTCCCTCGGGGATCGTCGCGGGGGCTCCTGTGTTGGGCCCCGTGTGTGGGCCCCGGGCCCGGCTCCGAACGCTCCGCGGACGCGGGTTCGAAGCCGGGCCCGGGGCCGCGGGCTCAGGCGGTGTCGGTGATCGGGGCGGCCCGCGCGGTCAGTGCCACCGCCCGGGCGTCCAGCAGGGCCAGCAGCACCGGCGGGTCGAGGACCCGGGCCTGGCGCAGGCGGAGCTCGATCGGCAGCAGCGGCACGTCCGGCCGCACCTCGATCGGTCCGACCGATCCCACCGAGACCGGGCGGTCGCCCGTCAGTATCTCGTCGAACGCGGCCGGGACGGAGTGCGCCAGCAGGAACCAGGTGCCGGCCGGCACCTGGTCGAATAAGAAGACGCCGGGGCGGGGGAGGACGGTACACGCGGCGGGCCGTCCCTCGGGGACGCGGGTCGGGAACAGCCCGACGTACACCCGGCCGAGGTCCCCCGCGATGGGGGCCCGGATCTCGCCGCGGAAGGCCGAGAGTTCCGTGCTCCGGGACAGGCCGCGCGGGTCGACCTCGATCCGGGGAGTGAAACCCCCGAGCTGGCGGTAGACGGTGGGGGGGACGCCGACGCTGCTGGCGAACCGTGAACTGAAGGTGCCGACGCTGTTGTACCCGACGCGGTGGCTGATCTCGGTCACCGTGAACGACGTTTCGATGAGGAGGCGCTTGGCCGTTTCGAGGCGGATGGCGGAGAGGAAGCGCCTCGGCGAAACTCCGGTCATTCGCTGGAATTCACGGGAGAAGTGGAATTTGCTGTACATGGCGGCCTGCGCCATGTCGTCTATGGTCAGCAGCTCGCCGATGTTCTCGTGCATGGTCTCGATGGCCCGGGAAACAGCTTGCTCGATGGCAGTTGTCATGATTGACTCCAGCTTCTCCGCCGCACCTGCGGATGAACAGAGATTCCACCCTTGCGATGATCGGGAACGAAAGTCGAGGCCGCGCTGACAGGCCGACTGTCGAGGTGCCAGGCAAGCGAAGGGAGGCCCCCTTCGGAAAAGGCGAAGCTGAAAAGTGTCGCCGGCCATAGCAAGTGACGACCGTAGCAGCAGGCACATGACAGACGCAATGGTCCGGTGGCAAGTGCCTTCGGCATGCCCGTCCGGTGAGTTGCCCCGGAATTCATGTTTGAACGGCCCCGGAGCCCATCAGCAACACAGGAGATGCTTGCGGGGGCGTATTGCGCGCACGATGCCACTGTCGCGTATGCGAATCGGGATCGGCCGGTGCGTGCCGGGCCCGCTTTTCGACAAGCCCCTGAGGAGATGCCGGTGGGCTCGCCTACCTCGGATCGACACGATTACCGGACCATGACGCTCGAAGCGTTCGCGGACACGATCGTCCCGGGCGAGAAGCGTTCCCCCGACGACCGGGCGGTGGCCGGCGCCTCGACCGGCGGCGGCGCCGTCCAGGCGGGCGCCATCGAGCTGCTGGAGACGCCGGCGACCGGACTGTCGGACGCCCTGGACGACTACGAGCAGGCCCTGAACCGCCACGCGAGCGCGTACGCGGACGGGCACGGCCTGCGGCTCGACGACTCGGTGCCGCCGTTCGTCGCGCTGCCGTTCGCGGACCGGACCAGCCTGGTGCAGGAACTGACCGGGACGGAACACCAGGAACGTGAACTGTGGGTCCTGCTGGCGCTGTTCGCCAACATGGCCTTCGACACCGCCGCCCACATGCACACCGCGGACGCGCTCGCGGCGGGCCACCCGGGCCTCACGGCGATGGGGTTCATGAAGCCGGACGAGGACGGCCTGTGGCGGTTCCCCGACTTCTCGTACGGCAAGCAGCTGGCCGATCCCCACCCGGACACCACGTCTTCAGGGAGTCCCGCATGACAAGCACCGAGAGCACCGACGTCCTGATCGTGGGCAGCGGCTTCGGCGGCGCGATCGCGGCGTACCACCTGGCGGCCGGCGGCGCCAAGGTCACCATCCTGGAGCGCGGCCCCTGGCTGAAGGCCGACGACTTCGACCACGACTTCCTGCTCGGCTCCTCGTACACCCGGATCTTCGACTTCGTGGTGGGCGACGGGATGAGCCTGCTCGGCGGGAACTGCGTCGGGGGCGGCAGCGTGGTGTACTTCGCCGCGATGCCGCGCGCGCCGCGGTTCGTCTTCGAGCGCCGCGGCAGCATCGGCCGGCGGATGTGGCCGGCCGCCATCGACCGGGACGTCCTCGACCCCTGGTACGACCGGGTGGCCGAGGCGCTGCCCATCACCCAGCAGGACTGGAACGACGTCACCTACTCCGGCGGGCTGTTCGCCGCGGCCTGCGAGCACGCGGGGCGCACCGCCAACCCCGTCCCGGCCGCCATCGACCGGGCGAAGTGCACCAACTGCAACTGGATGATGTCGGGTTGCCGCTTCGACGCCAAGCGCTCCCTGCTGCTGAACTACCTGCCGGCGGCCCTCGCGCACGGCGCCGAGATCCGGCCGCTGCACGAGGTGCAGCAGCTGACCCGGACGGACGACGGCGGCTACCGGGTGCACTACAGCGTCGTCGACGACGTGGACTACCGGGTGCACGTCGGCAGCGGCACGATCGACGCGAAGATCGTCGTGCTCGCCGCCGGCGCCGGCGCCACCCCGGTGATCCTCCAGCGCTCCGAGGCGGCCCTGGGCGAGATGCCGCACGCCGTGGGCCGCTACTTCTCCGGCAACGGGGAGCGCCTCAACACGGCCATCGTCGACGAGGACAAGGCCCGCGACCTGCTGGGGCTCAAGCGCTCCGACGGCACGGCGTTCCGGGCCAACCAGATCGGCAAGGGCCCGGTCGTGGCGAGCTGGGACAACCTCGACGGCTCGCTGCCGGAGCACTCCCGGTTCTCCCTGGAACAGCTCTACTTCCCGCCGGGGTTCGGCACCATCCTGGCGCAGGTGCCCGACGCGAGCGGGCCCAGCTGGTTCGGCGTGGAGAAGAAGGAACTGGTCCGGCAGTGGCAGTCCTGGCTGACCGTCTTCACCATGATCGAGGACGACAACGAGGGCGTCTTCGGACCGCCGCCGCCCACCGGCAACGCGCAGCGGATCTCCCAGCAGATGCTCGGGCGCGGGCCGATCTCGTACCGGCCGACCGCCAACACCCTGCGCGCCTGGGCCGATTCGGACGCCGTGGTGAAGGACATCCTGGAGCGCGACGGACTCGCCCGCGTCATGCCGTGGACCAACGAACTGGTGGGCGCCTACACGGTGCACCCGCTGGCGTCCTGCCGGATCGGCGACGACCCGCAGACCTCGGCGCTCGACGACCGGCAGGAACTGCGCAACCACCCGGGCATCTTCGTCACCGACGGCTCCGCCGTCCCGGGGGCGCTCACGGTCAACCCCGCGCTGACCATCTCGGCGCTCGCCGAGCGCGCGATCCCGGGCATCGTGGCCGCCGCGCAGCAGCGCGGCGTGAACGTCAAGTACGGCGCGCCCGCGCCGGACGGCGCCACCAGCGGCCGGCGCGGCGTGCAGGTGCAGCTGCCCGGCCTGATGCGCCGGTAGCGCCCGGGCGCAGGACCGGGCATCAGGACCGGCCTTTCGGACCGGGCCTCCAGACCGAGCTTCGAGGAGGACGCACATGACGACGCCGTTCCTGCGGCCGGCCCTGCGCAGGTCCATGGCGCAGGTCCACCGGGTCGCCCCGGTGCGGCCGGCCGACGCGGGGAAGGAGGTGGCCGGCGTCTTCGCCGAGGTCGAGCGGGAGTTCGGCATGCTGGCACCGCCGATCGGCCTGCACGCCGCCTCGCCGGCGGTGCTCGCCGCCTCCTGGGTGATGCTGAGGGAGACCCTGGTCGCCGGCGGGCGGGTCGACCGCGCGACCAAGGAGGCGGTGGCCGCGGCGGTCTCGGCCGCCAACTCCTGCCCGTACTGCGTGGAGGTGCACGGGACGACGCTGGCCGCGCTGCTGCCCGGGGCGTCCGCCCCGGGCAGCGCCCGGGCGGCCGTCGAGGCGTCGGCGGACTGGTTCCGGGCGGACCGGGACCAGGGCGTGCCGCCGCCGTTCTCCGCGCAGGCGGTGCCCGAACTGGTCGGGGTGGCGGTCACCTTCCACTACCTCAACCGCATGGTCAACCTGTTCCTCGCGCCGAGCCCGCTGCCGACCGGACTCCCGGCGGCCGCGAGATCGGCGGCGAGGGCGGTCCTCGGCCGGCTGATGCGCCGCAGCGCGCGCGTCGCCCCGCCGGCCGGGACCTCGCTCGACCTGCTGCCCTCCGCGCCGCTGCCGGAGGACCTGCGCTGGGCGGCGGGCACCCCCAGCGTGGCCGGCGCCTTCGCCCGGGCGGCCGCCGCGGTCGACGCGGCGGGGGCCAGGTCGGTGCCGGACGGCGTCCGAGCCCTGCTGGCCGACCGGCTGGCCGACTGGGACGGCCGGCCGCCGGGGATCAGCCGCGGCTGGGTCGAGGACGCCGTGGCGGCCCTGCCCGCTGACGAGCGTCCGGCCGGCCGGCTGGCCCTGCTGACCGCCGAGGCCTCGTACCAGGTCGACGACGGTCTGGTCGCCGGGTTCCGGCGCGGCCGGCCCGGCGACGCCGCGCTGATCGAGCTCACCTCCTGGGCCGCCCTGACGGCGGCCCGGGAACTGGGCGCCCGGCTCGCCGACCGCGTTCCCACGGCCGCCGGCTGACGCCGCGCACGGCCCGCACATCCGAGGCTCCCGCCGACCGGCGGGAGCCTCGGCGCGTTCCCGGCGAACGCCCCGGCCGGCCCCGGGGAAGCCCCGGCCGGCCTCCCGGAAAATGACGCCGTTATCGAATAGCGGCGGCGTGGAATCACACCGTTATGGAAAAGCACCGCCCCCCACCAGGCGGAAAGCAAACTCGGAGAAGACAGCCGGACGGTCGCCGCCGCACTATTGACGACAGTGCAGGCGTGTCGAGTCGGCAACAGATTTGCCGTCAATTCATCTCCATGGGTGGTGAATACGTGAGCAGTGAGCGGATCGCTATCGTTGGAATTGGCCTCCGTTACCCGGACGCCAATTCGGCGAGCGAACTGTGGGAGAACGTACTGGGTGGTCGGCGGGCCTTCCGGCAGCTGCCGGACGAGCGCATGAACCAGGCGGACTACTGGTCGGAGGACCGGAGCGCGCCCGACCGGCACTACACAAAAAAGGCCGCCGTCCTGCGGGACTACGCCTTCGACCGCATCAAATACAGCGTCGCCGGAAGCACGTACCGGGCGACCGACCTGACGCACTGGCTGGCCCTCGACGTGGCCGCCGAAGCGCTCGCCGACGCCGGATTCCCGGACGGTTCCGGACTTCCCCACCAGAGCACCGGCGTGGTCGTCGGAAACAGCCTCACCGGGGAATTCTCGCGGGCCAACATCATGCGACTGCGATGGCCGTACGTGCGCCGCACGGTGGCCGCCGCGCTGACCGGCCAGGGCTGGTCCGAAGGGGACGTCGCGAAGTTCCTCCAGGAGCTGGAACCGCAGTACAAGGCGCCGTTCCCCGCCATCGACGAGGACTCGCTGGCCGGCGGCCTCGCCAACACCATCGCCGGCCGGATCTGCAACCACTTCGACCTGCGCGGCGGCGGCTACACGGTCGACGGGGCCTGCTCCTCCTCCCTGCTGTCCGTCGTCACGGCGGCGAAGGCCCTGGCCGACGGCGAACTGGACGTGGCGGTCGCCGGCGGGGTCGACCTCTCCATCGACCCGTTCGAGGTGATCGGCTTCGCCAAGACCGGCGCCCTCGCCACCGGCGAGATGAAGGTCTACGACCGGGACTCCAACGGCTTCTGGCCCGGCGAGGGCTCCGGCATGCTCGTCCTGATGCGCGAGCGCGACGCGCTGGCGCAGGGGCGGCGGATCTACGCCAGCATCAGCGGCTGGGGCGTCTCCTCCGACGGCAAGGGCGGCATCACCCGGCCCGAGGCGAGCGGGCACCGGCTGGCGCTGACCCGCGCCTACCACCGGGCCGGCTACGGCGTCGAGACGGTCTCCTACTTCGAGGGCCACGGCACCGGCACCGCCCTCGGCGACGCGACCGAGATCGAGGCGCTGTCCTCCGCGCGCCGCACCGCCGACCCGACGGCCCGTCCGGCCGCGCTCGGCACGGTCAAGGGGAACTTCGGGCACACCAAGGCCGCCGCCGGCGTGGCCGGCCTGATCAAGGCGACCCTCGCCGTGCACCACCAGGTGATCCCCCCGGCCACCGGCCACCTCGACCCGCACCCCGGCCTGCTCGGCGACGAGGCGGCCATGTACGTCCCGCGCCAGGCCGAACTCTGGCCGGCCGACCAGCCGGTCCGGGCCGGGGTGTCGGCCATGGGCTTCGGCGGGATCAACACCCACGTTGCCGTCACCCAGGCCCCCGGCAGCACCCGGCGCGAGGCGCTCGACGAGCGCACCACCCGGCTGGTCGCAGGCCGCCAGGACGCCGAACTGCTGCTGCTGGACGGCGCGGACGCGGACGCGCTGCGCGCCGAACTGACCGGGCTGCTCGACCTGGTGCCGAAGCTGGCCCAGGCCGAACTGGCGGACCTGGCCGGCACGCTGGCCGACCGGCTGTCCGGCGGCCCGGTGCGCGCCGCCGTCGTCGCGACCAGCCCTGACGACGCCGTGCGCGGCCTGGAACGGCTGCTCGCCCTGCTCGACTCCGGTGCGCGGGAGGCCTTCTCGGCCGGCGAGGGAGTCTTCCTCGGCCGCGCCAGGACCGCCCCCCGGATCGCCTACCTCTTCCCGGGGCAGGGCTCGGGACGCGGCGCCGTCGGCGCGATCCGGCGCCGGTTCGCCACGGCCGAGGAGGTGTTCCGCTCCTCGGCGCTGCCCACCGGCGCCGACCAGGTCGCCACCCAGGTGGCCCAGCCGCGCATCGTCACCGGTTCGCTGGCCGCCCTGCGGGTGCTGGACGCGCTCGGCATCCGGGCCGACACCGCCGTCGGCCACAGCCTCGGGGAGCTGACCGCCCTGCACTGGGCGGGCGCGCTCGACGAGGAGCAGGTGGTGCGCCTGGCCACGATCCGCGGCCAGGTGATGGCCCGGGCGAGCCACGGCGGCGGCGCGATGGCCGGTCTGGCGGCCACCCCGGAGGAAGCGGCCCGGCTGTCCGCCGGACTGGACGTGGTCGTCGCGGGCTACAACGGGCCCCGGCAGACCGTGCTCTCCGGCCCCGCCGAGGCGGTCGACGAGGTCTGCCGCCGGGCCGCGGCCGAGGGCGTCACGGCGACCCGGCTGAACGTCTCGCACGCCTTCCACTCGCCCCTGGTCGAGCCGGCCGCGGTCGCGATGGCGGCCGAACTGGCGGAGTTCGACTTCAGCGAGCCGGTCCGCCCGATCGCCTCCACCGTCACCGGCCGGCTCCTGGACCCGTCCGCCGACCTGCGCGAGGTCCTGCGCGAGCAGGTCCTGCTCCCGGTCCGCTTCCAGGAGGCCGCCACCGTGGCGGTCGACGGCGCCGACCTGGTCGTGGAGGTCGGCCCGGGCCGGGTGCTGTCCGGCCTGCTGACGGAGATCGCACCGGACCGCGCCACCCTGGCGGTCGACACCGACAGCGCCTCGCTCGGCCCGCTGCTGAGGATCGCCGGCGCCGCGTACGTGCTCGGCGTGCCCGTCCGGACGCGGGCGCTGTTCGGCGACCGGCTGCTCCGGCCGCTGCCGGCCGACGGCGCGATGACCTTCCTGGCCAACCCCTGCGAGGCGGCCCCGGCCATCGACGCGGAGCTGGCCGCGCAGGACAGCGGCCAGGACCGGGACGCGCCCACCGGACGGCCCGGGGCCGCGGACACCGGCGCGGACTCCACCCTGGAGCTGCTGCGCAGGCTCGCCGCCGAACGGGTCGAGCTGCCGCTGGACTCCGTCACCGCGCAGACCCACCCGATGGACGACCTGCACCTGAGCTCCATCACCATCGGCCAGATCGTCAACGACGTCACCCGGGCGCTCGGCCGGCCGGTGCTCGCCGCGACCCCCAACTACGCGACCGTCAACCTGGGCGGGATCGCGGAGCTGATCGACCAGCTGGCGGACACCGCGCAGGACGGCGGCGACTCGGCGGCCGAGGTCGCCGGCGTGGCCCCGTGGGTGCGGCCCTTCGCGGTCGAGCACCTGGAGGCCGCCCGCCCCGCCCTGCCGACCCCGGCGGCCTGGCCGCAGTCCGGCCCCCAGGACTCCGCCGGAGCCTGGACGGCGTACAGCACGCCCGGCCACCCGCTCGCCGAGCCGCTGCGCACCGCGCTCGCGGCGGCGGGCCTCGGGGACGGTGTGCTGCTCTGCCTGCCGGACGCGTGCGGACCGGACGAGGCGGAACTCTTCCTGACCGCGGGGCGGGCCGTGCTGGCCGCCCCCGAGGGCACCCGGCTGGTCGTGGTCCAGCACCGGCTCGGGGCCGCGGGCCTGGCGAAGACCCTGCACCTGGAGCACCCGTCCGTCCCGACCACGGTGGTCGAGCTGCCCGACACCGCCCCCGAGGGCGCGGCCCGCGAGGAGGCGGTGGCCCGGGTCGTCGCCGAGACCGCCGCCACGGCCGGCTTCGCGGAGGTCCGGTACCAGCCGGACGGCCGCCGCACCGTCCCGGTGCTCCGGCCGCTGCAGCTGCGTCCGGCGGCCGAGGGCCGGTCCCCGCTCGACGCCGGGGACGTCCTGCTGGTCACCGGCGGCGGCAAGGGCATCACCGCCGAGTGCGCCATCGCGATGGCCAAGGACTCCGGTGCGGCCCTGGCCCTGATCGGCCGCGCCGACCCGGCCGCCGACCGCGAACTCGCCGGGAACCTCGCCCGGATGGACGCCGCGGGCCTGCGCTACCGGTACGCCCGCGCCGACGTGACCTCGCCCGAGGAGACCGCCGCCGCGGTGGCCCTGCTGGAGAGCGGGCTCGGCCCGGTCACCGCGGTGCTGCACGGCGCCGGACGCAACCAGCCGGCCGCCCTGGACGCGCTCACCGTCGAGGACTTCCACCGGACCCTGGCACCCAAGACCGACGGCCTGGAGGCGGTCCTGGCGGCCGTCGAACCCGACCGCCTGAAGCTGCTGATCACCTTCGGCTCGATCATCGGCCGGGCCGGACTGCGCGGCGAGGCGCACTACGCCACCGCCAACGACTGGATGACCGAGCTGACGCTCCGGTTCCGGGAACGCCACCCGAAGGCCCGGGCGATCGCCCTGGAGTGGTCCGTCTGGTCGGGCGCCGGCATGGGCGAACGGCTCGGCGTCGTCGAGGCGCTGATCCGCGAGGGCATCACGCCGATCTCCACCGAGAACGGCATCCAGGTGCTGCGCGAGGTGCTCGCGGACCCGTCGGCCGGCCCCGTCCTGGTGGTCAGCGGCCGGGCCGGCGGCCTGCCGACCCTCACCACCGCCCGGCGCGAGCTGCCGCTGACCAGGTTCGTGGAGCGGGTGGTCGCGCACCACCCGGACATCGAGCTGATCACCGAGACCGAGCTGACCGAGGGCGGCGACCCGTACCTGAGCGACCACCGGCTCCAGGACGACCTGCTCTTCCCGGCCGTGCTCGGCATGGAGGCGATGGCCCAGGTCGCCGCCGCGGTGAGCGGCCACCAGGGCCCGCCGCTGCTGGAGGACGTCGAGTTCCGCCGTCCCGTGGTGGTCCGGCCGGGCGGCTCGACCACCATCCGGATCGCGGCCCTGGTCCGGGACCCCGAAACGGTCGACGTGGTGCTGCGCAGCGAGGGCACCGACTTCGCGGCCGACCACTTCCGGGCCAGGCTGCGCTACCCCAGGGCCGAGGTGCCCGGCACCCCGGTGCCGGACGGCTTCGGCCTGCCGGCGGTGCCGGTGGACCCGGTGACCGAGCTGTACGGCAGCGTGCTCTTCCAGGGCAAGCGGTTCCAGCGCCTGCTGGAGTACCGGCGGGCCAGCGCCCGGCACGCGCTGGCGGAGATCTCCACCACCGCCCCGGCGCCGTGGTTCGCGGCCTACCTGCCGCAGGACCGGCTGCTCGCCGACCCCGGCACCCGGGACGCGATGATGCACGCCATCCAGTGCTGCGTGCCGGACGCCACGCTGCTGCCGCAGGGCATCGAGCGGCTCTGGCTGGCCGACCCGGCCGACCAGGACACCGAGTACGTGGTGCTCGACGCCAGGGAACGCTCGCAGGACGGGGACAGCTACGTCTACGACGTCGACGTGCGGACCCCGGCCGGGAAGGTCGTCGAGCGCTGGGAGGGGCTGACCCTGGTCGCCGTCCGCAAGCGCGACGGCGCCGGCCCGTGGGTGCCCGCGATGCTCGGCTCGTACCTGGAGCGCGGCCTGGAACGGGTGCTGGGCGGCAGCCGCGCGGTCGTCGTCGAACCCGCGGCGGACGCCGCGGCGGAGGCCGGCGCCGCGGACGGCGACCGCAGGGCCCGCACCGAGACCGCCCTCGGCCGGGCACTGGGCCGGCCGGTGGAACTGCGCCACCGCCCGGACGGCAAACCCGAACTCGCCGGCGCGCCCGGGCTCGACGGAGTCACCGTGTCGGCCTCGCACGGCCCCGGACTCACCCTCGCGGTGGCCGGGCAGGGGCGGCTCGCCTGCGACGTGGAGACCGTCCTGGAGCGGACCGCCGAGGACTGGGACGCGCTGCTGGGCGCCGGTCAACTCGCCCTGCGGGACCTGTTGGTGGCCGAGGCGGGCTGCAGCCCGGCGGTGGCCGGCACCAGGGTCTGGAGCGCGCTGGAATGCCTGCGCAAGTCCGGTGCGACCACCCAGGCACTGACGCTCGACCGCGTCCACCCCGGCGGCTGGGTCGTGCTGTCCGCCGGTGACGCGGCCGTCGCCACCTGGGTGACCACCGTCAACGACCGTACGGAGCCCGTGCTCTTCGCGGTCCTCGTCGGGAAGGAGAACTGATGTCGTCCTACTACGAGATCCGGCACATCGTCGGATTCGAGGAGACCAACCTCGTCGGCAACGTCTACTACGTGAACTACCTGCGCTGGCAGGGGCGTTGCCGGGAGATGTTCCTCAAGGACAAGGCGCCGGGGGTGCTCGCCGAACTGCAGGACGACCTCAAGCTGTTCACCCTCAAGGTGGAGTGCGACTTCTTCGCCGAGATCACCTCCTTCGACGAGCTGTCCGTCCGGATGCGCCTGGAGGAACTGACCCAGACCCAGATCCAGTTCACCTTCGACTACCTGCGGATCGACGGCGAACAGGAGAACCTGGTCGCCCGCGGCCGGCAGCGGATCGCGTGCATGCGCGGACCGAACACGGCCACCGTCCCCGCCCGGGTGCCCGAGGAGCTGCGCCTGGCGCTGGCGCCGTACGCCGAGGGGCCGGCCGTCGCGCGGGCCCTCGCGGCGCAGGCCGCGCCCGGCGGGCCGGTGGAGACGGGGCGGGCGCTGTGATCGGCAACGGCCGGCTGCCGGTCAACACCCGGCCGACGGGCGTGCGCACGCCGGCCACCGAGAACCGGGCCGTCCTGCCGGGCGCCCTGCGTGAGACGATGGCCAGGTTCGCCACCGGGATCACGGTGATGACCACCGGCGGCGAGTACGTCCACGGGATGACCGCCAACGCGTTCAGCTCCGTCTCCCTGGAACCGCCGATGGTGCTGTGCTGCGTGGCCCGCTCCGCGACCATGCACGAGGCGATCACCGTGACCAGGTCCTTCGCGGTCTCCGTGCTCGGCGCCGAACAGGAGCCGCTGGCACGGTACTTCGCGAACAAGAGCAGGCCGCGCGGGGCCGAGCAGTTCCACGGCCTCGACTGGCAGCCGGGACCGTTCACCGGCGCCCCGCTGCTGGCCGGCTCGCTGGCCTGGCTGGAGTGCAAGCTGGCCGAGCAGTACGACGGCGGCGACCACTCCATCTTCCTCGGCGAGGTGCTGGCCGCGGACTGGGCCGACGACCGGCAGGCGCTGCTGTTCTACCGCGGCGCCTTCCACCGGGGCATCGGCGGGAACCCGGACGGGATCGGCTGAGCGGGGGATGGCTCGATGTTGGTGAGCGTGACCGGCGGCACCGGGTTCGTCGGCATCCACTCCGTCGCGGCGATGGTCCGCGACGGACACCGGGTGCGGATGCTGGTCCGCGACCCGGCCGCGGCGGAGCGGGCCCTCGGCCTGCTGGAGGTGGACCCGGGCGCCGTCGACCTGGTCGTCGGGGACGTGACCGACGAGGGCGGCGCGGCCCGCGCGGTGCGCGGCGCCGACGCCGTGCTCCACGCGGCCGCCGTGTACTCCTTCGACAGCCGGCACAACGCGCGGATGCGCCGGACCAACGAACGGGGGACGGAGCTGGTGCTGGCCGCCGCCCGCCGGGCGGGCGCCGACCCGGTCGTCCACGTCTCCAGCATCGTCGCCCTGCTGCCGTCCCCCGGACGGCCGCTCGGGGAGCACTCCCCGGTCGGCCGTCCCCGGGACACGTACATGGCGACCAAGGCCGCGGCCGAGCGGATCGCCCGGGCCCACCAGCGGGACGGCGCGCCGGTGGTCATCAGCTACCCGCCCGCGCTGCTCGGCCCGCGGGACCCGGGGCTGGGCGACCAGAACGCCCGGCTGCGCAACGCCCTGCGCGGGCTGATGCCGATCTGGCCGCTCGGCGGCTTCCCGGTCGGCGACGTCCGCGACACCGCGCGGCTGCACGCCCGGCTGCTGACCGCGCCGCGGACGGGCTCCGACCGGCACTTCGGGCCCGGCCACCACCTGCCCACCCGGCAGTACGTGCGGACCCTGCGGGAGGTCACCGGGCGGCGCCTGCCCGCGGCCTTCCTCCCCGCCCGGGCGATGCTGCCGGTCGGCGCCCTGGCCACCCTGCTCCAGCGCGGCTGGCCCTGGCACATCCCCGCCGAGTACGGCGCCGTCTACACCTGCGCCTGCGCGACCCCGGTCGACCCCGCCGCGAGCACCGGCGGGCTGACCCCGAGGCCGACCGCCGAGACCATGGCGGACACGGTGCGCTGGCTGCACGCCGAGGGCCGGCTGACCGCGGCCCAGGCCGGCCTGCTCGGCGGGGACGGGAAGGCGTGAGACGGAAGGCCTGAGACGGAAGGCCTGAGTCACCTCCGGTGGCCACCCTGACGGCCGGCCGCGGCGGACCCGAGTCCGCTGCGGCCGGCCGTCGGCCGTTCCCGGTGCCCGGGCGTCGGACGCGGGCGTCCGCCGCGGCTCGACGCGGCCGCCGCCTGCTCGACGACCCCACCGCTTCCGTAGCACCCTGACGGGACCCTGCAGTTCCCGTCCCCCGCATCACCTGGTCAACGGAGAGCACTTCATGCGCACCCTCAGGCTCGGCCTGTTCGACAACGCCCAGACCAACGCGAGCGGCACCGCGACCTGGCGTCACCCCGACAGCCGCCGGCACCTGTTCGACACCCTCGGGTACTGGCGCGGGATCGCGCAGCTCTGCGAGGACGCCGGGCTCGACTTCCTCTTCCTGGCCGACGCCTGGGGCTGGTCGGAGATCGACGGGGTGCGCCCGCCGATCGCCACCGAGGAGGCCCTCGACCTGCCGCGCCTGGACCCGTTCGTGATCGCCTCGGCGCTGCTGGCGAGCACCACCGACCTGGGCCTGGTGGTGACCGGCTCGGTGCTGGTGGAGCCGCCGTACGCGTTCGCCCGCCGGCTGGCCACCCTGGACCAGCTGTCCGGCGGCCGGATCGGCTGGAACATCGTGACCACGGGCACCGCCGACACCGCGGTCAAGGCCTTCGGCATGGACATGGTGGCGCACGACGACCGGTACCGGATGGCCGAGGACTTCCTCGACCTGGTCTACAAGTACTGGGAGGGTGCCTGGGAACCCGACGCCCTGGAGAAGGACAAGGCCGGCCGCTTCGCCGACCCGGCCAAGGTGCACCCGGTCGAGCACGAGGGCCCGTACTTCCGCTCGCACGGCTACGGCAACACCGCCCGCTCCCCGCAAGGCACCCCGGTGCTGTTCCAGGCCGGCGCCTCCCCGGCCGGGCGGCGGGTCGGCGGGCGGCACGGGGAGTGCATGTTCGTCGGCAGCGGCACGGTGGAGCAGCTCGCCGGGCACACCGCGGCGATCCGCGAGGAGGCCGTACGGGCGGGCCGGCGCGCCGACGAGGTCAAGGTGATGTCGGCGTTCTCCTGTGTGCTCGGCGCCACCACCGCCGACGCCGAACGCCGTTGGCAGCGCGTCCTGGACTCCCAGCGCCCGGAGGTCGCCGTCGCCAGCTACGCCATGTTCACCGGCCTCGACCTGTCCTCCTACCCGCCGGACACCCCGATGTCCGAGCTGTCCACCGAGCTGTCGCGGACCCAGGTCGCCCGGTTCGCGGACCGGACCGTCGGCGACGTGCTCGCCGACTGGCACACCCACGGCGTCGGCGCCCGCCCGGTGGTCGGCACGGCCGAGGAGATCGCCGACGAGATCTGCGCCCTGGCGGAGGGCGCCGACCTGGACGGCTTCCTGCTCTCGCCGACCGTGCAGCCGGCGTCCACCGCGGAGTTCGTCGAGTCGGTGCTGCCGATCCTGCGCGCCCGCGGCGTCTTCCGCGGCGAGTACGCCGAGGGCGAGTCGCTGCGCGAGCGGCTGACCGGCGCGTCCGACCGGGCGCTGCCGGCCGGCCACCCGGCCGCACGGTACCGGCGCTGACGACTGACGACCCGTCAGGTGATGGTGCCCCACGGGCCGGACCCCGTTCCCGGAGTCCGGCCCGCGCCGGTGGCCTCGGTGGCCGCGGTGGCCGCGGTGGCCTCGTGCGTCAGGAGGCGGGGACGGAGTCGGTGAAGGACGTCCCGGCGGCGCGGTAGGCGGCGACGGCGCCGTTCACCTGGGCGGGGCTCAGCACCTGGTCCTTGACGTGCAGCACGTAGTCCACCTGTTCCTCGTAGGCACGCTCCTCGGTGCCGCCGTGGCCGGCCAGGTCGGTGAGCCACTGGTTGAAGGCGATCACCATCGGCCGCTCCGGGAGGTACCGGGCGTCGTGGCGGGCGAACTCGACGCCGTCGACGTGGTAGACGATGCCGCCGGCGTCGATGGTCAGGACGAGGTCGTGCCAGCCGGCGAACGAACTCCGGGACGTGGTGTACACGTTGTCGGAGCGTTCGGGGCCGTACGTCTCCCACGAGGTGGCGAAGAAGATGTTCGACGGCTCGCCCCAGCCGCCGTTGGGCAGGTACTCGAAGTCGTACTCGGAGTAGTCGTCGGCCATCGGGGACTTGAGGTCGTTGATCGCGAAGAAGCTCTGCACGAGGTGGTCGCCGTCCGGGCCGGTCACCGGGGCGTCGGCGAAGCGGACCCGGGCGGCGTACGTGCCGTACCGGAACTTCGTCGCCCGGCTGTGGAACTCGCTCTGCCGGGTGGACTCCGCCGTCCCCGCGGTGGTGGTGAGCAGGGTCATCACCGAGTTCCCGGCCTGCCGGGCGAAGGTGACGTTCTCGGCCGCCCAACCCGCCCCGCCCACGCCCGGTCCGCCACCGCCGGAGCGCGCGTTCCAGCCGTGGGCGGCGAGCGTCGGGTCGTCGTGGCCGGTGTAGTCGAGGTCGTCGAACAGCACCTGGCCGGCCGGGACGCCGGGACCGCCGGGGGCGGTGCCCCAGACCTGGACGCCGGCGACGCTGGCGGTGACCTTGGCCCAGTCCGCGTACCCGGTCTGCCCGGCGCCGAAGGAGTAGTCGTCGCCCTGCTCCACCGGCTGCCAGTCGGAGCGGTGGAAGCGCAGCTGCAGGTCCCCGCTGTCCGCCCCGGGGGCCAGCGTCCCGGCACCGGCGGTGAAGCCGATCTCCAGGTAGCGGTCGGCGGCCGAGCCGGGGGTGGTGACGGTGCCGAAGGTGCCGGTGACGTTGGCGCAGCCCCGGACGGCCCAGTCGCAGGCGAAGCGGTAGCCGGCGGGCGGGGCGTCGGCCGTGAAGTAGTAGCGCAGCTTGACCTGGCTCAGCGCGATCGGCGCGGAGCCGGTGTTGACGACCTTGAGCCACGGCGAGGCCTGGGCGTTGCCGCTGCCGCCGTTGCGGTACCGCACGGTGAGCGGTTCGCCGGCGGCCGCGGCCGGCAGGGCGCCGAGGAGGCTCGCGCCGAGCCCGGCGGCGACGGCGGCGGCGAGCGCCGCGCGGACGCGGGGGCGCCGGCGGCTGCTTCGGGTGTCCATGGGGGTTCCTCTCCTGACGTGGGGGCGGCGCGCGGCTCCTGCGGAGGGGAGCCCGGTCCCACCTCGGCGGTGGGGGAGGAGGTGGCGGGCCGCGCGATCAGAAAGTGGCATAGACCAATGTGGCCGTCAACCCCGTCCCGGCCGATCGGCCGGAACCCGGCCGTGCGCCGCCGGGAGTGGCCGACGGCAGGGCTGCCACGGCCGCTCCCCGGAAGGACACCGTCGGATTGACACCACCGTCAGGGGGCCACAGCGTGGCAGGTAGCACTTCTCCCGCCCTGGTCGGTCCCGGTTCCGCCGTGTCGACGAAACCGACGCGGACGGGGACGGCACGGCGGGCCCGTGATGCCCGCCGGACCCGAGAGGAACCGGTACAGACGATGTCGGACGGACGGACGGCCAGGCGCATTGCGAAGTTCATCAAGCCGCTGCGGGTGAAGCCTGGTTCGCGGGTGGACCTCGCGGAGGACTTCGACCCCCGCTACAAGGCGGGCTTGAGGAAGCGCGAGGGCGTCGAACTGCTGCGCATCGGCGTGTCGCTGCTCTCGGAGTACCAGGCGCGGCTGGCGGCCCAGGACACCTACGGGGTGCTGCTCTGCCTCCAGGCACTCGACGCCGGCGGGAAGGACGGCACGATCCGTCACGTCATGAGCGGGGTGAATCCGCAGGGCGTGCACGTGAGCAGCTTCAAGGTGCCCTCCGCGGAGGAGCTCGACCACGACTTCCTGTGGCGGTACGCCCAGCGGCTCCCGGCGCGCGGGGACATCGGGATCTTCAACCGGTCGCACTACGAGGAGGTCCTCGTGGTGCGGGTCCACCCGGAGAACCTCGACCGGCAGAAGCTGCCGGAGGACGCGAAGGGCCCGGGTGTCTGGCAACGCCGGTACCGGGAGATCAACGACTGGGAGCGCTACCTCACCGACAACGGGTTCAAGGTGCTGAAGATCTTCCTGAACGTCTCCAAGGAGGAGCAGCGCCGCCGCTTCCTGGCGCGGATCGACCTGCCCGAGAAGAACTGGAAGTTCTCCGAGGCGGACATCCGCGAGCGCGAGTACTGGGACGCCTACCAGGAGGCGTTCTCCGACATGCTGTCGGCCACCAGCACGCCGTGGGCCCCCTGGTACGTGGTGCCGGCCGACCGCAAGTGGTTCGCGCGCATCTGCGCGGCGGCGGTGCTCGCGCACACGCTGATCGGGATCG
Organism: Kitasatospora sp. NPDC096204; assembly: GCF_044763205.1. Lineage (NCBI taxonomy): Bacteria > Bacillati > Actinomycetota > Actinomycetes > Kitasatosporales > Streptomycetaceae > Kitasatospora > Kitasatospora sp. NPDC096204. Next base: position 293,219 of record NZ_JBIWFT010000001.1, read on the forward strand.
ATCCGCAGTTCCCCACGCTCGACGAGCAGGCCCGGAAGGGACTGAGCGCGGCCAAGCGCCGGCTGGAGGCGGAGGCCTCCGGGTGACCCGTGCGCGCGGACCTGACGTTCCCGGACCTTGAGGAGTGAAGAATGCCGGATCAGGCAGGGCCGTCCGGCCCGCAGGAGTCCCCGGCCCCCTGGTACGCACGGACGCCCTGGGAGGTCGCGGTCGCGCTCGGGGTGGACCCGGGGGCCGGGCTCACCGCCGCCCGGGCGGCCGAACTGCTCGCCGCGGGCGGGCCGAACGCGCTGCCCGAGGAGAAGACGAGGCCGGACTGGCTGCGCTTCCTCGACCAGTACCGCAGCTACATGCAGATCATCCTGCTGGCGGCGGCGGTGGTCTCGCTGGCGATCAGGGAGTGGACCACCGGCATCCTGCTGATCGTCCTGACGCTGTTCAACGCGGTGGTCGGCCTGCGGCAGGAGGGCAAGGCCGAGAGCGCGATGAACGCGCTGCGGTCGATGATGAAGGCGACCGCGCGGGTGCGGCGGGACGGCACGGAGGCGGAGATCCCGGCCGAGCAGCTGGTCGTGGGCGACGTGGTGCTGGTCAGGGCGGGCGACGAGGTCCCGGCGGACGGACGGATCGTCGAGGCCAGCGCGCTGCAGATCGACGAGTCGGCGCTGACCGGCGAGAGCGTCCCCGCCGCCAAGGACGCCGGCACCCTGCCGGCCGAGCCGCTGGGCCCCGGCGACCAGACCAACATGGCGTTCATGAACACCCCGGTCACCCACGGCAGCGGGCTGCTCGTCATCACCGCGACGGGCGCCGGCACCGAACTGGGCAAGATCTCCGGGATGTTGTCGGCGACCGAGAAGGAGCAGTCGCCTCTCACCAGGGAACTCAACACGCTGACGCTGTGGATCGCGGCGGCGGCCGGTCTGACCATGGTCGTGATGTTCGCGCTCGGCCGCAGCCGCGACCAGGCGTGGGACGCCCTCTTCGTCAGCGCGGTCTCGCTGGCCATCGCGGCCATCCCGGAGGCGCTGCCGACGGTCAGCCAGGTCATCCTCTCGGTCGGCAGCCTCAACCTGGCCAAGCGCAACGCGATCGTGAAGGAGCTGCCGTCCGTCGAGACCCTCGGCTTCACCTCGGCCATCAACTCCGACAAGACCGGCACCCTGACGATGAACCAGATGACGGTCGTGGAGGTGCTCAGCCCCACAGACCGCTACACCGTCTCCGGCACCGGCTACCGTCTCGACGGGCGGATCCACCACGCGGTGGGCTCCGCCCCGAGCATCGAGGAAGCCGTGCTGCCCTACCTGGTCGCCAACGACGCGAAGCTGGTCGAGGGCGAGGTCGTCGGCGACCCGACCGAGGGCGCCCTGCTCGTCCTCTGCCACAAGGCCGGGCTGGACATCGAGGGCACCCGGGAGCGCTTCCCCCGGCTCGCCACGCTGCCGTTCGACCCGAGCTACAAGCTGATGGCCAGCTTCAACGAGGCGAAGGACGCGGACGGCCGGGCGGTGGTGCGGTGCTTCGTGAAGGGCGCGGCCCCCGCGGTCACGGCCCACGCCTCCTCGGCCGTCTCGGACGGCGTGGTCGTCCCCTGGGACGCGGACCTCGGCGGACGCGCCCTGGCGCAGACCGAGCGGATGGGCGGCGAGGGGCTGCGGGTGATGGCCGGGGCCGTCCGCGACCTGGACCCGGCAGACTTCGACCCGGACGGAGACCTCCTGGCGTACGTCCGGGACCTGCGGATGACCAGCCTGGTGGCCATGGTCGACCCGCCGCGCGAGGAGTCCCGGGCCGCGGTCGCCAGCGCGCAGGCCGCCCACATCCGGGTCCGGATGGTGACCGGCGACGACGTCACCACCGGCGCGGCCATCGCCCGCAAGCTCGGCATCGAGGGGGAGGCCGTCCTCGGCGCCGACTTCGCCGCCCTGCCGGAGCACGAGCGGCTGGCCCGGATCGACGGCATCGGCGTCGTCGGCCGGGTCGCGCCCGAGCACAAGGTGCTGCTCGCGGCCACGCTCAAGCAGAAGGGCGACGTGGTCGCGATGACCGGCGACGGCGTCAACGACGCGCCGGCGATCAAGGCCGCCGACATCGGCATCGCCATGGGCAGCGGCACCGACGCGGCGAAGAACGCGAGCCGCATGGTCCTCGCCGACGACAACTTCGCCACCATCGTCTACGCCGTGGCGGAGGGCCGGAAGCTCTACGACAACCTCACCAAGTACATCCGGTTCGTCCTGGTGCTGCTGGTGACGTTCGTGCTGACCTTCCTCGGCGCCACGGTCCTGAACATCGCCGCGGGCGAGCCGTTCACCCCGGCCCAGGTCCTGTGGGTCCACTTCGTGGTCAACGCCCCGTTCGGCTTCGCCCTGGGCTTCGACCAGGAGAGCCCAGGTCTGATGCGGCGCACCCCGCGCCCGCGCGGCGAGACGGTGCTGACCAGGCCCGTGATGGTCACCGTCGGACTCGCCGGGCTGGCGATCACGGTCGCCCTGCTCGGACTGATCAAGCTGGGCGAGGCGCGCTACCACAGCGCGCACGTCGGCAACTCGATCGCGTTCACCGCCTTCGCGCTCTGCCTGATCGTGGCGGCCTTCGAGTGCCGCAGCGAGCGCGCCACCGCGCTAAGCGTCCGCACCTTCGACAGCAGGCAGATGAACCGGGCGGCCCTGGGCGAGTTCGTCCTGGCGGTGCTGGTCACCCAGATGGACGCCTTCCACCGCGTCCTCGGGACCACCGACATCGACGCCCGGCAGTTCGGCTGGGCCCTGCTGGCCGCCGTCGTCCTCCTGCTGCTGTGGGAGCTGGGCAAGTTCGTGGCCCGCCGAACGCCGGCCGCCCGCGCCGCGGCGCCCGACCCCCGCCCGTGACGGTGTTCCGGAGCCCCTGAGGAGACGCATGGCCGCCGGTGCCCCCGACCGAGACCGGCGCCGCATCGTGCCGGCCCTGCCGGGACTCGCGGTGCTCCGCGGCTACCGGCGCGCCTGGCTGCGGGGCGACCTGGTGGCCGGTGCCACGGTGGTGGCCTACCTGGTTCCCCAGGTGATGGCGTACGGGAGTGTGGCGGGCCTGCCGCCGGTCACCGGGCTGTGGGCGATCCTGCCCGCGATCGTGCTGTACGCCCTCGTCGGCTCGTCCCGGCTGCTGTCGGTCGGGCCCGAGTCGACCACGGCGCTGATGACCGCCACCGTCGTCGGCCCGATGGCCGGCGGTGACACCGCCCGGTACGCCGTCCTGGCCGCGAGCCTGGCCGTCGTGGTCGGCCTGCTGTGCGTGGCGGCCTGGCTGGCCAGGCTCGGCTTCGTCGCCGACCTGCTCTCGCGGCCGGTGCTGATCGGTTACCTCGCGGGCGTGGCACTGATCATGATCGTGGACCAGCTGTCCAAGCTCACCGGGGTCGACGTGCGCGGGGAGGGGTTCTTCCCGCAGCTGGTGTCCTTCGCGTCGAACATCACCGAGGCCCACCTGTCGACGGTCGCCTTCAGTGCCGCCACCCTGCTCTTCCTGCTCCTGGTGGCCCGCCTCCTCCCGCGGCTGCCGGGACCGCTGCTGGCCGTCGTGCTCGGCACCGCGATCTCGGCGGCGTTCTCGCTGAAGGACCACGGCCTCGCGGTGATCGGCGAGATCCCGGCCGGGCTGCCCCGCCCGGCGCTGCCGGACCTCGGCGAGCTGAACCGGCTGCTGATGCCGGCGCTGGGCATCCTGCTGGTCGGCTACACCGACTTCATCCTCACCGCGCGCGCCTTCGAGAAGCCCGGGCAGGAGCGGCGGCTGGACGCCAACCAGGAACTGCTGGGCCTCGGCGCGGTCAACCTCGGTGCCGGGTTCTTCCAGGGCTTCCCGGTGAGCAGCAGCGCCAGCCGCACCGCCCTGGCCGAGTCGGCCGGCGGCCGCAGCCAGCTGTACGCGCTCACCGCCGGCGTCGGCGTGGTCGCCGTGCTGCTGTTCCTCAGCCCGCTGCTGCACGACACGCCGGACGCCGTCCTGGGGGCCCTGGTCGTGTTCGCCGCGCTGCGGATGATCGACCTCGCCGGGTTCCGCAGGCTGGCCTCGTTCCGGCGCCGTGAGCTGCTGCTGGCGCTCGGCTGCATGGTCGGCGTGCTGACCCTGGACATCCTCTACGGCGTCCTGGTCGCGGTCGGGCTGTCGGTGACCGAACTGCTCAGCCGGGTCGCGAGACCGCACGACGCGGTGCTCGGCCTGGTGCCGGGCGTGGCCGGGATGCACGACGTCGACGACTACCCCGAGGCCCGGACCGTCCCCGGCCTGCTCGTCTACCGCTACGACTCCCCGCTGTTCTTCGCCAACGCGGAGGACCTCAGGCGGCGGGCGCTCGCCGCCCTGGCCGAACAGCCGGAGCCGGTACGGTGGTTCGTCCTCAACACCGAGGCGAACGTCGAGGTGGACATCACCGCCTTGGACTCGCTGGACGCCCTGAGGCTGGAACTCGCCGCGCAGGGAATCGTCTTCGCCCTGGCCCGGGTCAAGCAGGACCTGCGCGACGAACTCGACGCGTACGGCCTGAGCGAGTCCGTCGGCGCCGACCGGATCTTCCCCACCCTGCCCACCGCGGTGGCCGCCTACCATGCCTGGGCGGGGTCGCAGTGACGCACGGCGGCCCCGCCCCGCGCACCGCGGGACGGGGCCGCACCCGGGCGTGCCGCTCAGTCGAGGCAGAACTCGTTGCCCTCGACGTCCTGCATGTTCTGGCAGGACTCGTTCACCCCGTCGGCCAGCAGCAGGGTGCCGCGCACCGCGCCGAGGGCGACCAGCCGTGCGCACTCGGCTTCGAGCACGGCGAGCCGCTCCTCGCCCACGAGCCCGGTGCCGACCCGCACGTCGAGGTGGACCCGGTTCTTGACGACCTTGCCCTCGGGGACGCGCTGGAAGAGCAGCCGAGGACCGACACCTGAGGGGTCGGTGCAGGCGAACCAGTCCACCGGCTCCTCGGACTCCTCCGGCGTCGGTGCGACGTACCCCAACACCTCGGCCCAGAAGCGAGCGAGGCGCACCGGGTCCGCGCAGTCGAAGGTGACCTGGAAGTTCTTGACCGATGACATCGGGCCACCCTAGCAAGGGCCCGTGGTGCTCGACTCGCAATAAAAACGCGCAGGTTGGCGTGTGGGGCGACCGCCACCGGCGCACCGTTGGGAAACTTTCCTAACGAAAGCCATTGACCCGGGCGCCCGGTACCCCGATTCTGTGAGGCATCTGACGGATCGACGAAAGCGAGTTGGCATGCGCACGACCATGGGAGTCCGTCTCGCCGCCCCGCTGCTGGCCGCCGCCCTCGGCTCGGCCGCCCTCCTGCTGGCCCCCGCGGGCTCCGCGACGGCGGCGGTGCCCGCGGCTCCCGCCGCGGCGGCCGTGCCCGGGATGGCCGCCGCGCCGTACGAGTACCTCGGCTGGGGCGACCCGCAGAAGCCGACCGACGTGATGAAGGCGACCGGCGTCAAGTGGTTCACCCTGGCCTTCGTCCTCTCCGACGGCGGGTGCAACCCGAAGTGGGACGGCAGCCGGGCGCTCACCGGGGGCTCCGACGAGGCCGCCGTCAAGTCGATCCGGGCGGCCGGCGGTGACATCGTGATCTCCGTCGGAGGGTGGAGCGGGAACAAGCTCGGCGAGAAGTGCTCCAGCGCGAGCGCGCTGGCCGGCGCCTACCAGAAGGTGATCGACGCCTACCGGCTGAAGGCGCTCGACATCGACATCGAGAACACCGAGTTCGGCAACGCGACGGTCCGTCAGCGGGTGGTCGACGCACTGAAGATCGTCAAGACCAGGAACCCCGGCATCGTCACCTACGTCACCCTGGGCACCACGCCGACCGGCCCGGACGCCAACGGCAAGGACCTGATCAAGCGCGGCGCGGCCGCGGGCCTGGCGAACGACGGCTGGGTGGTGATGCCCTTCGACTTCGGCGGCCACAGCGGCACCATGGGCCAGGCCACGGTGAGCGCGCTCGACGGGCTCAAGGCGGCGGTCAAGAGCGCCTACGGCTACACCGACGACGTGGCGTACCGGCACATTGGCGTCTCCTCGATGAACGGGAAGACCGACGAGGCGGGGGAGACCGTCACCACCGGCGACTTCCGCACCATCCTCGGCTACGCCCAGCAGCACCACCTCGCCCGCTTCTCCTTCTGGTCCGTCAACCGCGACCGCGCCTGCGGCTCCGGCACGGACGCCGACGCGTGCAGCGGCGTCGCGCAGGCCCCGTACGACTTCACCAGGATCGTCGTCCAGTACCAGGGCTGAGCCCTCCGGCGGGGGCGGGCTGCCGGAGGGTCCATACGGCCGCGCGCATGTCAACCATGGCGCACCTGATCGTGTGTCACAGTCCGGTCCCCGCCGTGTCCCGGCGATTGTGACGCCGTTCGTGGCACCGGAACCGGTCGACCGGCCGTCCTGTGGTGTGTCCGTCGCAAACAGCACGCACCGCCATCGGGGAGCCACCATGACCGTCCGCCGGAACCGCCGTCCGCTGCTCGCCTCCGCCGTCCTCGTCGTCGGCGCGGGGCTCGCGCTGACCGCCTGCGGACCCGAGAACACCGACGCGGCCGGCGGCTCGACGGCCTCCGCGGCCGCCACGGTGGCCGCCACGCCTTCCGCGGCCGCCACGGCCGGCGGCGCGCCCGCCGCCGGGGCGCCGTCGCACCCCGCTCCGCCGAAGCCGTCCGGCGCGAGCGCGTCGGGCGGCACCAAGTCCGACGGGGGGAGCGCCGCCGCCGCCCGCCCGTGTGACATCCAGAACCTCTCGATCCAGGTGACGGTCCGCTCCGGGGCGCCGAGCCAGCGGGTGATCGAGGTGCACAACACCGGTGCCGGCGCCTGCACTCTGAGCTCCTCCCCGGCGGTCGACCTGGGCAACTCCACCTCGGCCGACCAGAGCGGGAACATCCGGCCGGTGCTCGCCAGTGGCACCTCGCGCTTCCCGGTCCCGGCCGGTCAGAAGGCCTACGCGGTGATCGACCTCGACCCGAGCGGCGCCACCACCGGCACCGCCCCCGGCATCGACGAACTCAACGTGCTGGTCGACCAGGACGGCACCAACATGCCGCTCGCGAACACCCGGAACTTCCCACTCGACAGCGGCGTGCGCGTCCTGAACCCCAAGCTGGGTCTCTACCGCTCCACCGTGGCGGACGCGGGCTCCTCCATGGCGGCCGCCCCCAAGTAGCCCCCGATCGGGCCCCGGTGACCGGGGCCCCGGCGGCCCGGGCTCCAGTGGCCCGGGCCTCAGAGCGCGTCCGACGGCTCCCGCCGCCCGCCCGCCGGCGGGTGCGGCGGCAGCGTCATCCGGAGCAGCGCACCGGCCGGCGGCTCGGAAACGACGGTGAGTGCGCCGCCGTGGCCCTCGACGACGGCCCGCGCGATCGCCAGGCCGAGCCCGGTGCCGGGGCGGCCCGACGACCGGGGCCGGCCGCTCCCGTCGTCGGCCCGCGACCCGGCGAAGCCGATGCCGGTGTCCTCCACCTCGACCACGGCGCTGTCGCGGGTCGCCCGGCAGCGCAGCGCGACGGTGTCGCCGTCCACGGTGAACTTCACGGCGTTCTCCACCAGGGCGTCGAGGGCCGCCTCCAGTCGGGACTCGTCGCCCTCGACCAGGACGGAGGGCGCGTCCAGGAGCCAGTCGCGGTGCGAGGCGGGCCGCCACCGCTGGACGGTGCGCCGCAGGAGGGCGCCGAGGTCGACGGGCGCCCACTCGAACATCGCGGGCTCGTAGGCGTCGGCCAGGACGAGCAGCCGGCCGGCGAGGCCGCCGAGCTTGTCCAGCTCGTCCACCACGACGTCGAGGTCGTCCCTGCTCTCCGGGGTCGACAGCTCGTCGCGGACCATCTCCGCGTAGCAGCGGGCCACCGTGATCGGCGTGCGCATCTCGTGCGAGCAGTTGCGCACGAACAGCTCCTTGACCTCCTGGGCGCGGCGCTCGCGCTCGACGAGTTCCCGGGTCTGCGCGAGGGCGGCGGCCCGCCGTCGGACGTGCCAGACCATGCTGAGGAAGACCAGCGCCATCAGCGGCACCTCGGCGAGCTCGTCCCACTCGGCGCGGCCCTGCGCGATGAACCGGCCCAGTGCGGCGCCGGTGACCAGCGTGACCGCGGCCAGCACGGCGGAGGTGCGACGGGCCGACCAGTTCTGGAGGCCGTAGACGATGGACATGCTGATCCACACGAGGTGGAACACCACGGTCTCGAGGGCGGGTTCGACGAGCAGCAACAGCTGGCTGCAGCCGGCGAACAGCACCCAGCCGGCGAAGACCAGCCGCCCGGGACGCTCAGCCGGCACTGAAGGCGTACCCGACGTTGCGCACCGTCTCGATCACCGGCCGGGGCACCTTGCCGCGGATCCGGCGGACCGTCGCGTCGACCACGTTGCTCCCGAGGTCGTCGGTGTGGCCCCAGACGCTCGCGAGCAGTTCGCGCCGGCTGCACACCTCCCCGGCGCGCCGCATCAGGTGTCCCAGCAGCATGAACTCGCGGTGCGACAGGGGTACTTCCCTCCCGGCGAGGCTGAGCGCCTGCCGTTCGAGGTCGAGGGCGGCCGGCCCGACGTGGAGCCAGCGCTGGACCATGCCGGCGGACGGCGCGCGGAGCCTGGTCCGGGCGCGCTCCACCAGCTCCGCGGTCGCGAAGGGCTTGCCGAGGAAGTCGACGGCGCCGAGCCGCAGGCAGCGGACCCGGGTGGCGACGTCCACCACGGCGGACAGGACGAGGACCCGCTGGTCGGGCCGGCGGTCGAAGGCGCGCCGCATCACCTCGAAGCCGTCGTACCCCGGCAGCATGAGGTCGAGCACGACCAGGTCGAACTCGTCGTCCCGCAGGCGCTGCACGGCGTCCGGGCCGGATCCCGCGCCGTCGACGACGTGACCGTCGGCCTCCAGGGCGCGCTTGAGGTAGGCGCGTAGCCGTGCTTCGTCCTCGACGACCAACAGCCGGGCCATGATGGGCTGGTGCCTCCTCCCCTCGCCGCATCGCCCCCAGGGCTGCCGTCTGCGGCTGCGTCGGATCCTATAAGCGCCACACCTGGCATGACAGTCGGATGATAAGCCTGTCATCTTCGCTCCACTCCCGGCGGTTCGACCACAGACTTGTCGCGCGCGCGTCACCCGAGCACGCGAGCGGGGGCAGACCGCCAAGGGGAGAGGAAAGGTGTGTTCACCGAACAGACAATGAGGACGTCGGCACGGCGCACACGGCGCACCGCCGCACTGATCGGCGTCGGGGCGGTGGTGGCGGCCCTGGTGGGCCTGCCGCCGTCGCCGCTGCCACTGGTGCCGGAGGCCGCCGCCGGCGGGCCGAGCAGTGCGACGGACGAGACCAAGGCGCCGCACTACTTCGGCCCGTGGGCGAACTGGGCCAACAGTCCGCTGACCCGGTCGACGGCCGAGGTGTCCATCGCGTCCACCGTGATGGAGGTCGGAAACCCGCTGGTCGACCGGGCGTTCGCGACGGACTTCGCGACCCCGCCGGGCACCCTGGGGCCGGTCCTCGTCGTGCTCGGCGGCTCCCCGCTGCCGGCCGGCACCCTCAGGAGCTTCCGGACCTGGAACCAGGCCAAGCCCGCGGGCAGCCCCTCGACCTCCGAGGGCGGGCTCTTCCACGCCTACGTCCTGCGGCCGACGGGCGCGCCGGACACGTACACCGTCGTGGCCGACAGCGGGCCGAGGACGGTGCCCAAGCCGACCGCGGCGGCCGGGGAGGTCGCGACGTACGACGTCCCCGACGTCGCCGTGCAGGCCGGCGACCGCATCGGCTTCTACGGTCAGGGCATCCCGGTCGACACCGGCGTCGGCGCCGCCACCGACGCCTTCCTGTACCCGGCCGGCGTCGACGGCACCACGAATCCGCCGACCAACGTGCCGCCGGCCGCGGGCGGCACGGTGACGCTCGGTTCGGCCGCCTACCCGCGCTACCCGGCGCAGGACCGGACGTACTCCTTCGGGGCGCAGGTGCTCCCGGCGACCACCGGGACCGGAGCCACGGCGACGGCCACGGTGGACCCGCGGACCGGCGGCATCGCGAGCATCGAGGTGACGTCCCCCGGGCGCCACTACGTCGCGGGCGCGACCACCGTCACCGTCGGCGGCGGCAGCACGACGGCGACCGCGAAGGCCACCGTCAAGACGACCGGGAGCGTGGTCGGCCTCACCGTCGGCGCGGCCGGCAGCGGCTACGGCGGCTTCGCGGTCGGCATCACCGGAGGCGGCGGCAGCGGCGCCACCGCGACGGCCTCCGGCGGGGTGGACGCCGTGACGGTCACGGACGGCGGGGCCGGCTACACCATGCCGACGGTCGACTTCGACCTTCCCGACGACCCGAACGGCACCGCGGCCAAGGGGCACGTCGACCCGGCCGACCTCACCGCGGACGGCACGGTCACCAAGGTGACCGTCGACGAGCCCGGCAGCGGCTACGGCACCGCACCCGGCGTCGTGATCCGCAACGGGACGCTGTCCGACCCGATCAAGGGCGCGACGAAGGCGACGGCCGTCGCCAGCCTGAAGCTGCTCGCCGTCACGGTGGGCGGGATCGGCTCCGACTACACCGCGGCGCCCGACGTCACCGTCACCGACCCGACGGGCAGGGGCGGCACCGGGGCGGCGGCGACGGCCGTGACGGACAGCGGCGCGATCAGCGGGATCGAGGTCACCGACCCGGGAGCCGGCTACCTCACCGTCGGGATGAAGAAGTTCCAGGACACCCTGCCGCTGACCTGCGACCCCGGGACGAACGGCACCGGCTGCCCCGACGTCGCCCAGCTGCAGGCGCCGTCGACGAAGCCCTCGGAGAAGTTCATCCCGGTGGGCGTGCCGGAGCCCGTCACCACCAGTGGCAAGCCGGCCGACGAGTACGTCATCGGCCTCGTGCAGTACCTCACCCGGTTCTCCTCCGACCTGCCGCCGACCCTGGTGCGGGGCTACGTCCAGCTGTCCACGGACGCGGTGCCGGGACGGAAGGTCCCGCTCTACAACGAGCTGATGGACGGCACCAGGCAGCCGCTGCCGTACACGGGCGTGGCCTCACCGCAGTGGATGGGCCCGCTCATCGCCGCGACCAAGGACCGGCCGGTGCGGATCGTCTTCCGCAACCTGCTCCCGAAGGGCGCCGACGGCAACCTGTTCCTGCCGGTGGACAGCAGCGGCATGGGAGCCGGCATGGTCCCGATGACGATGCCCCCGCCGAAGAACGACGGCACCGTCACGGACGCGGTGCGCAACCCCCCGTGCACCGACGACAAGTCCGGCTGCTTCACGGACAACCGGGCCACGTTGCACCTGCACGGCGGCGTCACACCGTGGATCAGCGACGGCACCCCGCACCAGTGGATCACCCCGGCCGGCGAGACCACGTCGTGGCCGCAGGGCGTCAGCGTGCAGAACGTGCCGGACATGGTGGACGCCACCGGGGCGACGCTCTGCGAGGCGAAGGACGACGGCTGCTCGACCTTCTACTACACCAACCAGCAGAGCGCGCGGCTGATGTTCTACCACGACCACAGCTACGGCATCACCCGGCTGAACGTGTACGCCGGCGAGGCCGCGGGCTACACCATCACCGACGACACCGAGAAGGCCCTGGTCTCCGGCGGCACCATCCCGGGCGCGGCCGACACCATCCCGCTGCTCGTCCAGGACCGCACCTTCGTTCCGGACGACGCGCAGCTCAGGGACCGCAAGGACGCCACGGGCAGGACCGTCGCCTACGGCCAGGACCCGACCTGGGACGCCAAGCGCTGGGGCGGCAAGGGCAGCTTCTGGTACCACCACGTCTACATGCCGGCGCAGAACCCGGGCGACCCGTCCGGCATGAGCTCGTACGGCCGCTGGATGTACGGGCCGTGGTTCTGGCCGCCGGCCGGTGACACCAGGTTCGGGCCGATCGCCAACCCGTACCACGACCCGAAGTGCAAGCTGGACGACCCGTCCACCTGGCAGTACCAGGTCGCCCCGTTCTGCGAGCCGGAGCAGATCCCCGGCACGCCGAACATCTCCATGGGCATGGAGCAGTTCAACGACACGCCCGTCGTCAACGGCGTCGCCTACCCGAAGGTGACGCTGCAGCCGAAGACCTACCGGCTGCGGCTGCTCAACGGCGCGAACGACCGGTTCTTCAACTTCCAGTGGTACAAGGCCGATCCGAAGCAGGGCGACGGTACGACCGAGGTGGCGCTGAACGCGGACGAGCTGGCGGCCGCGCAGACCGACCCGAACGTGTCACCCACCCCGGCGGACGCCAACAACGACGCCGCCGGGCCGGACTGGATCCAGATCGCCAGCGAGGGGGGCTTCCTGCCCGCGCCGGCCGTCATCGACGGTCAGCAGCCGACGACCTGGATCACCGACCCGACCCGCTTCGACGTCGGCAACGTGGACAAGCACTCGCTGACCGTCGCGCCGGCCGAACGCGCCGACGTGCTGGTGGACTTCTCCAAGTTCGCCGGCAAGACGCTCATCCTCTACAACGACGCGCCCGCCGCCTACCCGGCGCGCATCTCGTCGTACGACTACTACACGGGCGCCCCCGACCTCACCCAGTCCGGCGGCGCACCGAAGATCCTGCCGGGCTACGGCCCCAACACCCGCACCGTCATGCAGGTGACCATCGCGGACACCGCACCCGCGCCGACCTTCAACCTGGCGAAGCTGCAGGCCGCCTTCAAGCACCACGCGGACGGCTCCGGCGTCTTCGAGTCCGGGCAGAACCCGGTGATCGTCGGACAGGCGGCCTACAACTCGGCCTACGGCACCGGCTTCGCGGCCGGCAGCAACTGCAACGTCAAGAACGGCTCGGTCAAGACCTGCGACGGCCTGGTCCGGGTGAACGACACGTCCACGTTCGGCTTCAACACGCTCAGGGCGCCCACCGCCAAGACCTCGATGCCGCTACAACCGAAGGCCATCCACGACGAGATGAACGCCTCGACCTTCGACGAGTACGGCCGGATGTCGGCCAACCTCGGCGTCGAGGCCTCGCCGCCGACGCCGGGGGCGCAGAACGTCACGCTGTACCCGTACGTCAACCCGCCGACCGAGCTGATCGACGGCACCGCCCTGCCCAGGGCGGACGCGAAGGTGACACCGATCGGCACCGGCGCGGACGGAACGCAGATCTGGCGGTTCACCCACAACGGGGTGGACACCCACCCGATGCACTTCCACCTCTACGACGTCCAGGTCCTCAACCGGGTGACCTGGGACAACATCGTCATCAAACCCGACGCCAACGAGCTGGGCTGGAAGGACACCGTGCGGATGAGCCCACTGGAGGACACGATCGTCGCGCTGCGGCCGACCGTGCCGACGGTGCCGTTCGAAGTGCCGAACTCCGTCCGGCCACTCGACCCGACGATGCCGCTCGGCAGCACGGCGATGTTCAACAACACCGATCCGCAGGGCAACCCGACGGCGGCCATCACCAACCGGCTGGTCAACTTCGGCTGGGAGTACGTCATCCACTGCCACATCCTCAGTCACGAGGAGATGGACATGATGCGCCCCCAGCTGCTGGCCCTGCCGCCGACGAAACCGAGCGGGCTCACGTCGACCGTCATGGGCACCGGCGGCAACGCCCGAATCCGGCTGGACTGGCAGGACAACTCGATCAACGAGACCTCCTTCGTCGTCCAGCGGACGAGTGACGGCGGAACCACCTGGGTTGACGCCGGGACGGTCGAGTCGCCACTGGACCAGTCCAACACCCACGGCACCCGCACCTTCGTCGACCTGGCGGCGCCGGTGACCACGCCGTACCTCTACCGGGTCGTCGCCCTCAACACCGTCGGGTTCGGCGGCGAGTTCCCCGGCATGACGGTGCAGTCGGTGTCGGACCCGCTCCAGGTGACTCCGGCACCGTGACCGGGTGATCGTGCACGACGGGAGGGCGGGCCTGGTGGCCCGCCCTCCCGCCTGTGCACGGAGAGTTGTCGGAGGCGTGTGCTAAGACTTCGTCCACCGACCCTCAGAGGTGCACGATGCAAGAGCTGATCCTCCGTCACGCCGCCGACCGCGAACGCAAGACCGCCTTCGCCGATGCCGACGGCGCGGTCGACTACGGCGAACTCGCTCGCCGCACCGCCCGGGTGGCCGGCAACCTGTGCGTCGACCGCGGCAGCCGGGTGGCGCTGCTCCTGTCCAACGGAGTGCCCGCGATCGCGGCCACCCTCGGCGTCTGCCGCGCGGCCGCGGTCGGTGTCCCGCTCGACCCGCGCGGCGGCGACGACGAGCTCAGGTCCCGTCTGGAGGACAGCGGCGCCGGGCTGGTGGTCACCGACCGCGAACACCTGGCGCTGGTGCGGCGGGTGGCCGGGGTCCGCGTGGTGACGGTGGACGAGCTGCTCGTGGCCACCCGTGACCGGCCGCGGGACGACCTCGCACCGGACGAGCCCGCCTGGCTCCACTACACCTCGGGGACCAGCGGGGAGCCGAAGGGCGTGCTGTCGACGCAAGGGGCCTGGCTCCGCTCGGCCGACCACGCATACCGGGGGCTGCTGGGCATGACCGGCGACGATGACCTGCTCTGGCCACTGCCGCTGTTCCACGCGTTCGGGCACTCGATGTGCGTGGTGGGCGTCCTGGCCCTGGGCGCGAGCGCCCACGTGATGGACCGCTTCACCGTGGACGCGGCCGCCGCCCTGCTCCACCGCACGCCGTTCACGGCCCTGGCGGGCGTGCCGACGGTCTTCGGTCAACTCCTGGACGCCGGGGCACCGTTGCCGCCGCTGTGCCTGTCCGCCGGGGCCCCGCTGCCCGAGGAGCTGCGGGCCAGGTTCCGCCGCACGGTCGGCCGGGAACTGCACGACGGTTACGGCAGCACCGAGGCCGCCGGGAAGATCGCCGTCGACGGCGTCGTCCTGCCCGGGATCGACCTCCGCTTCGAGAACGGCGAGATCCGGCTGCGGATGCCCGGGTCCGAGCGGTGGCACGCCACCGGAGACCTCGGCCACCAGGAGAACGGCCGGCTGGTGGTGACCGGCCGGGCGGGCGAAGTGATCATCCGCGGTGGGGAGAACATCCACCCGGCCGAGATCGAGCGGGTCCTGGCCGGCAGTCCCGGCGTCCGGGAGGCGGCCGTGACGGGCGAACCCGACGCGGTGCTCGGCGAGGTGCCCGTCGCCTACGTCGTGGGCGACGCGGATCCGGCGGCGCTGCTGGCCCTCTGTCGCCGCCTGCTGCCGGCGCACCGGGTGCCGGCCGGGATCCGCCCGGTCAGCCGGATCCCGCGGACCGCCACCGGCAAGCCGGTCCGGCGCCGGCTCCGGTTCCAGTACGTGCTCGACGCGGTCCGCCGGGAGACGGCGGCGATCACCGGTCGAGCGCCCGGGGCGGACCAGCCGTTCGCCGAGGTCGGCCTGGACTCGCTCGGCACCGTCCGGCTGCGGGACCGGCTGGCCGCCGAACTGGGCGTCGCACCGCCGCCCTCCCTGGTGTTCGACCACCCCACGCCCCGCGCCGTCGCCGACCACCTCACGGGCGCGGCCGCCGGCCCGCCGCCGCCCGTCCGCCAGGCGGCCACCGAGCCGATCGCGATCGTGGGCATGGCCTGCCGTTACCCCGGCGGGATCAGCAGCCCCGAGGACCTCTGGCGGGTGGTCGCCGCCGGCCGGGACACGATCACCGGATTCCCCACGGACCGGGGCTGGCCCCTGGACGAACTGTTCCACCCGGATCCGGACCACCTCGGCACCAGCTACGTCACCCGCGGCGGCTTCCTCGACGGCGCGGCCGACTTCGACGCGGCGTTCTTCCGGATGTCCCCGCGCGAGGCCCTGGCCACCGATCCGCAGCAGCGGCTGCTGCTGGAGACGTCCTGGGAGGCGTTCGAACGGGCGGGCATCGAGCCCGCCTCACTGCGGGGCAGCAACACCGGCGTGTTCGTCGGCGTGATGTACAACGACTACGCCGGCCGCTTCCGCGGCACCGCGCACCACCTCGAATCCCAGCTCGCCCTGGGCGCGGCGGGCAGCGTGGCCTCCGGGAGGATCGCCTACGGCCTGGGCCTGCAGGGGCCGGCGCTCACCCTGGACACCGCCTGCTCCTCCTCGCTGGTCGCCCTGCACCTCGCGGCGGACGCCCTGCGCGACGGCCGGTGCGACCTGGCCCTGGCCGGCGGCGCGACCGTCATGGCCACGCCGGACAGCTTCGTCGTGTTCAGCCGGCAGCGCGGCCTGGCCCCGGACGGCCGGGTGAAGCCGTTCTCCGCGGCCGCCGACGGCACCGCCTGGTCGGAGGGCGTGGGGCTGCTGGTCCTCGAACGGGTCTCCGACGCGCTGCGCAACGGCCACCCGGTCCTGGCCCTGCTGCGCGGCTCCGCCGTCAACCAGGACGGGGCCTCCAACGGCCTCACGGCGCCCAGCGGCCCCGCGCAGGCGGCCGTGATCCAGCAGGCGCTGGCCGATGCCGGGCTGACCGGCGCCGATGTGGACGTGGTCGAGGCCCACGGAACCGGCACCGCCCTGGGCGACCCGATCGAGGCGGCCGCGCTGCTCGCCACCTACGGGCAGGGCCGGTCGACGCCGGTCCTGGTCGGCACGGTCAAGTCCAACCTCGGGCACACCCAGGCGGCCGCCGGGGTCGCCGGCGTGATCAAGTCCGTGATGGCGATGCGGCACCGCACCGTGCCCGCCACGCTGCACGTCGGAGAGCCCACCCCGCGCGTCGACTGGTCGGCCGGCGCGGTCCGGCTGGTCACCGAGCCGATGCCCTGGCCGGAGCCGGGGGCGGAGCCCGGGGCGTCGTCAGGCTCGGAGTCCGCGGCGTCGTCCGGGGCGCCGTCCGGCTCGGGGTCAGGACCGGTGGCCGGGCCGGCCCGGAACCGGCCGCGCCGTGCCGGAGTCTCCGCCTTCGGGATCTCCGGGACCAATGCGCACGTGATCGTCGAGGAGTACGAGCAGCTGCGGGTGGCGTTCCTGTTCCCGGGGGAGGGGGCGCGGACGCCCGGCCCTGTTCCCGGCCCGGCCGCCCGGTACCCGGTGTTCGCCGCGGCCTTCGAGGAGGCGCGCGCCCACCTGGAACCGGCGCCGGGCGCGGCGGTCGGCACCGGCTCTGCGTTTCGGACGGACCTCGACCGGGCGGCCGTCTTCGCCCACGAGGTGGCGCTGTTCCGCCTGTTGGAGTCCTGGGGGTACCGCCCGGACGCGCTGCTCGGGCACGGCGTCGGGCAGATCGCGGCGGCCCACGTCGCGGGCGTGCTGTCCCTGCCCGACGCGGCGAGGCTGCTCACCGCCCACGGGTCGGCGGAGTTCGCGGAGGTGGCGGGGAGCCTGACGTACCACCCGCCGCTCATCCCGCTCGTCGGCGCCCGCCCGGACGATCCGGACCACTGGGCGCGGCACCTGCACGAGCGGGACGGCCTCGCCGACCAGGTGGCGACGGTCGCCGGCGCCACTCTGGTCGACCTGGGCCCGGGTGCCAGGCCCGCCGTGCCCGGCGAGGGCGTCATCCCCACCACCGACCCCGAGCGGGCGGTGGCCAGGCTGCGCGGCACCCACGCCTTCCAGCGCCGGCGCTACTGGCTCGACCGCGTCACCGAGCACCCGCTGATCGAGTCGACCGTCGTCGTGCCCGGCTCCGGGGAGGTGGTCTGCACCGCCGACCTCACCGCCGGGTGGCTGCGCGACCACGTCGTCGACGGGACGGCGATCGTGCCCGCCACCGCGATCCTGGAGGCGGTGCTGTACGCCGGGGAGCGGGCCGGCTGCGACACCGTCGACGAACTGGTCCTGCACACGGCGATGCCCCTGCCGGGGACCCGGCGCGCCGAGGTCGTCGTACGCCAGGAGGCCGACGGCGCGAGGCCGTTCGAGGTGTACGCGAACGGAGTCCGCTGCGCCGTCGGCCGGCTGACCTCCGGCGGCCCCCGCGACTCCCACCCCGCGCCGTGGCCGGACCTCGGCACGTGGCCCCCGCCCGGCGCCGAGGAGGTCGAGGTCGACCACGCCGACTACGGACCGGCGTTCCGCGGGCTGCACCGGATGTGGCGCCGCGGCGACGAGCTCTTCGGCGAGGTGCGCGGGGACTTCCCGGACGCGGGGCGGTTCGCGCTCCACCCCGCCCTGTTCGACGCGGCCCTGCACCCGGCGCGGCTGCTCTCGGAGGGAGTGCCGTTCGCCCTGCATGGAGTGCACGTGACGGCGCGGGGCGCCACGGGGCTGCGGGTCCGCATCCGCGAGGGGCGGATCGCCGTCGCCGACCAGGCGGGCCGGCCGGTGGCGTCCGTCGACTCGATCACCGTGCGGAAGACCGCGAACGAGGCCTGGGCCGGGGCGGGGGCCGCGACCGCGAACGGAGCCGGGGCCGGGGCCGCGACCGGGACCGGCCGGGGCGCGCTGTTCCGCCCGGAGTGGCACCGGACACCGGGTCGGCCACCCGGGCGGGTCCACGAGGTGCTGCCGGGCGACGCACCCGAGGCCTTGGCACTCGCCCTGCGGGAGCTGCAGACGGCCGGTGACGAGCACCTCACCGTCCTGGTGCGGCCGGGGGACCTCGCCGGAGCGGCGGTGGCCGGCCTGGTCCGGACGGCGCAGGCGGAGCACCCCGGCCGGTTCACCCTGGCCGAACTCCGCGACGGGCGGGCCGAGACGGTGTCCGAGCGCGCGGACCTGCTCCGGGTGCCCGGCGGACCGACCGGCTTCCCCTGGCGGGGAACCGTCCTGATCACCGGCGGCGGCGCGCTGGGCCGGGCGGTCGCCGACCACCTGTGGGGCAAGGGCGTGCGCGTCGTGGTCGCCAGTCGCAGCGGCGAGACGCGTTTGGATGTCACCGACCGGGCGGCACTGGCCGATCTGGTCGACTCGATCGAGGACCTGCGGGCCGTCGTGCACACCGCCGGAGTGCTCGACGACGGGATCCTGGCAGCGATGACCCCGGAGCGACTGCGGACGGTCTGGCGCCCCAAGGCCGAAGCCGCCTGGCACCTCCACGAGTTGACCGCACACCGCGACCTGGACGCCTTCGTGCTGTTCTCCTCGGCGGCCGGTGTGCTCGGCCACGCCGGGCAGGCCAACTACGCGGCGGCCAACGGCTACCTGGACGAACTCGCACGCCACCGCCGGCGGTCGGGCCTTCCCGCGCTCTCCCTGGCCTGGGGCCCGTGGACGGTCGGGATGACGGCCGGCCGGACGGCCGCCTCCGGCCCGCCGCCCCTCACGCCCGCCGAGGGCGTGGCGCTCCTGGAGGCGGCGCTCGGCGCCGACGAGCCGGTCCTGGTGCCGATCGCCTTCGACCGCCCGCCCGGGCCGGAGGCCCGGAGCACACCGCGACCGGCCGCGCCGGCCGACATCCTGGAGATGGTGTGCGCCGAGGTCGCCGCCGTCCTCAGCTACCCGGACGTGCACCCGGACACCCCGATCCCCGACCTCGGCTTCGACTCGCTGACCTCGATCGAGCTGCGCAACCGGCTGGAGGAGCGGACCGGCCTGCGCCTGTCCGCCACGGTGGTGTTCGACGCCGCCACCCCCAGGGCCCTCGCCGAGCAGCTGCGCCCGCCGCCGGCCCCGGGGTCGCTCGCCTTCCTCTACCGCAGGCTGTGCGAGCTTGGCCGGCCCCGGGAGGCGATGCACCTGCTCGTCTCGGCGTCGTGGGCGCTGCCCTCGTCGGCGACGCTCCCGTCCGTCGCCCCGCAGCGGCTCGGCGAGGACGGCCGAGACAGCGGCGAGGGCCCGGCCATCGTCTGCTTCCCCGCCTTCGCCTCTCCCCCCGGGGAGTACGGCGCCCTCGCCCGGCACCTGCCGGGCCTGTGGGTGCTTCCGCACCCGGGGTACGACGGCGGACCCGTCCCGGTGGACGTGGCGGCCCTGGTCCGGGCCCATGCCGCCTCGATCCGTCGACTCGGCCGACCGGTGGTGCTGTTGGGCCGCTCCACCGGTGGCCTGGTCGCGCAGGCCGTCGCGGAGGAGGCCGCGGAGGAGATCGGCGCCGAGGCGGTGGTGCTGGTGGACACCCATCCCGTCCGGGACGAGCAGTGGCTCACCGAGCTGCCGGTCCGCAGCGCGCTCGGGCTGGACGAGCCCGGCCTCGCGGCGATGGGCGCGTACGCCCGCATCTTCCTGGACCGGCCGGGGGAGACGAGCGTCCCCACCCTGCACCTGCGCGTCGGCGACGTGCCGGGTGACCACCACTCGATCCTGGACGAGCACGTGGCCACGACGGCGGAGGCGATCCGGCAGTGGCTCTCCCGGACGGTGTCCGCGACGCCCACGGCTGCCGCCGGCCCGCCGTCCACGCCGCCCGCCGACCCGCCACCTCCGGGGGCGGGCGGTCCGCATCGCACCGGCATCACGGAGAGTGGCCCCGATCACGGAGGGTGAGTCGGAACAAGGCCTCCAGCGACGGTGTTTCCCGGGTGAACGGGCACGGCTGTCCGACGGTGGTCCACCGCGGTAGGAGGCCGGGATGACATTCGACGACGCCGGATTCGGGGGAGTGGACGGCTCGCGCTACCTGCCGATCGCCGAGCACGGTCTGATCGGCGATCTCAGGTCCGCCGCGCTGGTGGGGACGGACGGCACGATCGACTGGTACTGCTGTCCGCGTTTCGACGCTCCCAGCGTCTTCGCGTCCATCCTCGACGCCGACCGGGGCGGCTCGTTCGAGCTGGCCGCCGACGTGCCGACGCGCACCCGGCAGTTCTACTTCCCCGACACCAACGTGCTGATCACCCGGTTCTTCTCCACCGACGGGGTGGCGGAGATCCAGGACTTCATGCCGGTCGTGGACGACTCGCGCGAGGCCGGCCGGCACCGGCTGATCCGCCGGGTGGTCTGCGCCCGGGGAACCCTTCCGTTCCGGGCCCGGGTGGCTCCCCGCTTCGGCTTCGGAACCGAGCCGCACACCGTGCGCCTGCAGCCCCACGAGGCCGTCTTCGAGTCCCCGTCGATGGCGCTGGCGCTGACGGCCACCGTGCCGCTGGAACGCGACGGCGCGGACGTGTGGTCGCACTTCAAGCTCCTCGAGGGCGAGTCGGCGGTGTTCGCCCTCGACCGGGTCGGCGGTGACGTCACCCCGAGGTCGTGTCCCCGGGCCGAGGCGGAGGACCAGTTCGAGGCGACGGTGCGGTTCTGGCGCCACTGGCTGGCCGGCTCCCGGTACCACGGGCGGTGGCGCGAGATGGTGCACCGCTCCGCGCTGCTGCTGAAGCTGCTCACCTACGCGCCGACCGGTGCGATCGTGGCCGCGCCGACGACCAGCCTGCCCGAGCGGATCGGCGGCGAGCGCAACTGGGACTACCGGTACGTGTGGGTCCGCGACGCGGCCTTCTGCGTCTACGCGATGCTCCGGCTGGGCTTCACCGCGGAGGCCGAGGCCTTCATGGGCTTCCTCTCCGAGCGGGGCATCCTCCGCGGCGGCGGTGCCGGCATCGGCGACGCGGGGCCGCTGCAGATCATGTACGGGATCGACGGGCGCAGCGACCTGCCCGAGCGCGAGCTGCCGCATCTGGAGGGCTACCTGGGGTCCGCTCCGGTGCGGGTGGGGAACGCCGCCACCGGCCAGCTCCAGCTGGACATCTACGGGGCGCTGATCGACTCCGTCTACCTGTACGACAAGTGGGGGCAGCCGATCAGCAGCGCCCACTGGGACGAGGTCGGGGCCGTGGTGGACTGGCTCTGCGACCACTGGGACCAGCCCGACGAGGGCGTCTGGGAGACCAGGGGCGGCCGCAAGGACTTCCTGTACTCGCGGCTGATGTGCTGGGTGGCGATCGAGCGGGCGGTCCGGATGGCGAACCGGCGCGGGCTGCCCGCGGACCTGACCCGCTGGCAGCGCAGCCGGGACGCGATCTACCGGCAGATCATGCGGGCCGGCTGGTCGGCCCGGCGCCGGGCGTTCACCCAGAGCCTGGGCGGTGACCTCCTCGACGCCTCCGTGCTGATGATGCCGCTGGCCAAGTTCATCTCGCCCAACGACCCCAAGTGGCTGTCGACCCTGGACGCGCTGGGCGCGGAACTCGTCTCCGACTCGCTGGTCTACCGCTACGACCCGGAGGCCAGCCCGGACGGCCTGCGCGGGGCCGAGGGCACCTTCTCGATCTGCTCGTTCTGGTACGTCGAGGCCCTGGCCCGCGCCGGACGGGTGGAGGAGGCCCGGCTGGCCTTCGAGAAGATGCTCACCTACGCCAACCACCTGGGCCTGTACGCCGAGGAGATCGGCCCGACCGGCGAGCAGCTCGGCAACTTCCCGCAGGCCTTCACCCACCTCGCGCTGATCAGCGCCGCGTTCAACCTCGACCGCACGCTCGGCTGACGCGGAGTCACCACCCCTCGCCGGGTCGATGTCCCGGGTTGATGCCGGGGTTCCGCGGGCAAGAAGAAGACAACCCGAAGCCGAATGAACAGGGATTTGCGTGCTTCGGGCGAATTGGGCGCTTATCATCTGAGGTCGTACGGGAATCAACAATTCCGGAAATGCTCGATCGCGCACCGAGTATCGACCCCCCTTGTTGTGACCTCTGCCACAACTCGACGCGGCTTCGCGCTTTCCCTGACGGGACTCTTATGGCCGAATCACTTCGTGATGGCCTGATGTCATATGACCGTTCGTCAAACGTTCATAATGAATGGCAGTGTGTAGGCGGTCGTACCCGACCCTTTCTGCACCATGTGTGTACCGATCGTGCACACGATGACGAATGGCTGAACTGTGCGCATGACCCGTTCGGATCGCAACGACGCGACCACGCGGCCCCGCCTCTTAGGCGCAGGCGAAAAGCTCACCCTCGAGGAGTTCTCCGGGCTGGCCGGCCAGGTCGGTGGCTATCCCTATGTGAAGATCGTGCTCGACCGTGACGAGTCGGTGCTCCACTTCATCGACAGTGCCGACGGCATGCTCCACGTCCGCTACATCGGGTGCGAGATCCTCGGCATGTCGATCGACGAACTGGCGGGGCAGCTCGATTCCTTCAACGACGACGTCTACCGGAATCCCGACCGTCGTTTCTGTCTCGGCACCCTCGCCCGCCACACCCGTCACGCCACGGAAAGCGGCGACGAGGCCGGGACCTTCCTCTCGCTGGAGACGGTCGACGTCGACACCATGTCCCAGGACATGCTGCGGTTCTTCTACCACCGGGTGCGCGAGCACATCGACCCGTCGCTGCGGCTGGTCCTCAAGCCGGCCAATCACGCGCAGGAGGTCGACCTCGCCGACATCCCGGAGAGCGAGATACCGCGCGTCCTGTCCCACGAGCTCTACTCCGCGGCCTCGTTCGTGCCGCTGAACCCCGGGACGGCCCACGGGCGGCTGCGGGTGTTCCGCTCGGAGGAGGAGTACCGGGCCGACCCCGAGCCGCTGGAGTGGTACGACATCGTGGTGATGCCCCGGGTGCCCGAGGACATCCCCCGGGTGTCCGGCATCATCCACACCGAGCACACCACGCCGCTCTCCCACATCAACGTGATGGCCGCCGGCTGGCGGATCCCCAACGCCGTCGGCATCGGAGCCGTCGACCGGATCGACCGCGCCGCTCTGGCCGGCCGGTGGGTGAACTACCGGGTCGAGGCCGACGGCGAGGACCTCCGGCTCGAAGCCGCCGAGCCGGGCGACCCCGGGGAAGCCCGGCCGACCCCGTCGGCCGACCTCGTCACCGTGGACCGGCCCGACCTCACGCCCACGCCCGTCACCGCGCTGTCCGAACTGCGCGAGGGCGACCACGTGCGGTTCGGCACCAAGGCCGCCAACCTCGGCGAACTCACCCACCTGCTGCAGCACGGCTCACCCCGCTGGCTCGGCTTCTACCAGGTGCCCCGGCCGCCCCGGGCCGACCTGCTGCGCTACCTGGCCCGGCAGCTCGACCTCCCGGAGGACACGGACGAGGCCGAACTGAACGCCGCCGCACGGCTCCTGGTGAAGGAGTACGCCCACGTGCCGCGCGGGGTCGTGCTGCCGTTCTCCCTCCAGCAGCGCTTCCTCGACTCCTCCGAGCGGCTCCGGGAGGCCGTCGACCGGCTGGCCGCCGCCCTCGGGGACGGGACCCCGCGGATCGAGGAACTCTGCCTCGACGTCCAGCGGCTGATCCGTGACACCCCGCTGCCCGACCCGATCCGCACCGAGATCGACCGGGCGGTCGACCGCCACCTGTACGGCGCCCCCCTCCAGGTCGTCCGCAGCTCCTCCAACGCCGAGGACCTGGCCGGCTTCTCCGCCGCCGGACTGTACGAGTCGGTGGCGAACGTCAGCGGCACGGACGCGCTCCTCGACGCCGTCCGGGAGGTCTGGGCCTCGCTGTTCTCGCCCCGGGCGGTGCTGCTGCGGCGCCAGGCTGGCATCCCCCTGGACCACTGCCGGATGGCCGTGATCGTCCAGGAGCAGGTCGGCGCCACCGTCGGCGGCGTCCTGGTCACCTGCAACCCCCTGAGCCCGCAGGACTTCCGGGACGTCTACCTCAACATCTCGCCGCGTTCGGTGACCGACGTGGTGGACGGCCGGGGCGCCCCGCTCCAGTACCTGTACAACACCATGGAGGGCGGCAGCCGGACCATCTCGCTGGGCACCGCCGCCACCGACCTGGACGCCGCGACCAAGGACGTCGTGCGCCGACTGGCCCTGATCAGCCGGCTGTTGCAGGCGCACTTCTCGCCCGACGAGACGTACGCGGCCCCGGTCGACGTCGAGTGGGCGATCGAGGGCGACCAGATCGGCCTGCTGCAGCTGCGCCCCTTCCGCACCGCCGGCTGACGCGGCCGGACCGCCGTACGGTCCGCCGCCGCCCCCCGGCCTGCCACGGTCCGGAGCGATCCTCCGGGAGCGCGCGCGGGCGAGCCCCACGGGCCCGCCCGTCGGCGTGCCCGTGGACGAGTGAACTTCCTTCAGGAGAAAGTACGTTGAACAAGATCCTCTACGTCTACGTCAAGGGCGGAGCCCCGCTGGAGTACGCGTTCCCGCGCATCGCCGCCTGCGGCGAGCTGCACGTCCTCGCGCTGGCGCCGCTGCCCACGGCCGGGGAGGACGTGTGGCGGCCCAGCTGCACCAGCATCGAGCTGGTGCCCGAGGCCCCGCGCGGCGACGACCTGGTCGAGCTGATCGTGGAGTACGCGAAGGCCATCGGGGCCGACGCGATGCTGACCCTCTCGGAGTTCGCGGTCCTGGCCGTCGCGCACGCCGCGAGCCGGCTCCACCTGGCCGGCCCGGGGGAGGGGATCATCCGCGCCAGGGACAAGCGGCTGATGCGGGAGGCGTGGGAGGCCGCCGGGGTGCCGATACCCGCGTTCCGCCGGGTCGACAGCCTCGCCGACCTGACCACCGCGCTCACCGAGCTCACGCCCCCGCTGCTGCTCAAGCCGGCCTGGGGCGCCGGGTCGGTCGCCCAGATCGTGCTGGACTCGGTCGAGGAGGCCGCCCCCGCGTGGGCCGGCATCGAGAGCGGGCTGCGGGCGGGCAGCCAGGTCGGCATGAACGAGCTCTACGCCGCGGACACCGACCGGGACCGCCTGGTCGAGTCGATCGCCCAGGGCTCCACCGAGGGCTGGTACCAGGAGCCCGGCTACGGCGACTACGTGAGCGTGGAGGGGATCGTCGCGGACGGCGTCTACCACCCGCTGGCCATCACCGCCAAGCTGCCGACCGTGCCGTCCTTCGTCGAGGTGGCCAGCACCTCGCCCTCCGTCCTCGCGGAGCCGCTGCAACGCCGGATCGAGGAGGTCTCGCGGCAGGCCGTCGACGCGCTCGGGCTGGAGAACTGCGGCACCCACACCGAGCTGAAGCTGATGGCGGACGGCGAGCTGGTGGTCATCGAGACCGCGGCCAGGTTCGGCGGCCTGCTGACGACCAGGCAGGTCCACGAGGTCTTCGGGCTCGACCCGATCGGCATGCTGGTGCGGCAGCTGCTCGGCGAGCGGGTCGACTACCCCGCGGTCATGCCCCTCGACGGCGTCGGGGCCGCCGCCTCGCTGGCCGTCGTCCCGGCCGACGCGGCGGGCGTGCCCTGGCGGACCAGCCCGGTCTGGAACCCGCAGGCCGTGGACTGGCAGAGCCTGCTGTCGCCCGGCAGCACCATCGAGGCCGTACCCGCCTTCGCGATGCCCGCGGGCCGGACGGTCCCCGCCTTCGACCCGTCCGCCGGATCGCGCAACTGGCTCGGCGTCTACCTGCTGAGCGCCGTCGACGCCGCCACCCTGCAGCGCGACTGCAACGCCGTGCTGAACGGCATGGAAGCCGCCCTCAACCGGGCCGCCTCCTGATCCCGCGCACCCCGGCATCCCCCCCGACCCCACGACCGAGGTTCCTCCATGCGTGTACTGTTCGCCGGCGTCCCCGGCATCGGCCACCTCTTCCCGCTGGTCCCGCTCGCCAGGGCGATGCGCGAACTCGGCCACGAGGTCGCGGTGGCCTCGATGGACGGTGGCGAGGCCGTCGCCGGCGCCGGGATGCCGTACCTGCCCATCGCGCCCGGGGTCGACTGGCGCAAGGTGATCAGGGAGGCCGGCCGCACCCGTCGGCCCGACCTGATGCAACGGGTGGTCGAGAGCAACTCGGCCGACCGCGAGGCGTTCGTCCCGCTGGCCGCCCACGTCAACAGCGACGTGGCCGACGCGGTGGTCGAGCTCGCCACCCGGTGGCGACCGGACCTGGTGGTGTACGACTACCAGTTCCCGGTGGCCCTGCTCGCGGCGACCCGCCTCGGCGTGCCGGCCGTCCAGCACGACCTGGGGTTCGTCCGAACCCCGAAGCTGCGCGCGCTGATGCTCGCGGAGATGGCGGACACCTTCGCCCGGCACGGGATCGACCGGCTGCCCGAGCCCGCGGACGTCATCGACCTCGCGCCCCCGAGCATGGCCGGCGACGAACGGTACGGCCGCTCGATGCGGCCCGTCTCCTACAACGGCGAGGACGGCCTCCCCGCCCACCTGGCCGTGCCCGCCGACCGCCCGCGCGTGGCGGTGACGCTGGGCACCGTCCCGCCCAAGACGGACGGCCTGACCAGGCTGGAGCGGGTGATCGCGGCGGCCGCCGACATCGACGCCGAGTTCGTGCTCGCCACCGGCGACCTCGACCTCGGCACGCTCGACACCCTGCCCGACAACGTCCGCGCCTGCGGCTGGGTCCCGTGGCGGGCACTGCTGGACACCTGCTCCGCCGCCATCCACCACGGCGGCGGCAGCACCGCCCTCGGCGCCCTGGACGCCGGCATCCCGCAACTCGTCCTCCCCGACGGCTCCGACCGCTTCGTCAACGCCGACGCGGTCCAGGCCAGGGGCGCCGGCCTGCGCGCCGCCGCCGAGGACATCGGCCCGGCCCTCCTCGACCGGCTGCTCACCGACGCCGACCTCACCCGGGCCGCGCGCGAGGTCAGCACCGAGATCGCGGCCATGCCGTCGCCGACCACCGTCGCGGAACACCTCACCCGCCTCGCCGTCTGACCCGGCCCGGCGGTGGAGCCGTCCGCACGGTAGGCACTGCCGTGCGGACGGCGGCCGACCGCTCAGGCCTCGCTCGCGGCGGGGGCCGTCAGCGGGTCGAAGGTCTGCCGGAGGTCGACGACCGTGGTCGGGCCCTTCACCCAGGCGAGCGGGGCGTGGTGCACCCGGACGCCGGCCGGGGGCTGGAGCAGGGCCTCGCCGGCCGTGTTCTGCGGCCACTCCACCGAGCCGGTGGCCGTCCGGGCCGGGACGAGCCAGTAGTCGCCGCGGGTGTACGCGCCGCCCGGCCGGAAGTACACCTGGGCGCCGTCCTCCAGGTCCAGCCAGGCGCCCTCCTGGATCCGCAGGGCGCCGCCGACCAGCGGCAGGGCGTCCCGGCCGCGGGCCGCCCGGTGGTCCCAGCGGCGCAGGAAGGGGTGGCGCTCGGCCAGCCGCCCGACCTCGGGGCCAGGCTCGGCGGACAGCCGTACCCGTCGGCCCGGCAGGTCGGTCTCCTCGACCTGGAGCAGGTCCGCCGGCTCGTCGCGGCTGACGTACGCGCTGTCCCCGACCTCGACCCAGTCGCCCACCGAGAGACCGAGCTTGTCGTCGTCGCCCAGCGTCGTGAGGTCGACCCAGACGCCCTCGATCGAGGCGACCGGAAGGACGACCGAGCCGTTCTCCCGGGACCACTTGAACGTGGCGCAGCCCTCGGCGGAGCCGCCCTGGTGGACCTCCACCCGGTACAGCTGGTTCTCCGGGCCCCGGTAGGCGTCCTCGGGGCGGGCCAGGCACGGGTCCTCGTTCGCCCGTTCCGGCCGCCGGGCGCGCGCGGCCAGCCAGGAGGCGGGCCGCTCGTGCGGTTCGGCCCACGCGTCGAAGGCCTCCCGGACCCGGGACACCCCGCCGTCCGGCACGCTCAACTCCGAGGCGGGCAGGGCGAGTACCTGCCAGACGACCTTGGCCCGGGCCGCCGTGTCGGGCATCGCCGCGCCGAGCGCGACCTCGCGGATCTCCGGGTCCTCGACCGCGGTGACGCTGCGCTCCCAGACCTTCAGGTAGACCAGGAACGGGAAGTCGCCGGGCAGCCGGTCGCCGGGGCGCTCCTCGTCCCGGTAGGCGTCCGGCTGGTCCCAGTACGTCCAGACGGCGGGCGCCTGCCGGGCCTCGCCGTCGCCGCCGCCGGTGCCGCCCCAGTCGCCGTCGTCGGGCACGGCGAGGCCCTCCTCGGGGCGGTAGGACTCGCACAGGATGCCGTCCACGTAGTACCGGCCGCCGCCGATGGTGAGGTCGTCGACGTCGTGGTTGCCCGGCACGTAGCCGATCGCGAACCCGGCCGCCGCGGCCGGCCCGCCGCGACGGCCGATCAGGTCGGCGGCGAGCGTGCGCAGCTGGTAGCGCTCGATCGCGGCCTGCTCGTTGGCGTCGGCGTCGAGCTGGACCCGGCCCTGCTGGGTCAGCACGGCGGAATAGTGCTTGCCGGGCCGGAACGTCAGGCGCGAGAAGTCTGCGTGCACGGTTTCCCTCTCACAGTCAATGGTCGAGCGCAGTCGATGGTCGGGCGGGAGTGGCTGGGCGGGAGTGGCTGGACGGGAGCGGTCGGGCGTCAGGAGACGAACGTCAGGAGACGAAGAAGATCCCGGCGTCGGTGCCGGCCGGGGTGTACTCGGCCAGCCGCGCCCGCAGGTTGTCCTCGCGCTGGGGCTGGAACAGGTCGTGGAAGGCGCCGAGTTCGGAGCGGTCCTCGGCGCCGCGGGTGATCTCCGGCGCGCACCCGGCGGCCAGCCGGCCGTAGTCGGGCGTGCCGTAGCGGAGGCTGGTGAACAGCGGGCGGACCCGCTGGGCCTCCACGTCGCGCAGCCGGGCGGCCTGCGCCGGGTGCAGCTCGCCGCGCTCGACCAGCCCGGTCACCGCCGAGCGCGCCAGGTCGGGCTGGCACTCGTAGCGGCGCGGGGTGCGCGAGCCCGGGGGGACGTAGCAGAACCGCAGGCAGCCGAGCGAGCGGCGGGCCACCCGCAGCAGCCCGGTGAAGACGCAGTCCTCGGCGAGCGGCACCGCGTGGGTGTGCACCTCGCCGACCACCGTGGAGCGGTGGGCGTGCAGCAGCGCGTGGGCGTGCTCGCAGTCGGGCCCGGAGAGCGCCGGCCGCCGGTGCCCGGTGGCGTCCAGGATGCTGTCGCTGAGGTGGATCTCCAGCGGGTCGTCGTCCACCTCGTCGCCGACGACCTGGATCGAGCCCAGGATGCTGCGCTCGATCCGGACGCAGGCCGTGGTGTGGTCCAGCACGAGGCTGGGTTCCTGCGGCGAGTGCGGTTCGCAGTGCGGCTCCAGCGACCAGCCCGGCACCAGGGTGCAGTGCCGCAGGGTGACGGAGGCGAGCGGCCCGGTGACGTTGACCCCGCGGCCGGTGACCAGCAGGCCGTCCAGGACCAGCCGCCCGCCCGGGCTGACGCCCCGGACGTTGAGCGCGTCCGGCCGGTTGCTGTACCAGTCGAGCAGCCGGATCACCGGCCGGGCGCCCTCGGCGGCGCGCAGTTCCAGACGGTCGTCGGCCTCCAGGTCGAAGTCCAGCTGTTCCTGGTAGGCGCCGCTGTGGGTGATCTCGATGACGGCGGCGCCGCCCGCGCCGCCGTCCTGCTGGTCGGCGCGCCACTGCTGGTAGGCGTCGTTGATCCGCTCGTACGGCCCGCCGGGGCCGACCCGGTAGACCGTGCGGTCCCGGGCCTGCGGGCGGTCGCGCGGGTACTCCCCGCCGCCGGTGTCGTCGCCGAACGCGTAGTGGTAGTCGACCCAGACGCCGCGGCGCGGGGCGGAGCGGGCGCCGAAGGCGATCCGGCCGAGCACCGGGTCGACGGCGACCTGGCCGCGCTTGGGCCGGTACGCCCAGTCGGTCAGGTCGGCCACCGTGATCTCGGCGGGCGGGACCGGCTCCTGGGCGCCGTCGCGCCAGATGGCGAAGCTCTTGCCGGGCCCGTAGTAGTCGGCCGGGCGCTCGGCCAGCTGCCGGCGCCGGATCGGTGCCGGCACGTTGTCGAGCGCCGCGAGGTGGGTGGCAGACGGCTCCGGCTCGGGCCGGGTGACCAGCGGGGCGTCGTTCCCGAGGACCGAGAACGTGAAGAGGTTCCTGGCCCGGTCGATGCAGTAGGCCGGCGCCCGGGTGACCGGGTACGGCTTCAGCCGCCACACGTACAGGGCGACACCGGCCGGTGTGCGGCCGCCCTGGCGGCGGGCGGAGGCGGCGCGGCGGACGTCGACGGTGTGCGCCTGCCCGTCGAAGGGCCCGCCGAGCAGGTCCAGCTCGGCGCCGCGCCGCACGTCGACCAGCCGGCCCCGGCCCAGCCGCCGGCGGTCGGCCGGCTCCTCGTCCGGGCGCAGCAGCCGCACCGGCTGGGTTTCGCCGAGCAGCCGGGAGAGTTCCACGGCGCGGGCCGGCCAGTCGGCGACCGAGGCGGAGAGTTCCTCCAGCAGGGCCAGGGTGCCCTTGCGCCGGCGGTAGGCGACGGTGTTCGCGACGTCGCGCCGCGGCGCCAGCCGGGCGGCGAGCCGGTCGCGGGCCGCCGCCCGCTCGGGGGAGGCGCCGCCGTGCAGCCCGGTGGCGAGCACCTCCTCGTAGCCGGGCAGGATCCGGTAGCCGACCAGGTCGCCGAGGTAGGCGACGGCCCAGTCGGCGGCGGTCTCCACGAACCAGTCCCGGTAGCCCTGGTCGATGCCGCCGCGGACGACGTCGACCTGCTCGGCGATGACGGCCAGCAGGGCGCGCAGCGGCTCGCCCGCGTCGGCGTCCCGCATCCGGTGCCACTGCGGCAGCAGCTCCAGCAGTCCGTCCGGGTCCCGCCCGCTCGGGTCGGTCATGAGCGGACCTCCTTGAGGATCAACGTGTCGGGCAGATTCGGTGACAGCATGGCGAGTTGGGCCGGGCGGATGCCGCGGAACACCGTCAGCACCCGGCCGGGCGGCAGCGGGCGGGTGTCGGTGACGTCCGGGTTGAGGCGCAGCAGCTCCGCGACCGGGATGCCGTTGCGGGCGGCGATGTCGGTGAGGGACTCCCCGGCCGGGTCCTTCACCCGGTAGCGCTGCTCCTCGAAGCGGGCGAGCCGGGCCGGGACGGTCGGCTGCGGCTGGGCGAGCAGGTCGGACAGCCGCTCCAGGCCCTCCGGGGTGAGGCTGCCGGGCACGCCCGTGAAGACGTCGACGTCGACCCGGTCCACGCCGGGGACGGCCTGGGCGACGGCGAGGACCTCGGACTGGTGGGCGCTCTGGCCGAGTTGGCGTCCGGCGTAGCCGAGGCGGTCGAGCAGGGCGCCGCGCAGCGCCGGTTCGACGAGGTCCCAGGAGTGGTCCGGGTCGACCTTCACGCTCAGGGCGACGACCAGCAGGACGAGTTCGCGCAGCGCGACCTCGACCGGCAGCCTCGGGTCGCCGTACGCGGTGAGCGAGGAGTGCAGGGTGCGGATCAGGTCGGAGTCGGCGGTGAGCGGGATGTCGTCCACCCCGGCCACCGTGACGTGGACGAGCTCCCGCCGGCCGTCCGAGAGCCGGGTGGCGCCGGCCCGCCCGATCCCGGCCCGGGAGCGGGTGAAGTCCTCGTAGTCGGTGACCGAGACCAGCCGGTCCAGGGCGGTGACGGCGAGCGGGATGTTGCGCCGGGCGAGGCCGGGGCCGTCCGGGCCGGCGCCGCCGGTGGCGGGCAGCGGGTTGACGACGGCGGAGACGCCGAGCGGGCGGGTGGTGAGCTGGGTGATCCGGCCGGCGCCGACGTTGCCCGCCTCGCCGATGCCGATCCGGTAGCGGGCGCGGACGTTCTCCCGGCCGGTGGGCAGGCGCGAACCGTGCACGCCGTCGCCGAAGGTGACGGTGGTGCGGCCGTCGCTCGCGGTCGCGGTGACGTAGACCCGTTCGTCCGGGCCGCGCCCGGCGAGGCTGTCGACCTCGTGCCAGCGCACCCCGTCGACCCGGACCTCCAGGGTGTTCTGCGCGCCCCTGGGGGTGTCGGCGGCCAGCCAGGTGAGCGGCGACTGCCAGAGGGCGAAGCGCTGGCCGGGGACACCGGCGTCGCCGCTGCCGATGGCCTCGTCGCGGGTGGCGCCCTGGGTGGCGCGCACCACGTTGCCGAGGACCTGGACGGTGTCGCGCCGGTAGCGGTAGGCGAGGCGGGCGCTGAGCGTGATCGTGGTGCGGACGGTGTCCCCGGGCAGCCGCGGGTCGACGCCCTGCTCGACGCCGGCGATCATGGCGAGTTCGGTGCCCAGCACGCCGGTGGTGTTCGGGATGTCGGTCCGCTCGCCGCCGACCGCGATCCACCGCCCCGGGGTCAACCCGTCGTAGAGCCGGGCGAGTTCGATCCGGTCGCCGTGGACCTCCTCGGTGACGGGCTCGTCGGCGAGCCGCAGCGACTCGCCGCGGGCGTAGACGGTGGCGTCCCTGATGTCCGAGAGCTGGGTGTCCTTGTCGTCCAACCAGGGCTGCTGCAGGGAGAGTTCGGTCACCTTGCCGGTGATGCCGAAGTCGGCGCGGGAGATCACCCGCACGTCGGTCACCCGGGTGATGACCTCGGCGAGGTCGCGGCTGCCCGGGATGCCTCCGTCGAGGCCCTTGCGCGGGCGCTGGACGACCACCCAACTGCCGGGCGCGATCTGGTCGTACACGGCGTCGAGGGTGAGGACCGTACCGGAGACCGGCTGCAGCTTGGTGGTGAACACGACCTCGACCGCCGGCGCCGACTGGTCGGTGCCGACGTAGCGGTGCACCCGGACGTTCAGCTCGCCGGACTCGCCGGTCTTCTCCTGGCCCGGGTCGAGCAGGTAGTCGAGCGCGGCGCCGGGACCGCCGTCGACCGTCACGTGGACGCGGTTGTCGGCCCGCGGGCGGGAGATGAAGACGGCGCGTTCCGGCAGCTTCGCCAGGAACCGGGCGCTGACCCCGGGTTCGTCGTCCGGGGCGGGCACGGCGGTGCGCAGGTGCGGTGGCGGAGGCGGCGGCTCGGTGGTGACCACCTGGACCTGCCCGGGGCCGAACGGGAAGGTGTGGTCCCAGGGCAGCGAGATGCCGCTGTGCACCAGGCTGCCGGCCTCGACGTACGTGAAGTCGGCGGTCTTCGGGACGGTTCCGGTGGTGTCGAAGGTGACCCGGACGCCGATCAGCGTGCTGCCGGCGAGCGGCCAGTCCACGTAGCGGTCGATCCGGCCGTCGTCGCCGTAGACGGGCTTGAGCGGCGCGGTGGCGCCGAACGGGGTGGCGACCACCCGCATCGCCTGGATCTCGTGCACGGCGAGCGGCGCCGTCAGGTCGACCTGCCGCCAGGCGGGGTAGAGGCCGTCGCGCAGCCGGGGGTCGAGCGCGGACAGCAGCTGGGCGCCGAGGTCCGATCCCGGCGCGAAGAGGCGCTGGGGGTCGCGGGTGAGGTCCCGGGAGCTGAGCGGCGGCCTGGTCGGGGCGGTGCGCAGCGCCGCCAGCAGCGAGCCGAGACCGCGGACGGCCGGGTCGGCGGCCCCGGAGCCGCCCGGGCCGGGCGTGGGCCGCTCCGGTGCCTGCGGCGGCTCCAGCTGGTGGGCGCGGTCCCGCAGGCCGTCCAGTTCGTCGCCGAGGCGGCCGAACCAGTCGGCCACCGGCTGCTGGGACCGGGCCAGTTCGGCCGCCTCGGCCGCCCGGGCGGTCACCGGGACGAGCCGGTCGGCGAAGTCCGCCGGGGTGCTCAGCGGACCGGTCGGCAGGTCGAGGTCGGCGCGCAGCGGGGCCAGCACCTGCTCGTCGAAGTCCCGGATGATCCGGCTGCGCCCGGGCCGGGGGTTCGGGGCGTTCTCGGAGACGGTGATCCAGTCCGCCAGTTCGGCGCGCAGGTCCTTGAGGGTGCGCAGGTCCCGGGGCAGGCCGATCACCGTGACGTCGTTCTCGCGGTCGATCCGCACCTCGGGCACCAGCCGCAGCACCCGGTGGACCGGGTCGGCGGCCCGGTCGGCGCTGAAGACGAACAGCAGCCGGTCGCCGGGCCTGATGTTGTTGGCGGTGCCGGCGGCGAACAGTTCGGCGCGTCCGCCGGGGTTCAGCTGGCCGGGCGTCAGCTGGTACGGGCGGCGGCGCAGTACGGCCAGTTCGTTCCAGGCGGAGCGGGCGGGCAGGTCCTCGGCGGTCTCGAAGGACTGCGGGTCCTCGCCGGGGCCGGGGACGCTCTGGCTGCGGGCGCCGCGCGGGACGACCACGGTCGGGTCCTCGGCGGCCCGCGGGTCGTGGTCGAGCGTGTAGGCGAGGTAGGTGTCGGCGGCCACGCCGGGCCGGGGCCGGTGGCCGACCAGCCGGCCGAGCAGGGTGAGCGAGTCCTCCTCGGTGGCGGTGCGCAGGTAGCCCTCGTTGGCGATCCGCTCCGAGTAGAAGGTGAGCACGTCGGCGAGCACGGCCCAGGAGTCCAGCAGGGCGATCGCCGGGTCGTCCGGGGTGCGGACAGTCAGGTCGCGCAGCGCCGGGTAGGCGGGGCCGGACAGCCGGGCGAGCAGGCTGTCGAGGAACTCCCCGTAGCGGCCGACGCGGTAGCCGACGGCGTCCAGCCCGGGCGGGTTGAACAGCGGGGCCGGGGTCGCGGTGGCGGTGCCCGAGCAGCCGCAGGTGCACTGGCCGGTCATCGGCCACCTCCGATCACGATCGAGAGCCGGCCGTTCTCCGGCCGGTCGGGGTCGTTGTCGCAAGCGGCGACCTCCAGCGCGCCGAGCCGCAGCAGCCCGTCCGCCAGCTCGCCGTCGTCCCGCCCGAACTGCCGCCGCAACCTGGTGACCTGAGCGCTGACCACGCCCGGTACGGCGGCGGCCGCGGCCACCAGCCGGGAGACCCGCACCGGGTCGCCGAAGCCCAGCGCGTCCGGGTGGAAGAATCCGACGCGGCCGTCCGGCAGCGCGCGGCTGCCCAGCACCCGGCGCAACTCGGCCAGGACGTGGCCGCGTTGGTGGCCGGCGGCGGCGCAGATCCGCAGTTCGAGGTCGATCGGTACCAGCACGGCCGGGCGGACCACCAGGTCGTGGCCGATCCGCCGGTAGGCCTCCAGGCCGTCCCCGACCGCCTCCAGCAGGGCGGGGTCGGCCGTGGCCTGCCCGTACGGCTCCACGGCGACGTGGACCTCCTGGACGCTGCCGGTCCAGCGCAGTTCGGCGGCGGCCCGCCGGACGCCCGGCAGGGCGGCGGCCAGCTCCGCGTAGTCCGCGGCCGTGACGGCGCGCAGCCGGGTGTGGCTCAGCGCGAGCGGGGCCGACTGCCGTACCTGGTCGAGCGGTTCGGGCTCGACGCCGCCGGTCGCGGGCAGCGGGTTGCGGACCCGCAGCACCGCGTCCTTCGGCCGGGCGGCGGGGACGCTCCCCGTCGGGCAGGGCGGCTCGTCCTGACAGACCACCAGGCGGTTGATGGCCTCCGCGCCCACGTTCCCGGCCGTGCCGTTGCCGATCCGGTACGCGACCCGCAGCAGCGCGCCGGGCGCGGGCGGCAGGCCGTGGCGGCCGTCGCCGAAGCGCAGCGCGAGGCGGCCGTCGTCCTCGGGCTCGCCCACGAAGTGCCGCTCCCGCGGGCCGTCGGCGAGCAGGTCCCGGCGGGGCGTCCACTCCTGGCCGTCGACGGCGGCCCGGACGGCGGGCAGCGCGGCGCGCGGGTCCTGGACGGCGATGCCGCTCGCCGGGCCGGCCAGCGCGGGGGAGTCGGCGGCGAGCCCGGAGGCGTACCGGGCGCCCCAGCTCTGGGCCACCTCCCAGACGCCGGAGCGCCGCAGCACCCCGCCGGCGCGGGCGCGCGCGGTGAGTACCTCCAGGCGGCGCAGCTTGGCGGCGAGCAGTCGGCCGCGGCGGGCCAGCAGCTCGCGCAGGCCGGCGGCGGGCCGGTCGGCGAGGCGCAGCGCGTGCACCACCTGGGCGCCGAACAGCACGGTCAGCTCGGCGAGTTCGGCGCGGGAGAGGTCGTGGCCGCGGCTCGCCCGGTGCCACAGCTCCTCCAGCCGCTGCCGGACCCGTTCGGGGATGCCGGCGAGCAGGGCGGCCTGCCGGGCGCAAACGTGCGCCAGGTCCGGGTAGGCGGCCGCCTGGGTGACCGGGGCGTGGCGCAGCACCGGGAGGAAGGGCTGCGGCAGGACGGGGTAGCGGGTCTGGTCGAGCAGCGTCTCCAGCGCCGCCGCCTGGGCGTCGGCGGTGGGCGGCTCGACCTCGGCCCCCTGGCCGTCCTCGCCCTCCGCGCCGGCGCCCGGCGCCAGGTGGATGCCCAGCCCGGCCCGCCGTACCGCCGGCTCGCCGAGCAGCGCGTACAGCTCGCGGACCTGCTCCGGGCCGAGCTGGCGGCCGGCCCGGGTCCGGTCGAGCAGCCCGTGGACGGCCTCCGCCGCGGGGCTGCCCTCGGTGCGGTCCGCGCAGCCGCAGCCGCAGCCGTCCGGTTCGCAGGGCGCGACCCGGACCGGCTCCGGCGGCACCGTGAAGGTCTCCGGGGCCCCGCCGCAGAACGTGAGGGAGCGGCCGTGGTCGACCAGGGCGACGTTGCCGCGGGCGACGCTCACGTCGGCGATCGGGCCGCAGTCGCTCCCGCCGCGGGTGGACAGGCAGACCGGGAAGACGAGCGCGTCCTCCGGCGCCCAGGTGACCTCGACGACGGGCTGCTCGTACAGCTCGTCGACCAGGTGGGTGACGGAGGTGAGGCGGACGGCCTGGCGGTGCGCGGGGTCGGCGTCGGCGGCGACGCCGGTGCGCGGGCCGAGCACCTCCTCGACGACCAGCAGGTCGCCGGGGCGCAGCGCCAGGTGCCGGGTGCGGTGCCGCGGCCGGGCGGCGTCGGGGCGGTCGCGGCGCCGCTCGGCGTCGGGGCGGTCGCCGTGCCGTTCGGCCTCGGGGTGGTCGCGGTGCCGGTCGTCGTGCCAGTCGTCGCGCAGGGTGGCGGAGGTCGCGCCCGCGGGCAGGACGCAGTCCTGGTCGCCCCAGGTCCAGAACCGGATGGTGTTGTGCGCGGGGTGCAGCACCAGGTCCGCCCCGCCGAGCGGTTCGAACACCTCGACGGCGGCGGTCCGGGCGAGCGTGTCCAGCTCCTCGTCCGGGATCACCGTGGACGGCTGCGGGCGTTCCTGCGGTCCGAGCCGGCTGACGTCGACGGCGGCGAAGCGGAAGGTGCCGTGCCGCAGGGTGAGGTGGCGGTCCGTCTCCAGCGCGACGAACGCCCGGGCGTTGCAGCCGTCGTGCACGGCGTAGTCGATCAGCCGGACGTGCCGGCGCACCGACACCCGGCGGCGGGCGGTGTCGAGGTAGGCCTCGGTGGCCACCGCGTCCTGCTGGTAGGAGAGTTGGTCGGCGGTGTAGGCGAGCAGCTCGACCAGCGTGACGCCGAGGTCGGGCAGGTGCCGCTCGGTCCAGCCGGGGGTGGTGAGGCTCATCCGGTCCAGCACCAGCCGCCGCAGGCTCTCGTAGTCGCGGGCGGTGTAGTCGATGACCGGGGCCGGCCGGTGGGAGGGCGGGCAGCTCTCCTCGGTGCGGCAGTCGTAGGGGGAGGGGCAGTCGGCGCCGAAGGAGAAGTCGGTGCTCGCGTACCTCGGGTCGAAGCCCGGGTACGGGCGGGTGCCCGGGCGGCCGTAGGCGTCCGCCTCGACCACGGTCAGCCGGTAGCGGGAGGTGTCGCCGGCCCGGTCGAGGGTGACGAGCATCCGGTCGTCCAGCTCCGGGTCGTCCGCGCGCTCGATGTCGACCGCGAGGGCGCGCAGGCCGGTGATCCGCCGGCCGCCGTCGACGCGGATGTTCTCCGGGCCGAGCTCGTCCGGCGCGCGGCCGAGGAAGGTCACGCTCAGGGTGCGCCCGTCGTCGTCCGGCTCGGCGCCGTCCAGGCCCAGCAGCCGGGCCGCGCGCACGTCGGCGCGACGCCGTTCGGTCCCGCACCGGACCGCCGGGCGTGAGGGCTGCCCGGTCACTTCGGATCGGCCGGTCATGCCGCCACCCCGCCCTCGAACACGTCCTGCCGCTGCGAACCGGTCAGGCGCACGACGTACGCCAGCTCGACCCGCACCACGTTGTCCTCGCTCTCCACGTCGAGCGAGACGACCTCGATCACGTCGCCGAGCCACCGCTGCAGCGCCGCCTGGACGGACATCTGCAGGGTGGCGGCCAGCTCCGGGCTGTTCGGCGCGAAGACCAGGTCGAGCAGCCCGCAGCCGAAGTCGGGGTGCATGACCCGCTCGCCGGGGCTGGTGAACAGCAACTGCTCGATCAGGTCCCGCACGTGGTCGTCGTACCCGGCCTCGGCGGTGCGCCCGCGGCTGTCGATCCGGAACGGGAACGCGAGGTCCGTCCGGGCGGGGCCGGGCGGCGGACTCGCCGGCTCGGCGGTGCGCGTGGCCGGGCCGTCGTGCCCGCCGTGCGCGGCGTTCCCGGCCTGGCCGGCGTTCCCGGAGTGGCCGGGGTTCCCGCCGTGCGTGGCGTGCCGTGTGATGCTCATACCCCCTCCGCCCGCTGTTGGACGACGGTCACGATCGGCGGCCCCTGCGGGACCTGTTCGGCGCTCTGGCACAGCCCGACGGCGGACCGCGGCAGGGCGGGGGAGCCGTTCACCCGGATCCGGGCGGACGGCACCACCCAGTGGATCGTGACGCAGGGCTGCGGTTTGCCGGCCACCGTGAACGGACAGCCGGTCACGGTGTACGGGTCGGCCGTACTGGTGACGGCCTGGCCGGCGACCAGCACCCGGGCCTGGGCGGGCCGGGCCGTCGCCTGGGCGCCGTGCGGGCAGGTCACCGTCGCGTTGACGTGCAGCAGATTTCCGGGCACGAGTCTCTCCCCCGTCAGGTCACGCTCAGGGCGTCCTGGTTGATGGAAACGGTGGCGCCGACGAGCGAGATCGAGGCGCCCTGGCCGTTGCTGATCTGGATGCCCGAGTCGTTGATCACGATCGAGGCCCCGCTCGGGGTGCGGAGGGTGATCCCCGTGGTCGGATCGTCGGACAGGATGATCACCCGCCGTCCCGAGGTCTCCAGCACCGCGTTCGGCGCTCCCGGCGGGCCCGTCCTCGCCTCCACCGGGACCTCCGAGGCGGAGCCGTACCAGCAGCCCGTCCAGATCGGGTAGCTCTGGTCGCCCTGCTCGAACTCCAGCCACACGCCCGCCCCGACCGGCGGAACGGCGTAGTGCCCCATGCCCTGGCCGGCCACCGGGAAGCACGGCATCGCCCAGGTCGACACGGCGTCGCCCAGCACGTCGGGCACCTGCGCCTGGATGCGGCCGATCCCGAGCGGGTCGACGTTGTTCACCACCGTTCCCCGGAACTTGCCGAGGTAGCGGGTCGGTTCGGCCATGCTGGCAACTCCTGGCAGTCGGTCGGGACAGCGGTGGGGCGGCTGTGGGACGGCTGGGGCGCGGCTGTGGGACGGCTACGGGACGACGGTCGGCTGGAGGGCGATCAGGCCCTCGCGGGCCAGCGTGAAGTTCTGGGTGTACGAGCCGCGTTTGAGGTTGTGGGTGGCGCTCTTGACGAAGTACAGCCCGTCGTAGGTGAGCCCGGCGCCGCGCACTCCGACCAGCTCGCGCGGCCGCAGGACGTGGCCGTACCGCACGACGTCGAGCTGGCCGGAGCCCGAGACGGCGTCCGCCGACTGCATCGCCTGGGCGATGGTCTCGGCGACGGCCTGGGAGGTGTCCTTCTTGGCGGTGTCGGCGATGACCTTCTTCTTCAGCGCCGGCGCGGGCCTGAGCGCGAGCGGCGGGCGCAGGATGCTGACCTCCGGCACCGGCAGGATCGAGGAGACCTTGGTCGCGGGCAGCTGGATGCGGGCCTCCGGCTCCTCGCGGGCGGTCCCGTCGAGGGCGAAGGTGAGCTGGTCGACGTTGGACAGCCCGTCCATGTTCACGTTCAGCGCGGGCTGCGGGACGCCGAGCCGGTTCTCCGGCCCCCAGTAGGCGCGGCTCACCCCGGGGGCCGGCCCGGGGTCGAGGTAGAACACGTAGCCGTTGGCCTTCGCCAGCTCGTTGACGTACCCGAGGTCGGTGCCCTTCTGGAAGTCGATCCGCCGGGTGGGCATCGGCGTCTGCGGCACCAGCTCGGGGATGACCAGCGGAACGATGCCGTACTGCCCGTACTTTCCGATGATCGCGGCGACCCGGGCCGCCGGGGACATCGCCGGGAACGGCACGCCGGCCTGCTCCTCCAGGTCCATCAGCACCGTCAGGTCCTCGCCGGTGACGGTGAGCGTGGACTGGCCGGGCTGGTTGCTGATGCCGACCTCCTGGCGGATGATCACACCGTCCATCAGCACGGTCGGGGTGCCCGAGACGATCACCATCAGCACGACCCTGATCTTCGGATCGAAGAAGCCGCCCGGCAGCAGCGCGGTGTTGATCAGCCCCCGCTTCGACAGGTCGAAGGCCAGCTGGAACCCGCTGCGCTGCCCGGACGCCACCGTGACCTGCGCCGACAGCAGGGCGTCCGTCACCGGCTGCGGCACCGGCACCGGGATCTGCGGGCCCATCAGCAGGGTGAGGTGGATCGACCCGACCGACCCGCCCCCCGTGACGGCCGAGGCCTCAGACACCCCCCACCCCCGGCACCCCGCCCGGCAGCGCGATGGTGATCCGCCGCCCCGGCGTCGCGGTCAACTCCCGTGGATCGAGCACCGGGTTGGCGTCGGCGATCCGCCACCACTGGT
Organism: Kitasatospora sp. NPDC096204; assembly: GCF_044763205.1. Taxonomy (NCBI): domain Bacteria; kingdom Bacillati; phylum Actinomycetota; class Actinomycetes; order Kitasatosporales; family Streptomycetaceae; genus Kitasatospora; species Kitasatospora sp. NPDC096204. The sequence goes on from NZ_JBIWFT010000001.1 coordinate 334,176, forward strand.
CGGCGCTGCCGAGGTAGCGGTAGGCGAGCAGATCGGGGCGGTCGCCGGCACCGACGACATGCTCGGTGAGCGGGGTCAGGCTGTCCGGGTTCGGCAGCAACCGCCGCCTCAGGTACGGCACCTGCCGCCCGTCCGGCTCCGTGTACAGCGCGACCGGGACGTCGTGGTACCGGCTGGTCGGCGGGTACGGCGAGGGCGCGGGCAGCGCGTTCAGCGGGTGGTCGGCGGTCATCACAGCCCCCCGCCCAGGCCGAGCGCGCTCAGCCGCCCGTCGGCCGCGGTGCCGACCAGCCGCTCCTGCTGCACCAGGTGCGCCAGGTAGAGTTCGGCTCCGCGGTGGCCGGCCGGCAGGTCGTTGACGGTCAGGACACGCAGGCCGATGGCGACGGTGGCCCTGATCGGGTTCAGGTCGATGTCGAACGCCTCCTCGGTGATGGTGAGTTCGGTCAACCGCACGGGCAGGATCCGCTTGCCGCCCCAGGTGAACAGCGTGAGCGGCGCCTCGACCGGCGTGATCTCCAGCGTCCCCACCGAGGCCAGCGCCTGGTTCGCCCGCAACTGCGAACTGGTCGGCTGCGCCAGCAACTCCAGCGCGGCCAACTGCGGATGGATGCCGTTCGGCGCCGGCACCTCCAACTGGTCCGTCGCGTCCAGCTCCGCGGTGAACTTCCACGTCTCCACCGCCGGCCCCTTCAGCCGCAACGCCTCCGTCCGGTCCCCACTCCCGTCCGCCCCCGCCACCTGCGGCGCCAACGACCGCTCCAGACTGTCCGGATTGAACTGCAGCACGACCACCCGCTGCGGCGTCCCGCGCAGCGCGTCGACGATGACCAGCCCGGCCCTGACCGGCCTGGGGGCGTCCGCGTACCCGGCCATCAGGAGTCTTCCTCCGGCCGGGCCGGCTCCTCCAGCAGCCGAAGGGCGATCCCCGCCTCGCGGACGACCTCGGGGTCCGCGTCGTGGGCGACCACGTCCGCCAGCGGCTCCCGGTACTCGGGCCACTCGGAGTACACCATGGCTTGAACCGCGGCCCGACGGACCCGGGGATCCTTGTGCCGGACCGCCTCCAGGACGCGCATGACCACGGAGCCCACCGCCCGCTTCGGGGATCCGGCGCCCAGGAGCAACACGGACCTCGCCTGCTCGATCGGGTAGACGCACACGTCGAAGTCGGTCTCCAGCTCGTCGACGCTCCAGAAGTCCAGCGCGGCCTCCAGTCGCGCCGACGCCTCCTGGACCCGCGCACCGTCGTCACCGGCGACGACCATGTACCGGGCGTCGACGAACTCGTCCGCGACGTAGTGCGCCGACAGGCCGCCGGGCAGTGACCACTTCGCCTCGTAGTGGGCCTGGGTCTCCGGATCCCGGGCGATGTCCCCTTCGTAGGTCCATCCGTCGGCCTCGGCGAAGGCCCGGATCTCGGCGTTGTCCACGGAATCGTGGAGAATCAAGCGCCGACCCGTGTGACGTCCGGTGGTCATCCACCCTCCAATTCGGTGCGTTCCAGGCCTCAGAGGCCGTAGATCTCGTAGATGTGAGCGCGGATGTGCGCGAACAGTCTCTCCTTGCCCTCGCTGCCCGCGAAGTCGAGCTCGAGCGTCGCGGCCCAGGCCTTGAGGAACGCCACCTCGCGTTCGGCCATGGCGTCGGCCTTGCGCGTGGTCCTCACTTCTCCCGTCCGGGCGGCCTCGCCCCAGGCGTGTTGGACGTAGGCCTGCTTCCAGGACTCCATCTCGGCGCGTGCCTTCGCCCGGTCCTCCTCGGACGCGTTCTTGTTGTTCATCACGGTCCGAACCTCCTTGCGCCTCTTGGCCGGTATCCCCTGGTTCGTGAGGAAGCGGGCCTGGCTGACGCCTGTCAGCTGCTGGAGCTCGGCCGGGCCGAGCCCCTCCTGCGCGGCGAGCGCCTGCATGCGTCGGGCGAGCACGTCGGAGTCGCTGGTCGAGGACTTCAACTCCTTGAACTTGAGGGCGAGATTGAGCTGGCGGGCCTCACTCTGCGCCCCCTTCGGTGCCAGCGGCAGTTTGTTGACGGCTTCGTCCAAGTTGGTCATTCCGGCGGCGCGCCGCTTCTTGTCGAACTTGCCGGAATCCTCCGTGGCGACCTTGTAGGCCATCGCCCGGTAGACCACGTCGCTGGGCGACCGGTTGTGCTCGACGGCACCGAGGGTGTGGAGGAACGTCCGCCTGCCTTCCGGGATGGCGTCCGCGCCCTCCGGTGCGGGGCCCCCGCCCAGATCGGCGAGCATCGCACGGGCGATCTTCTCCTGTTCCGGCCCCGACATGCCGTTGAACATGCTCGGATAGTCGTGAGGGAGCCGTTCGGCGGCGCTTCCGTGCGGCGAAACCACCTGGTTGCGTGGACTGTTGAACCCCTGTTTGAGTCCCACGGTCGCGCCGTTCGGGCCCTCGACCGTCTGGTAGCTCCCGTCCGGGAAGGCCAGCTTGCGGAACCTGTTCGCCATGGACACGGAATCGATCCTGTCGCCGGTGGATATCCGCTTGTTCTGCTGGTCGTACCCGATGTCCTCCGTGTTCTCCACGTGTCGTGACGAACCCCGGACCTCGTCCGCCACCGTGCGGATGAATTCCAGGAGTTCGGTGCGATCGAGCTCCACTCCCGCGACCGCGACCTTCTCCGGGTTCAGCAGCGCGCGGATGACGAACCGCGGGAGACCGCTCAGTTCGAGCCCGGTCAGCCGGTACCAGGCACGCAGCGCCCGCAGTACCGCTCCCAGGGCCTGCCTCCGGATCCCCTTGCCGAGGAGCCGCGTCAGACGCGGCTGCAGACGGGCCACGATCAGGTCGAGCCGCTGCTGCTTCGCCTGGGGCGAGTTCTCGTGGGCGCGGCGCTCGGCGCGCTGTTGTCGGCGCTTCTGCTGCCAGGCGCGGAGGCGGTCGCGTTGCCTGCGGTAGGCGTCGCGGATGCGGTGGGCGCCGTTGGTGAGGGCACGGCCGAGCTTGCTGTGGAGGAGCTTGCGGCCGAGGGTGCGGGCGGCGGTGCGGACGCGGTTGAGGGCGGCCTTGACGGTCTGGCGGGAGGCGTTGAGGGCGCGGCCGACGGGGGAGGTGGGCCGGCGGCGGGGGGTGGGCTTCGGGCGGGTGACCTCGCGGCGCGGGCGTCCAGGGGTGAGTGCCGGGGGCTTCGCGTGTTCGATGGTGTGCCGGGCGGGTCCGGTGCGGGCGGGGCGGGTGGCGGTCCGGCTGGGGGAGGGGCGCCGGCGGAGCGTCCGGGTGGCCCGGCGCAGGCTCGCCCGGGCCTTGTCGACGGCCCGGCCGGCTGCCTTGCGGGCGCCCTGGCCGGCCCTGGCCAGGCCCTTCAGGATCCGCTGGGCGATGCCCTTGAGCTTGGTGCCGACGGCCTTGCCGGCCCCCTTGAGCTTGCTGAGCAGGAAGTTGGAGATGAAGTCGAGCAGCGCGACCACGCCCGCCGCGACCGCGTCCGCGAACAGGCAGGCGGCCGATCCGGACTTGACGGCCTTGAGGAAGGCGACGAACTTCCCGATCGCGGCGATGATCTTGCTGATGGTGTTCCACGCCGCGACCAGGCCCTGGATGACGGCCATGATCGCACCGGCCGCCGGCACGATCATCGACACCAGCTTCTCGACGACGATCGAGACGATCATTCCGGGCAGCGCCGCCACGATCGCCTGCCAGGCCATCCGTCCGATCTGGGCCATCGAGATGCAGCCCTTGACCAGGACGTTGACGATGGTGGAGGTCAGGCCGACGACCGACTCCACCTTGTCGTTGAACCACTGCTTCACCGCGCTCTTGATCGCGCCCCACAGGTAGTGCTGGATGCCGTCGATCGCCGCGGTGCCGAGCTTCTTCAGCCACCCGCCCGGGTCGGGGGCGATGTCGCCGATCAGGGCCGCGAACTCGCCGAAGACCGCGATCGCCTTCTGCACGAAGTCGATGGCGTCCATCACCGCCTTGCGGACGGCCTCGATGGCGGCCTTCAGCCCCGCCTCCAGCGCGTCCAGCAGCGCGTTCAGCCCGGCCGCCAGCGCGTCGAGCAGCTTGTTGACGGCGTTCTTGAGCTTGTCGGCCCACTCGTTGACCTTGGCGACGGCCTTGTCGCGCCACTCCTCGATCTTCCTGCGGAACTTGTCCCGCAGTTCGGGGAAGGCCGCCAGCAGCACGTCGCAGATCTTGATCAGCGCGTCCGCGAGCTTGTCGATCAGGTCGACGGCGAACTTCCGCGCCTGGTCGATCGCCCAGTTCGCGAACTTCCGGAAGCCGTCGATGATGTCGTTGATCAGGCCGCGGAAGTAGTCGAAGACCTTGGTGACCGCCTCGACCAGCGCGTCGAAGGCCGCCTTGACCTTGGACTTGACCCAGCCCCACCAGCCCTCGGACTCCTCCTTCTTGCGGTCCTTCTCCTTCTGCGCCTTCTCCTCGGCCTCCTTCCGCTTGTCCTGGATCTTCTGGTTGTCCTGCTGCTGACGGTCCTGGACGTCCTTGTCGGCCTCGGTCCGCTTCCCGTCGATCTGCCCGGTCTTGTCCTTGTGCTCGGCGTCCGCGTCCCGGTCCGCGCCGGAGACCTTCCGGTCCTGCTCGGTGCGCCACTGCTCGCGCTCGGCCGTGACCTTCTCCGCGGCGTCGCCCCGCTCGCCGGCCTGGGCCTGGGCGTCGTCGGCGACCGCCTGGTCGATCTCGGCCTGGTTCTGCCGACGCGCGTCGGCCTCGCCCTGCTTCTGCTTGGCCTGTTCGGAGCCCAGCCGGCCCTGGCCCTCACCGACCGCGGCCTGGATCTGCGGCCCGCGCTCCTGCTGGGTGACGATGCCGATGCCCGGTTTGGTGTCGGCGGCGCGTCCGGCGCCGCCGCCCCCGCGCCTGCGGCCGCCGCCTGGTACGGAGGCGGTGAGGGTCTCCTTCGGCACGTCCGGGTAGATCCGGTCCTCGCCCATCGGCTTGGCGGCGTCCTCCCGGCCGACGCCGAGGATCCTGGCGGAGCTGTCCTTGAGCTTGCCCGCCTGCCGGTCGGTGCGAGCCGGGTCGCTCTCGCCGGTCAGTTCGACCCTGGGGGCCGGGCCGACGGTGGTGTTCAGCGCCGGGTCGGTCGAGGGAACCCCGTCGACGGCGCCCTGGACCTGCTGCACCTCCTGCGCCGAGACCTGGCCGCTCGCGTCGTCGGCGACGTGCGGATCGGCGACCCGGTCGGCGGGGTTGCGGCCCTCGACCTTCTTCTGCTCGGCCTGCTGCTGCCCGCCGTCCGCGCCCTCAGGACCGACCCGTTCCAGCCGCTCCGTCACCGCCTCGGCCGGCGGCGCGGCCTCGGGCGTGCCGGACTGGGTCTGTGGGGCTCCGGACGGGCGCTGGACGGCGGGCGGGGCCGCCTGCAGCCGGGCGTGCTGCTCGCCGACCGTACGGTCCACCGAACCGTCCACGCCGTCCAGCGTGGCGGCCATCTGATCGGGCGGCAGGCTCGCGGCGGTGGCGAGTGCGCCCTGGGGGTCCTGGCCGGAGACGTCGGGCGGGGCCGGCTTCTCCTGCTGCTCGGCGGGGGCTCCGGCGGCGCCCCCGGCCCCGGCCGCGCAGCCGCCTCCGGCGCCACCGGCGCCACCGTCCGGCTCCGCCTCGGTGGTGGGTTGCTGGGGGCCCGCGCAGGAGCCGCCGCCGGACTCCAGGGAGGCGTCCGGGGCGGGCTGGGCGGTGAGTCCGCCCGGCGCGTCGGACTGCTCGGCCGCCGGACCGGCGGCGGCGTCGGACGGTACGGCGGCGTCGGACGGTACGGCGGTGCCGGACGGTGCGGCGGTGGACGGCGCGGTGTCGGGCTCGGCCCCGGGCGCGCTCTCCGGGCCGTCGGCGCCGACCGGCCCTGCTCCGGTGGGGGCGGCGGTGTGTTCCCGGGTGCTCGGCTCGGGTGCGGAGGCGGGCTCTTCCGGCTGTTGTTCCTGTTGTTCGTGCTCTTCCTGCTGCTCGTGTTGCTCGTGTTGCGGCTCCGGGGTCGCGGCCGGGGCAGCAGCCTGACCCTGGGCCGGATCGGGGCCCACCTCCTGCTCGACCGGCTGCTCCGGCTGGAGGTCACGGCTGCCGCGGTCCTCGGCCTCCGCAGCCTGCCCGGCGGGCCCGTCCTGCCCCGTCGTTCCGGCCTCCGCGGCGGGGGCAGGCTCGGGCGAGGCCGCCTGCTCCTCGTCGCTCTCCGGCCGGCTCGCCCGCTCCTCCTGGACCTCCTCGGCCTTGGTCGCGGGCGGCTCGGGGAGCGCCGGTGCCTCGGTGTCCGCGGCGGGCGCGCCGTCCGCCGACCGCGGGATCCGCTCGACGGTCGGGACGGCGGACACGTCGGGGTCCGACGTGGGCAGGAAGTCGGCGGGCCCCAGCTCCGGCTCGGCGGCCGACTGCGGCTGCTGCTCCCGGTCCGCGCCGGGGGTGTCGTGGACCTCGGCCTCCGCGTCGGGCTCCATGCCCAACGGCCGTTCCTCGTCCCGGGTTTCGTCCTGTGGTTGGTCGTCCTTGAGCAGTCCGTGCCGGGCGAGCGGGCTGTCCGGGGCCTGTGCGATCGCGTCCAGGCGCTCGGGTTTGACGGGCGCGGGCTGCGGCGGCGCGACGGCGGCCGGCTCCTTCGGGGTCGTACCGGCCGAGGGCTGGGCGGGGGCCTCCGGCTGCCCGGCTTCGGGCGCCCCGGTCACGGGGGCGGCCGCCGCCTGGTCCGCCTCCTCCACCGCGGCGGGGGCCTCCGATGCCGCCTCGGGGGCCGTCGCGGACGCCTCCGGGCCGGCCTCGGGCTGCCCCGTCGGTGGTGCACTCTGCGGCGTACTCTGCGGCGCCTGCCCGTCCTTGCCGTCCGCGGGCGGTGCTTGCCGTTCCTCCTGCCGCCTCGGGCCCTGCTCGGCGCCCGCTTCGCCGTCCTGGTCCTTGCCGTCCCGGTCCTTGCCGTTCTGGCCCTTGCCGTTCTGGCCCTTGGGGTGCTTGCGCCGTCCCCTCGGGCCGTCCGTCCGGTCCGCCTCCTGGTCCGGCTGCCGGTCCTGTGCCTGCCCCGGCTGGTCGGCTCGTTCCTCGCCGGTCAGCTCCTCGTCGCCGCTCCGCTCGTCGCCGGTCCGCTCGGCGGCCCCGGTGACCGGCTCGGGCGTCTGCGCGCCGTCGATGTCGGCCGGGCGGTGCTCGGCGGCCTCGACCAGCTCCAGCACCCGGGTGTAGTCCGAGGAGGGCATCCGGTCCGCCAGCCGGGCGAGCACGGACTCCTGCAACTCCGGTGCGAAGCGAGCGAGTTGCAGGCGGACCCGGCCGGAGGAGTCGGTCGGGTCGCCGCGCAGCGAGCGCAGGATGCCGGCCGCCAGCCGCTCGACCAGGGTGGCCGGGTCGAGCCGCTCGGTGCGGAACCGGTCGGCGTCGACGGTCGCGTAGCGGAGCCAGCCCGGCGTGGCACCCGGTGTGGCACCCGTCGCCGCCGCCGTCGGCCGATCGGCGCGCGCGCCGTGTTCCGCCTCCTGTTCGATCGCGTCCAGCGGCAGGCTGACCGCGCCCAGGTCACGCCCGGCCCGCAGCGCGCCGAGCGGGTTCGGCGCCTGGACGGTGTGCAGCAGCTCGTGGGTGAGCAGCCGTCGGCCGTCCTCGGCGGCCGGCCGGTACTTGCCCTCGCCGAAGAAGAGGTCCGGGCCGACGGCGACGGCGTCCGCGCCGATCAGCTCGGTCAGCGCGGCGGAGTCCCGGTCGGTGTGCACCCGGACCCGGCTGAGGTCGTGTCCGAGCCGCGCCTCCAACTCCCGGCGCACGCCCGGGTCGAGCGGTTGGCCGGCGCCGGAGACGATCTCCTTCGGCTCGGGCGTGCGGGCCTTCGGCGTCCGGGTCCTGCGCCGCGCCGCGCCCTGCCTGGTGTCCGGCGTGGAGTCCTTCGCGGTGGCGGTGGGTCGCGTCATGTCCGCCCCCGTCCCGGCGGCCGGGCACCGCCGGATCGCCCTGACCGTCCGGACAGCCCGGACAGCCCGCTGTGCACGGCGCGGGCGAGGGCCTCGCCGAGCCGCTGCGGCGAGGCGCCCGCCGGCAGCGGAGGCAGCCCGGAGAGCACGTCCAGCATGCGGTCGCCGCCGACCGCGAGCGGCACGCCGCGCGCCTCGACCAGGCGGGTCAGTTCGCTCCGGAACGCCGCCGCCAGCCGGTCGTGGTCGATCCGCGCGAAGCCGTCGAGGACCAGCTCACCGATCTCGACCTCGATCCGCCCCACGCCCCCGCGCTCGGCCCGCCCGGCGCCCTCACGCTCGGCCCGCCCGGCGCCCTCAGACCTGGTGCCCTCACGCCCGACGCCCTCGGGCCCGACGCCGCGCCGCCCCGTCTCCGCCCCCTCGGTCAGATCCATCCGCCGACCTCCGAGGGCGTCAGCGAGCGCTCCAGCTTCAGGTACTCGGTGCGCGCGGCGGCCAGAAGGTGCCGCATCTGCATCGGGCAGCCCTCGTCGGCGGCCTGGAAGGCGGCGGACAGCGCGATGTTGCGGATGGAACCGCCGGCCACCGTCAGCTGGGCGAGCCGCTGCGGATCGATGCCCTCGCTGGGGGTCTGCTCGGGGATGACCCGCCGCCAGATCTCGGCCCGCTCCGGCACCCCGGGGAACGGGAAGTCGACCACGAACCTGATCCGCCGCATGAACGCCGGGTCCAGCGCCTTCTTCATGTTGGTGGTGAGCACGGCCAGGCCCCGGTAGGCCTCCATCCTCATCAGCAGGTAGCTGACCTCGAGGTTGGCGTAGCGGTCGTGGCTGTCCTTGATCTCGCTGCGCTTGCCGAACAGCGCGTCGGCCTCGTCGAACAGCAGCAGCGCGCCGCCGCGTTCGGCCGCGTCGAAAACCCGTCGGAGGTTCTTCTCGGTCTCGCCGATGTACTTGCTGACGACCTGGGAGAGGTCGATGACGAACAGGTCCACGCCGAGTTGCCCGGCCACGACCTCGGCCGCCAGCGTCTTCCCGGTGCCCGACCCGCCGGCGAACAGCGCGGTGACGCCGAGGCCCCGGCGTAGCACGGACTCGAACCCCCACTCCTGGTAGACCGTGCCGCGCCGGCGGACGTGGGCGACGATCTCGCGCAGCGTCGCGCGCTGGCGCTCCTCCAGCACCAGGTCCTCCCAGTCGGCGCGCGGTTCGACCCGCCGGCCCAGCTCCTCCAGGGACATCCGGGCCTCCACCAGTCCGGCCTGCCACGCCAGCGGGCTGACGTCCCGACCGTCCTCGGCCGCCCGCCGGGCCGTCGCCGCGGCCGAGCGGATCACATGGCCGGGCAGGGAGAACTGCGCGGCCAGCGACCGGAGTTCTCCCTCGGTGACGCCCGGCGCACCGTCCAGCGCCGCGCCCCAGATCGCCAGCTGCTCCTCGGGGCCGAGCGGGGGCACCGTCAGCCGGGCGCGGTCCGACACCCCCGCCGGCGGGGGCTCGTCGCCGGACACCACCAGCGGCACCCCCAGGCTCGCCAGGAAGGCCTCCGTACCGTTCGGGGTCGGCCGGCGCTCCCCGCCCGGCTCCCCGCCCTCGACCAGCAGCGCGGCCGGGATCAGGATCGCCTCCCGCTGCCACAGCCGGGCGAGTTGCTCGCGCTCGGCGGGCTCGGTGGGCAGGTCCTCGCGGTGGGCGGCGTAGAGGCCGAGCCCGGCGCGGTGGGCCGCCGCCGCCGCGATCTCCCAGCGGGTGCGGCGGTCGGCGCCGGTCAGTTCGGTGTGCGGCGGGCCGGTCAGCCCGGCCGCCGTCCACCCGTGTGCCAGCTCGGCCGCGCACCGCTCGTGCGGGCCGGGCAGCTCGCCGGGTGGCCCGATCCGGGTGAGCAGCCCGTGCAGCCGCACGTCCAGGTACGGCACGCCGACCAGGAAGTGCAGCACCCGCTCGTCGATCCGCAGTCGGGAGGCGGTGAGCGCCGTCTCGTCGTCCAGCTCGACCAGCCGGAAGCGGCGCAGCGGGGCCACCGGGGTGAGCGCGCTCCAGTGCGGCTGGTCCAGGGCGGCGAGGGCGAGCGAGAAGGTCGGGTACGCGCGCCCCGGGTCGCCGCCCGCCGCGGCGCAGCGGGCGGCGGCGGTGGGGTCGATCACGGGGGCGGCGGCCAGCACGAGGACGTCGCGCTCGAACGGGGTGAGCCCGAAGGAGGCGCTGAGCGCGTCCAGGGCGGTGGCGGCCGGTCGGCGCCCACCCCGGCGGCCGGCAGCGGTGGACGGCGTGGGTTTGCCGGCCGCCGCGGGCGCGCCGGACGATTCCGGCCCGGGCTCACCGGACGCCGTCGGCCCGGACCCGCCGGACGCCGCCCGGTCGGTGCGGCCCGCCGCGTGCGCGTCGAGCCGTTCGAGGACGGCGGCGACCGCGGCCGACAGCGACCGCAGGTGCGCATCGTCCGCCGGGCCGTCGCGGCCCTGCCTCCGGCGCGTGCTCATCTCTCCCCCGTCCTGCGGTCAGTGCGTCAGGTCCACGACGGGACCGGCGAAGGACCCGTCGGCGGACACCGTCAACTCGCTCGGCACGCCGTCCACTTGGACCCGGGCCAGGTACGCCGTCGGGCGCACGCCGACGACCGGCACCCGGACGGTGAACGGGTCGGTGCGCGGCTGCGGCGGCGCGGGCGCGCGGAACTGGTGGCCGGCCCCCGGCCGTCCGGCGGGCGGGTTCAACTCGTCCAGCAGCAGCAGGACCTGCTGGTCGTCCCGGAGTGGCAGGTCCAGTCGGACGTCCAGCCGGGCCGACACCCCGGCCGGTCCGTCCGTGCGGCCCGCCGTGCCGATCGGCGCGACGATCCGCGGCTGCCGGGCGAAGGTCTGCGCGTTGGACTCCACGGCGAGGTGGTCGGCGGCGGGCCGGCCGTCCAGCGCCAGTCCGTGCAGCACCTGCACCTGGTACACCCCGGGCGGCAGGTCCTCCGGTACGGCGACGACCAGCCGGTCGTCCCGGACGCCGCCGGGGCCGACCGCCACCCGCCGCTCGCCGATCCTGGCCACGACCAGGTCCGCGCGCAGGCCGGAGCCCTCCACCACCAGCTCCCGGTCCTTGGTCACCGGCCCTTCCCCGGGGGCGCCCGCGGACCCGGCCGGCCGGGAGAGCACCCGCTCGACGACCGGCCCGCGGGACGGCACGGCCCGCACCGTACGGCGCAGCACCGGCTTGCCGGCCACCGGGTCGGTCCTGCCCTCCACGAGGACGGCGGTGGCCTGGTAGACCACGGACAGTGCGTACGGCGTCTGGAGCAGGGTGCTCCACAGCTTGGACAGCTCCTCGAGGTCCATCGTGGTGGGGGTGAAGCGTACGCGCTGTGGCGAGGCGGCCAGGTCCGTCCCGACCAGGTACGGCTGGGAGGCCGCCTCGTCGATCAACTGCCGGGACAGCGCCGGCTGTTCGGTCAGTGCCCGGACCACGCAGCCGAGCAGTCGCTGCCCGACCAGCTGGCTCTCCTCGCCGTAGCAGCTGATCAGGTAGTGCAGGTCGAGGGCGGCGGTCGGCCGGGCGAGCACGGTGCCGTCCGTCGCGCGGGTGGGCGCGTCGCGGTTGCGCAGCGCGGCGTTGGGCGTGACCTGGTAGAGGAAGACGGTGATGGTCGGGTCGGCGGGCGGCTCGGTGAGCGGCCTGCGGGTGCCGACCTCCACCGCGAAGGGGATGTCGGGCGAGAGCGCGCGGGTGATGAGCAGCCGCAGGGCCTCGCTCACGGTCGCGATCGCGAGGTGGTTGCTCATGGGGCCCACTCCCTCGACGCGCCCACCCGCCCGGTCATGACGGCTCCCGGTTGAGGTACCTGCCCAGGTCGAGGGCCGGGGCCGGGCGGGCCGCCGCCGGCCTGCGCGGTCCGACCGGGGTGCGCTCGGCGGCCCTGACCTCGACCCGCCCGATCCGGACCCGCACCACCCGCTCGACCGGCCGCTGCCGGCCGCTGGTCCCCGTCCCGGGCGCGTGGCCCAGGGCGGCCGTCAGGGCGGCCCGCCGTCCGGACGCCGGTGCGACGGCGGGCCGCACCGATACGGGCGGTGCCCCTGCCGTCCGGGGGGCGGCCGTCCGGGACGGAGCGGTGCCGGGCGGCGCGCTGCCGGCCGGCGGGGCCGCCGGGCGGGCGGCCCCCGCTCGCAGCACCGGCTCGACGGCCGGCGCGGCGGCGGCGATCGGTGGCGCGACCAGCAGCGGCGTGCGCGGCAGCGGAAGGACGGGTGCGGCGGCCGGCCGGTCGTCGTGGGCCGCGTTCCGGGGCGCTCCCTCGGCCGGGGCCGGACGTGGTGCCGCCGTCGGCCGGGGGAGCGGTGCGGCAAGCGGCCGCAGTTCCGGCCGACCGGGTGCGGCCGACTCCCCGTCGACGTCCGGCCGGTCCGGACCGAGACCGTCGATCCGTTCGAACGGCCCCGGCAGGCGCGGCCGCACGCGCACCACGCCCTCGGACCCGGCCTCGGAGCCGGATTCGGACCCGGAACCGGCCCGGTCCCGGGCGCCCTTCGCGACCAGGCGGTCGAAGTGGTCAGGCATCTGCACACAGCTCCAGGTAGTAGCGGCGCCGCAGCGGGCTGAGCGCCAGGATCTCCGCCTCGCTCCAGCCGTAGGCGGTGGCCAGGAGATGGACGTCGAGCAGGGTCGCCCGGGCCCAGTCGTCCAGCTCCTCCCAGAGGTAGGAGGCGATGTCCAGCTCGGCGAGGGCCTGCCGGCCGCACTCGGGACAGCTGAGGTTCAGCCGGACGTCCGCGCACGGGTCGGCCGCGGCGGCCGCCTCGGCGATGCGCCGCTGGACCGCTTCGGGGAGCCGCCGGGCGGCCACCGGCTCCCCGCCGTGCTCGGCGGTCAGCACGCACCGCTCCAGCAGGACGGCCCTGCCCTGGCCCGCGGGGGCCTGTTCGGCGGCGGCCACGTCACCGGGGGTGGGCAGCCGGAAACCGACCCGCCAGCCGTCCAGTTCCACCCGCAACGGCCCGGCGCCGCCCGACTCCGCGGCGCCGCCCGACTTTCCAGCGGCGCCCGACTCCGCGACGCCGCTCGACTCCCCGGCGCCGCCCGACTTTCCAGCCTCGCCCGACTTCCCGGCACCGACCGACGACGCCGAACCGACCAACTGCCGGGCGTCGAAGGCGAACTCCATCTCCTCCGCACAACCCGGGCAGCCGACCAGCACGTTCAGCTGCTCGCCGAACAACTCCACGCGCAGGCCGAACAGTTCGGCGTCCCGCTCGCCGAGCGGTACGGCCAGCAGCTCCGCCGTCCCCGCCCCGGGGCGGGCGACGGTGTGCAGCAGCAGGGCCCGCCCGCTGCGGCCGGCCGCCAGTCCGGCCTCCCAGGTGGCCAACAGGGCGGCCTGCCCGGCGAGTTCCATCGGTCCCCGCTCAGGCCGGCTGCTGGAACGACGGCTCTTCCGGTTCGGGCGTCTCGTCGTCCCGCTCCCAGCCCTCCACTTCCAGCTTGAGGCTCTGGATCGCCACCGCGTTGGCGTTGGCGTCCAGTTCGCCGAGCACCTGGTACTCGCTCGGCCAGGCGCGGTACAGCTTGTGGGCGACCGCCACCTGGCCGGCCTCGTTGAGCACCTGGATCACCAGGTCCTTGCGGAAGTCCCGGAGCGAGACCTCCGCCCCGCGGCCCGCGCCGACCATCCAGACCTTGTTGGCCCAGCGGTCGAACTCCGGGTCGTGGGTGACGCCGCGCTCCAGGGTGACCGCCTCGAAGTCCGTGCGGCCCGGCGACTTCCGCGGTGCGCTCGGATCGCCCCCACTGCGGTGCTTCACCACCTCGGTGGTGCGCTTGAGCGGGCTGACCTTGCTGACCCCGGCGACGACCCGGCCGTCCCAGACCACCAGGAACTTGAAGTTCTTGTAGGGGTCGAACCGGTGCGGATTGACGGTGAACTCGACCATGGAGATCCTAAACCTCGAACTGTCCGGCGAGCTGCTCGATCTTGACGATCACGAATTCCGCCGGCTTGAGGGGCGCGAATCCGACCACGACGTTCACCACACCGCGATTGATGTCGTCCTGCGTGGTGGTGTCCTTGTCGCACTTCACGAAGTAGGCCGAGCGCGCGGACGTGCCCTGGAACGCGCCCTGCTGGAACAGCGAGTGCAGGAACGCGCCCACGTTCAGCCGGATCTGCGCCCACAGCCGCTCGTCGTTGGGCTCGAACACGACCCACTTGGTGCCGCGGTAGAGGCTCTCCTCCAGCATCAGCGCGAGTCGCCGCACCGGGACGTACTTCCACTGCGAGCCGAGCACGTCGGCGCCGGCCATCGTCCGGGCGCCCCACACCACCGGGCCCACCACCGGGAACGTCCGCAGGCAGTTCACCGCGAGCGGGTTCAGCAGGCCGTTCTCCCGGTCCGTCAGCGGGACGGTCAGCGCGCGCACCCCGGGCAGACCGGCCTCGGTGCCCGCCGGCGCCTTCCACACGCCCCGCTGGCCGTCGGTGCGCGCCATCACGCCGGCGATGGTGCCCGACGGCGGGAAGCTGCGCAGCCGGCCGGTGAGCGGGTCGACCAGTTCCAGGTGCGGGAAGTACAGCGCCGCGTGGTCGCTGCGCACCGAGTCGAAGGCGGCCAGCCCCGTCCGGGCGGCGTCCAGCGTCGTCCACGCCTGCGGCGAGTCGACGATCAGGAACATCCGCTTCTCCGCGCAGAGCGCCTGGGCGGCCGAGACGACCGTGACGGCGTCGTCGACGTTGGCGTAGCCGGCCAGTTCCGGCAGCACCAGCAGGTTGACGTCCTGCACGTCGCGCAGGGCCTGGATGCCGGTCTTGGCCGCCTCGCTGCCGATCAGGTCGGTCAGGCCGGGCGCTGCGCCGTCCTGGCCGCCGGCGAGGGCGAGGACCGGCGGGCTGACCGAACCCTCCAGTCCGAGGTTGTTGGCGGCCTCGCCGAGGAAGCGGACCACGTCGGCCGGGTCGGTGGAGCCGGCGACGACCTGGAGCTGCCGGCCGAACACGCTCACCCGGGTGCCCGCGAAGACCCGGCTGCCCGGGGCGTCGGGCAGCGCGCGCAGTTTGCGCTCCAGCAGCAGGGCGAGTTCGGGGACGGTGGTCGGCGCGGCGCCGTCCATGGCCGGGTCGTGGATCCGGACCGTCCGCGACACGTCGCCGATCTTGACCTGGATCTCGTGGGTGAGGTCCGGCAGGGTGGCCGCGAACGGCTTGGAGACGGTGCCCACCGGGTCCGGCCGGCTCGCCGCCAGGACCTTCACCCGGACGACCGTCGAGCCGCTGTTCACCACCGTCTCGGCGAACCGGGGGCTGGTGTCCCGGACCGACAGGTCGGTGAAGGACTCCCGGACGGCGCCCGAGGTGTCGAAGACCTGGAGGTTGAAGGTCTCGGCCGGGGTCGGCGTCAGGTAGTCCACGGCGACCCGCAGTGCCGCGCCCCAGAGCCCCGGCTCGACGGCCGTGACCTCAAGGGCGGGGGTGGCGGTGGAGGTCTGCGTCGACTGGAGCGTGACGGCCGCGGCGGCGCCGGTCCCGGCCGCCGCGACCCGGACCACGACGCCGATCGATCCCCCGTTGAGGAAGAACTGCTGGACGGCGTAGCTGACCGGGCTCTGGCTCGCGAGCCCGCCGAAGCGGCGCTCGAAGTCCGCGAAACTGGTGACGGTGACGGGCTGGTCGAGCGGGCCGCGCCGGGTCGCCCCGACGAAGGCGGTCACCGAGGTGCTCACCGCGGTGATGGTACGGACGCCGCTGGGAAGCTCTTCGATGTAGACGCCCGGGTAGGTCGGTGTCGTCGGCAAATTCCCCCTCCGTTCACTTCGTGCATCAAGGGACCCGGGAAAGTGATTCGAACCGGATTGCGGGTATGCCGCGCGGTCCCGATGCATCGGTGGCAGGCTCAGTCTCATATTCGGGTGACTACACGTCAAGACCCGAGCAGGAAAGGCAAATTGTATTACTGCACTAATTGGGCCGGGGGGCGCGGAATCGGCGACTCACGCCCCCTGCCGATGCCCGGCGCGGCCGGTCAGCCGCCTTCGGGGAGGTTCCGGTAGTCGGGTCTTGCCGCCGGGGGATCCGCCGGCTCGGGTGTCGGCGCGGGGGTGGGCGGCGCCGGTTCGGGCGCCGGTTCGGGCGTGGGTGCCGGTACCGGTGCGGGCGCCGGCACGGGTGCGGGCTCGGGCACGACCGGCGCAGTGGCTGCCGTCGGCGCGGGAGCCGGTCTGGGGGCCGATTCGGGCTCCGGCGTGGGAGTTGACTCGGGGCCCGATCCGCGGCCCGAACCGGGGTCCGACGTGGGGGCCGACCCCGGGGCCGCCGTCTGGTACGACGGCGGCCGCGCGGCCCCCAGGAACCAGCCCCAGGACGCGCCGAACCGGTGCTCCAGGAACCGGAACGCCGCGTAGTAGGCCGTGCCGAAGCCGGTGACCAGGGCGGAGGTGGCGGAGGCGTTGTCCAGGTGGATGCCGAGCCGCGCGGCCTGCACCACGAGGAAGGCGACGATGTAGGGCACGCACGTGCGCCACAGGGACAGGGCGATTTGGTACATCGGTCCTCCTCGACCGACGTCAGTCGGCGACCGTGAAGCCGTGCGCCTGGCCGAGCCGGGTCAGCGAGTTGATGCCGGGGATGCCGTCCGCCTGCTGCCCGCTGTACCCGTACCGGCGCTGGAGGGCGGAGTAGGCGTCGATGGTCCTGGTGCCGAACGAGCCGTCGGCCCACTGCCGGTCGAGCAGCCCCTCGGCGACGAGGGCCCGCTCCACCGTGTACACGTCGTCCGCGTGGGTGGTGGCGCCCTGGGGCGCGTCCGGGTCCTGACGGGCCGCCGCGACCACGTTCGACTTCGACACCTGGGCCAGCGGGACCGCTCCGCCGAGCAGCCGGCGCAGCGAGGCCTCGCCGGGCACGCCGTCCGCGTCCCCTCCGGAGTAGCCCAGACTGCGCTGGTAGTCGGCGTAGTTGAGGGTGTCGGCGTCGGTCCAGTCCGGGCCGGGGCCCTGGCTGTAGTGCGAGCCGAAGCCCGCCGCCGACAGCGCCTCGCCGACGAGGGTGACCTGCGGACCGTGCGCGCCGTAGCCGTACGCCAGCCCGCCGACGTTCTTCTGGTACCGGGCCGGGGTCGGGTCCGGCTGCGGGGCGGGCTGCTGGGGCGCGGTGACCACCGTCCCGGACGGGCGCGGCGCACCCGACGTCACCCAGGCGTACAGCGCCGGGCCGGGGCAGTCGGTCGAGTAGCCGTCCTGGTGCCCCTTGATCTCCGGACCGGCCGGGCCCTGCCGCTGGCAGTACTCGATGGCGTCCCGCAGCCCGTTGAGCTGGTCCGGGGTCGGCTCGGTCGACCCGGAGGAGCCGACCAGTCCGCACACCGCGTAGTGCGCCTCGTTGAGCGGGACGTCCCCGTTGGCGCTGTTGCGCCGGTTCAGGCCCCGGCCCTCGAACACGACGCCGTGCTCGCAGACCACGAAGCTGTAGCCGATGTCCGACCAGCCGTCGTCGTCCATGTGCGAGGCCTGGAGGCGCCGCACGTAGGCCGGGCAGGAGTCGTGGGTGGAGAAGGTGTACGCCGTGCCCAGGTAGTGCACCTTCACCCCGGCGCGCGGACCGGCGTACGGGATCGAGCCGTTGGGCTCACGCCAGGCCCGCGCGCCCCACTGGTCGCGGTTCACCAACTGCAGCCCCGGCCAGTCGGGCTGCTGCGGCACGGGGTCCGGCGCCGGCGTGGGCGGCTCGGGCGCCGGGGCCTGGCCGGCCCCGGCCCACGCCTTCAGCTCGTCCAGCGAGCCGTTGAACACGTTGGTGTCGAGCGGGTCGTCGGTGTACTGGTGGAAGCGCCAGGACGCCTGGATGCGCGGCGAACCCGCGGACACGTAGTCCGCGATCCACAGGAAGTCGCCCGCGTTGTCGTCGGTCCTGAACCAGTAGTCCCGGTTGGTGTAGAGCCCGACCAGATGGTCCGGGTAGCGCTGCTTGACCGCCGCCAGCCACTGGTTCTTCGCCGCCGTCGCGTCCCCGTCACCGACCGACTGCCCGTACGGCTCGAAGTCCAGCACCAGCAACTCACCCGCGGGGATCCACCCCACCACCCGGCAGAAGTGCTCCACCTCACCGTCGACCGGGTTCTCCACGTGCAGGAAGTGGTAGTGCCCGACCACCAGCCCCCGCCCCCGCGCGTCCGCCACCTTGGAGGCGTACCCCGACTGCTCGGTGTGCCCGCCCTCGGTGGCCTTGATGAAGACGAACTCCGCATCCCCCGGAATGCCCGACTGGAAGTCGGAGACGTCATAACCCTTCGCGTATGCCATCAGGAAGCTCCCCCTTCGCGCCGATGGCAGCCACGGCCGGACCGGCCCCGTACTGGGGCACACGACACCGGCCAGAGCGTCATGTCCACTCCACAGTACAACCGAAGAAAGGTCAACTCTCTTTTTTCCCAAGGATCTTGAATTTCCCGAAAATTCCTCGCACGGCCCGCCCCCGGACCGTGCCACTGGCAATTCCACCGACGCGTGAGGGAACGGTGATGGTTTGTCACAGGATTGCCATCCGAATCCGCCGGAATGGCCCCAACCGGATGCGAGCCGCTTCCCCATTCCACCGCCTGCCCGCCCCTCCGGACCACCGGGGCTCTTCCGCCCAGCCCCGGAGTCCGCACCGCCCTTCCCGGCAGACTCCCGCAGCGCCGGCGGCAGCGGCCTCCCTGCCAGTCGCGCGGCGCTGCGGGCACGCCGCACGACGAGCAACCCCGCGAGCGAGGGGCCGACTGGAACCGATCCCCCATCTCAACTTCCCGCACAGAGCAACCCCCGCGAGCGCGGGGCCGATCAGCTGACCGCGAACTCGTCCATGAAACGCGAGGAGCGATCCCCGCGAGCGCGGGGCCAATGATTTTTTACAACACGCCTGTGCGCGCGGCGAGTTCGCGCACGCCAGCTACCGTCACCGGCGCATACAGCAGGTCCGCCGTCAGCGCCCGTAGAGCGGGGCGGCGTGCCTCCTCCGGCGCCATCTGCTCCGTGAACTGCAGGGCCGCGAACGTCCTGCGGTGATCGCCGAGGTGATGCCACATGCGTGCGCAGTCGGTGCCGTACCGGGCCCGGCGCTCCGCGGTCGGCAGCCGCCCCGGGGCGATCCGTGCCGCGTAAGGGACTCCCTCGTCCGGGGTGCCCAGCGCGGTGTGCACGCCGATCCAGTACAGGTCGGCCTGTGCGCTGGTGGCGTCAACCGTGAACAGCTGCTGGGCCCTCTGCCGCTGCTCGGCCAGGCGTCCGACCGCCTCCTCGGCACCCCCCATCAGATCGAGGGCGTCGGCACGGCGGTGTGCGCACGCAGCCGTGTACGCGGCCGTCATCAACAAGGTTGCTGCCACCGCCCGGGAGATGCCGTCCGTGCCCTGGTCGAGCGATCCGGCGGTGCGACGCAGGAGGTCCACTGCGGCGGCCGGGCGGCCGGCGCGTCGCATCGTGATCGCCAGCACCCGAGCCGCCTCGCCCTGGACCGCCGGGTCGCCACTGGCCTGGGCCGCGGCCAGGGCCCGATCGGCCGCCGGCCACGCCACGTCGGAGTGACTCTTCAACGCAAGCTCCGTTGCCAGCACCCAGGCGCGGGCCATGCACGCGTGCGCCTGGTCCCGGGCTCGGCCGGACAGAGTGTTCCGAGTCGCCTCGCCTGTACCCAGCAGACCAGGGAGGGCGGCACCGAGATCCTCGTGCGGGCCGCCGTGAACTGCGCGCGGGCTGAGGTCAGTGCCCGGCCGAGTTGCTGCAGCGACACAGGTGCCGACTCCGTCGGCTCGTACAGCGCCCCGACGATCCGGGCTGATGTGTCCGGCCGGGACGCTCTTGCCACCGATGACGGGAGCACCGACGTACCGGCCGCCGCCATGCCGGCCACGAGCAGCTGCCTGCGGAGCATGGCGTCCTCCTGATCCAAAGTCACATTCCGTGCCAGATTAGCCGGTCGGCCCTTGCTGATGTCGTCAAGCCGGATCCCAAGCACCCGGACGATCACGGCGAGCGGCTGGTCTGCCGGCCGTAGCAGGCCCGCCTCCACCCGGCTGATCGCGGACGCCGAGTACCCACAGGCTCGCCCCAGCTCGGCCTGCGTCATCCGCTGTGCACACCGGGCGGCCCTGATGGCCGTCCCGAGCCGACGCTGACGTGACACGGCGCACCCTCCGACTGCACGGGGCCGTCACCGTATCGACTGGACCGGCACCGCGGGCAGGGCGTGCACGGGGTGTGCGGGGCACGCACACGGCGTGCGGCAGCCCCTCCAGGCCTCCTGGCGGCAGGCCGGGACGGGGTTCCCTGGTGAGTGCCCCGGCCGGGCGCATCCCCATCCCACCCCTCAACAGAGGAGAGTGCGTCATGAGTGCAGCCCTGCTCGACCGCCCCGAGACCCCGAACCTGACCCACGGCGACCCGCAGCCCGGTACCGTGCTGGACAGCGACCGGACCGCGGCCGCCATGGCGTGCCCGGTCTGCGGGTCGGGAGCCACCTACCAGACCATGGACGGCAGGTGGGGCTGCACCCAGTGCGGCTCGACCTGGGCCTGAGCAAGCAAGGAGGGCCGACGGCATGCCACTCTGCGCCGAGTGCCGCACAGGAGAGGCGGCCATCGAGGACCGGGACGTGAACCCTCCGCGACCGTGGTGCCTGGAGTGTGCCATCGCCCTGGTTGCCGCAGGCGATCCGGTGCTCAACTATCGGACCCTGACTGATGAGGCGGCCGACTACGCACGCGCCCTCGGGACCCGCAGCACTGCGGTCATGCCGTTCGGGTAGCCGCTGCGAACGCACGAAGACGCCCCCGCCCTCCCGGAGGAGAGCGGGGGTGTGGTGGGTTCAGGGATGGAGTGGAGCAACCCCCGCGAGCGCGGGGCCGACGCCCAAGCCCTCGGCGTGGAGCCGGCTGAGCTGGAGCAACCCCCGCGAGCGCGGGGCCGACCCCATCTTCTTAGCGAGCGACATGAAGCCCCGGGAGCAACCCCCGCGAGCGCGGGGCCGACCCCGGCCCTACATGACAGTGAGGACGTGCGGGTAGAGCAACCCCCGCGAGCGCGGGGCCGACTGGGGGGTGGCAGCGCAGACCGCGAGCCGGGTGGAGCAACCCCCGCGAGCGCGGGGCCGACCGGGCGGCGATGGATAGCGCGGACTGCGCCGGGGAGCAACCCCCGCGAGCGCGGGGCCGACTCGGCGGCGGCCTGCTGGGCGAGGATCGCGGTGGAGCAACCCCCGCGAGCGCGGGGCTGACCGCCGCCCGGTGCATCGTTCCTCGACAGCCAGCGAGCAACCCCCGCGAGCGCGGGGCCTACTCCCTGGCCGACGCCGCGCGCGCGGCCCGTCGGGAGCAACCCCCGCGAGCGAGGGGCCGACGTCCATGGGCGGCCCGCGATGATGCGCCCCTGGGAGCAACCCCCCGCGAGCGAGGGGCCGACGTCCATGGGCGGCCCGCGATGATGCGCCCCTGGGAGCAACCCCCCGCGAGCGTGAGGCCGACACACCGATTGCCCACCGGTCGTCCTTGAGGCCGGAGCAACCCCCGCGAGCGCGGGCCGACGGTGTAGTAGCTGGCCATGCTCGGCCCCGTCAGGAGCATCCCCCGAGCGCGGGGCCGGCCCTGGGCGCGAACAACCAGCCGACCGTCGGCCCGAGCAATCCCCGCGAGCGCAGGGCGGACGAGCTGGACCGCCTGGGTGAGGACAGCGACGAGGAGTGATTCCCGCGAGCGCGGGGCCGACATGTGGCGTCCGGCGGCGGCGTCGATGGAGCACCCCACACGAGCGCTGGGCTGAACTTTACGACAGTGGGCGGATTGTCGTGGCGGCGGAGATGCTCCTGCAAGAGTGGGATCGTCGCGCCAGCTTGTTGTCCGGGATCGGTGGCCTGCCATCAACCCCATCGCGCCAGTGGTGTGATTGCTGCTGCGCCTCCTGTGCAGCCCTGTCCAGGTGCGGGCTTGGAAAGTGTGAGGATGCAGGCCGCGATGGACAGTGTCTGGATGACGGGGTCTGTAGCAGTAAGTGCTGTCCAAGCAGGGAGAATCCGGGGTAGTTTAGTACGTGTGAGGGGGCCGCCCCGTGAGCGCGAAACGGCCCCAGATGGGAAACACGAAGCCTCGGGGCTAGCTACCAGTGGTGCAGGTACACGGCGATTCCGGCCAGCGCGTGCGCCAACACGGCTGCGTCCTTGCCGTAGACCAACCATTTTGCGCCCCGGGGCTCGTGGCCCAGGTTGCGCGCCCTGGCGGCGTCCCTGATCCTGGCAATCAGTTGCTTCATGCTCACCTCCCTCCGCAGAGCGAAACGGGGGCTTGCAGCGTGAAGCAACGGTAGCAGAAGATCCAGCGCCCGTAGGTCATGACAGACAATCAAGTCCCTTGTCTTATACCTACATTGAGGGACACTACCGTGTTGTAAAGGAACTTCATGGCGATGAGACAGCATCCTTGCTGTCGCCAAAGTGCTGGCGACCAATCCCCGCGAGCGCGGGGCCAACTGCAAGTCGCCTGCGTTGAGCTGCACTACCGTGGAGCGATCACCGCGAACGCGGTTCCGACGTTGCTAAGGAGCAGTATCCACCCAAGGCGCCATGAAGCCAGCTGCCGCTGGCCGAACTAAGCGGTTGGTACGCGGGTGCGGGCCAGCGTGGCGGTGCAGGTCGTCAAGGCGAGGGTGGCGGAGCAAGTCCCGGCGAGCGCGGGGTCGACGTCGTGTCCACCGTCTCCGTGGCCGCTGGCACGGAGCAACCCCCGCGAGCGTGGGGTCGACCCGGACGCTGCCGACCTCCAGCCCTACGCCATGGAGCAACCCCCGCGAGCGCGGGGCCGACGCCCAACTTTGGCGAGTGGGGCCGCTTCGCTGGAGCAACCCCCGCGAGCGCGGGGCCGACCGCTACCCCAGCCCCTGGCCCTACGTCGTCGCCGAGCAACCCCCGCGAGCGCGGGGCCGACGTCGCGTTGGCGTTGCCCTTGAGATCGGTGGCAGAGCAACCCCCGCGAGCGCGGGGCCGACACCCCCCGCCGCGCGCTGCGGCACTACCCGACGGAGCAACCCCCGCGAGCGCGGGGCCGACGTATACGGCCCGCGCAGCCAGTGGCCGCAGCGGGAGCAACCCCCGCGAGCGCGGGGCCGACTTCCGGTCCCGCAGCACCACGAACTGCGACATCGAGCAACCCCCGCGAGCGCGGGGCCGACGTCCCGAGGCTCATCGGACACGTGCTCTCCAGGGGAGCAACCCCCGCGAGCGCGGGGCCGACCTCGCGCAGCAGCCCGCCGACGCGGTGAGCCCGGAGCAACCCCCGCGAGCGCGGGGCCGACCCGGCGGGAGCTGGTGAGTGACACGGCGCTGTGGAGCAACCCCCGCGAGCGCGGGGCCGACCGCGCCGGTCAGGCCGTGCCGCTGGAACAGCGGGAGCAACCCCCGCGAGCGCGGGGCCGACCGTGCGGGGTCGATGCCGACGACGACTGGGCTCGAGCAACCCCCGCGAGCGCGGGGCCGACTCATCACCAACGACGTGGCCGCGGCGTCCGAGAGAGCAACCCCCGCGAGCGCGGGGCCGACCGAAGGAGCCCGGTCGAAGTTGGTCGACTGGGCGAGCAACCCCCGCGAGCGCGGGGCCGACCACCTTCCCGGCGGCTTCCGCGGCGGCAACGCCGAGCAACCCCCGCGAGCGCGGGGCCGACGCCCCGAGCAGCGGCGGGCCCGCTCGTTCTCCGAGCAACCCCCGCGAGCGCGGGGCCGACTGCCGGCTCTCGTCCCGGTCGCCGGCGTGATAGGAGCAACCCCCGCGAGCGCGGGGCCGACACCACGCGCCGTCCGCTGCGGCACTACCCGGTGGAGCAACCCCCGCGAGCGCGGGGCCGACCCCTCGGCCGCAAGACCGGAAGGAGCACAGCAGGAGCAACCCCCGCGAGCGCGGGGCCGACGACGGGGCGCGGCACGACCCCGGCTCAGTCGGGGAGCAACCCCCGCGAGCGCGGGGCCGACGGCGGTTTCCCGCTTGGTCTTCTCCCGGGACAGGAGCAACCCCCGCGAGCGCGGGGCCGACAGCAGGGAGGAGTACCGCTGCACGTCCTTCGGAGAGCAACCCCCGCGAGCGCGGGGCCGACACGCCGCAGGTGCAGCGGTGTCCTTCATGACGGGAGCAACCCCCGCGAGCGCGGGGCCGACCAATGTCCACCCCGGACCGGTCACCTACGGCCGGAGCAACCCCCGCGAGCGCGGGGCCGACGGCCGGTGCGGGTCACCCCCGGTGTGCCTGCGCGAGCAACCCCCGCGAGCGCGGGGCCGACCGGGCCGGTACCACCTGGACCCACCTGTCGTGGGAGCAACCCCCGCGAGCGCGGGGCCGACATCCGGGGGTAGATCGTCTGGGGCTGCGGCTTCGAGCAACCCCCGCGAGCGCGGGGCCGACAACGGAGAAACGATCATGCGCTACCTCAAGCCGGAGCAACCCCCGCGAGCGCGGGGCCGACGTGAAGACCCCCCACTCGTCCCGGCCGGTCGCGGAGCAACCCCCGCGAGCGCGGGGCCGACGACGGGACGCCGGCCAGCACGTCGAGCATGCGGGAGCAACCCCCGCGAGCGCGGGGCCGACCTTCATGACGGTTGCGGGAATTTCGCTTCCCCCGAGCAACCCCCGCGAGCGCGGGGCCGACACTTCCTGACCTGCAGCGATTCTCCTCACAGGGCGCCGATTGATTCAGTTCGATCCGGTAGGCGGCCCATAGCAGATCTCCTGAATTATCGTCACATCTTCTAGCAGCCAAGCCAATTGTCAGTGCTGCCCCCTAGGCTCCCGAAGCGTACTCGTACATGGAGGTTGGGACGATGACCGAGGACCGCTGGCAGTGGTACCCGCCCGAGGTCAGGGGCTGGTTGGGCGTGTTGTGGGGGAAGTCGGCCGGGCGGGCCGGAGGGTCTGCCAACCTCCTGCTGTCGCACATGCTGGACACCGCGGCGGTGGCGGAGGTCGTCTGGGACCGCTACCTGCCGCCCGTGACAAAGAGGCGTCTGGACGCCGTCGCGGGCGGCCGGGAGAAGGGCCGGCGCCTTTTCTCCTGGCTGTGCGGGATCCACGACTTCGGCAAGGCCGTCCCCGCCTTCCAACACATGGACTCCGACTTGGCGGACGCCGTTCGCGGATCCGGCCTGTCCTGGAACAAGTTCGCGGTGAAATCCGAGCGCTGGCGGCACGACAAGGCCGGCGGGCGTCTCCTGCGCGCGGCGCTTGCCAAGGCAGGGTGGGCGGAGGAGCAGGTCGACTGGGTCTGGCCGTTGGTCGCCGGCCACCACGGGCGCTTCCCCACGCTGGGCCAGCTGCCTCCGAAGAAGGAGGACCTTCAGGGCAAGGGCCCGTCCTGGAAGCTGGCGCAGTCGGCGCTGGTGGAGGTGTTCTCCCGTGAGCTGGGCTTCGCGGGGGAGTCGCCGCTGGCCGCGGCGGAGCCGGCTCTGGTACCGGGCCGTGCGATGCAGCTCCAACTGTCCGGGTACGTGGTGATGGCGGACTGGATCGCCAGCGACGAGCGGCACTTCGCTGGGGTAACGGACCTCGCGAAGGTGACGATCGCCCAAGCGCGTCACCGAGCCGCTGTGGCATGGTCGAGCCTCGGGTTGCGCGGCGGCTGGGGGGCGCTGCCGACCCCCGGCCCGGAGGCGTTCCGGGACCGCTTCGGTCACGGGACCCGCCCGTCGCAGGATCTGGTGCTCGATGTCGCGCGTCGGATGGGCGGGCCGGGGCTGGTGATCGTCGAGGCGCCGATGGGGGAGGGGAAGACGAAGGGCGCGCTGGCGGCGGCCGAGCTGCTGGCCGCCCGGTACGGCCTGGACGGGGTGTATCTGGGCATGCCGACCCAGGCGACCTCGGACCCGATGTTCACTCAGGTCCGGTCCTGGCTGCGCAACGTCGAGGAGGGGCTGGAGGACCAGGTCGCGCTGCTGCACGGCAAGCGGATGTTCAACAAGGAGTGGCGCGGCCTGCTGGAAGACGCGGGGGAGGGGAGCCAGGACGCCGACGCCCGCTACTCGACGGTGGACGAGTACGGCATGCAGTCCGATTGCTTCGGCGGTTGCGAGGGCGGGGGAGAGGGCGGGGAGCGTAGGGCGCCTGCCGAGTGGTTCCTCGGCCGTCGGCGTGGCCTGTTGAGCCCGTTCGCGGTCGGCACGATCGATCAGCTCCTGTTCGCCGCGACGCGGACCAAGCACGTGATGCTGCGGATGGCCGGCCTGGTGGGCAAGGTCGTGGTCCTCGACGAGGTCCACGCCGCCGACGTCTACATGTCGCAGTTCCTGCTGGAGGGCCTGTGGTGGCTCGGGCAGGCCGGGGTGCCGGTGGTATTGCTGTCGGCGACCCTGCCGCCCGAGCAACGGCGCCGTCTGGTCGCCGCCTACCTGGCCGGAACGCAGTCGGCCGAGGCCGCGGCGGCGCTGGAGGTTCCCGAGCCGCAGGGGTATCCGAGTGTGACGGCGGCCTGGCCGGGCCGGGACGGGAAGCCGGAGGTGCTGGTCGAGAGCACGGAATCCTGGCGTGACGACCTGCGAGTGCGGGTCGAGGTCCTCGACGAACCGCCGACGCGGACCGATTCCCTGACCGACTCCCTGACCGACTTCCGGACCGATTCTCGCGCCGGGGAGAACGACGCCGCCCCGGCGGACAGCGCCGTGGTCGACTACCTGAGGGAGCGCCTGGTCGACGGCGGGTGCGTCCTGGTCATCCGCAACACGGTGGACCGTGCCCAGTCCACGTTCGACGCCCTCCGCAAGGAGTTCGGCGCCGACGTCCGGCTCCTGCACGGTCGCCTGCACACGGGCCACCGGGCCGACCGCACGCAGGAGGTGCTGAACCTCCTCGCCCCGCCGGCCGAGGGCGTCGAGCGTCCCGGCAGGCTGATCGTCGTCGCCACCCAGCTCGCGGAGCAGTCGTTCGACGTCGACGCCGACCTGCTGATCACCGACCTCGCCCCGATGGACCTGCTCCTCCAGCGCATCGGCCGTCTTCACCGCCACGACGGAGTGAAGCGTCCCGCCTTGCTGGAGCAGCCCACGGTCGTCGTCACCGGCATCGGCCTCGACGGCGGCGGAGGCGCACCGCACATGCTGCGCGCCTCCGAGGGGATCTACGGCCGCTACCTGCTGCTGCGTACGGCCGCCGAGGTGGAGCGGGTGACGGCCGGTGGGGGCGCGTGGAGTATCCCCGGCCAGGTGCCGGAACTGGTCGCCCGGGTGTACGGGACGGACCGGGTCGTCCCGGAGGCGTGGGGCGAGGCCGAGACGCAGGCCCGGCGGGAGTGGGAGGAGCGGCAGGCCGAGCGTCGAGCGAAGGCTGCCGAGTACGTGCTGACCCGCGCAGGGGAGCACGGGGCCCCGACGCTGGCCGGCCTGCACTACGGCGGCCACGGCACCATGGCCGAGGGGCAGTTCGAGGCACTCGTCCGTGACGGGGACCGCAGCGTGGAGGTCGTCCTGGTGCACGGCACCGAGGATCGCTTCCGGGCGGTGACGGGCCGCAGGCTCGGGCCGAACGGCGAGGTCGCGGCGGAGGTGGTGGACGACGTGCTGTGCGGCACGGTCCGCCTGCCCGCCAAGCTGACCGAGGCGGCCGAGCAGGGGCTCGGTCCGCTGCCGGGCTGGCGGGACCATCCGTGGCTTCGCTACAGCCTCGCCCTCGAACTCGACGAACAGGGTGAGGCGTCGCTCGGAGACTTCCGGCTGCGCTACGACGAGGCGCTCGGGCTCGTGGTGAGCGGCGGGCGTCCCTACCGGTAGAGCGTGTGGGCGGAACGGACACGATGCCGTTCCGCCCACACGCGCCCCTTGCCCCGCGAACGCGGGGCCGACGTGCTCTCGGCCGGGAGCCGGAAACACGGCCAGGGGCCACCCCCGCGAAACGCTGATCCGCGGGGCCGAGGGGCTGAGGGGCAATTCAAGCATTCGCCCCACAACGGACCATCAGAGGTGCCAGGATTAGCCAACAGCGAGCTAAACATGGCCAGTTGGGAGAACAGCGCGTGCCTGGGTACAACCTTGTCGAGGAACCGTGGCTGACGGCGCGGCCCGTCGCCGGCGGGCCTCCCGTGGAGCTGGGGATCGCCGAGGCCCTGGCCCGGGCCCATGAGCTGGAGGGCCTCGTCGTCGAGTTCTCCACCCAGCTGCCGGCCGTCCTGCGCCAGGTCCTGCTGCCCGTTGTCGCCCACGCCACCGACGCGCCCCAGACCCTGCGGGAGAAGGGCGACCGGCTCGCCCGGAAGGACGGGTTCACGCAGGACGAGCTGAACCGTCTCCAGACCTACCTCGACGAGCACCGCGCGAAGTTCGACCTCTTCGACCCGGCCGCCCCGTTCGCGCAGGTCGCCGGGCTGCGGACGGCCAAGGACGAGACGAAGGGCTCCGCCGCCCTGGTCGCGACCGCCGCGAGCGGCAACAACGTCCCGCTGTTCGCCAGCCGTACGGACGCGGACCCGCTCGACCTGACGCCCTCCCAGGCCGCGCACTGGCTCGTGCACACCCACTGCTGGGACACCGCGGCGATCAAGACCGGTGTCGTCGGCGACCCCGAGGTCAAGGCGGGCAAGACGACGGGGAACCCGACCGGCCCGCTCGGCCAGCTCGGCGTCATCATCCCCACCGGGCGCACCCTGTACGAGACCCTCCTGCTGAACCTCCCGGTCACCCCGCCCGGTGCCCTCGGGGTCCCGCAATGGGTGCGGGCCCCCCACGGCCCGGCCTGGAAGCCGCGCTCCGCCGACGGCCTGCTCGACCTGTGGACCTGGCAGGCCCGGCGGATCCGGCTCGTCCCGCACCAGGACGACGACGGCCTGCTGAAGATCGCGCGGGTGGTCATCAGCGCCGGTGACCGGCTCACGGTCCTGCCCGTGCAGGAGCCGCACACCGCCTGGACGTTCACCGCTCCGGCCAAGAAGTCCGCGTCGGCCCTGCCCGAGCGCAGGCCGCGCCGGCACACCCAGGGCAAGGCCGCCTGGAGGGGCCTGGACGCTCTACTCACCCCGACCCGGCAGGGCCCCGAAGGCGGCTTCGAGACCAGCGTCCTGCTCGACGAGGCCAGCGCCCTGCGGGAGCTCGACAAGCTCGACGCCGACTACCCGCTGCAGGTCGAGACCTTCGGCATGGTCTACGGCACCCAGTCCTCCGTCGTCGAGGACGTCATCCACGACGAGATCCCGCTGCCGCTGCTGGCCCTTCACCAGGACAGCGAGGCCCACGAGCTCCTCCTCGACGTGGCCGAGCAGGCGGAACAGCTCGCGAAGGCCGTCAACAACCTCTCCGCCGACCTGCGCCGGGCCGCCGGCACCGACCCCATCCCCTGGGACAAGGGCCAGCGCCCCGGCGACCTCCTCCTGCACACCCTCGACCCGCTGGTCCGCCGCCTGCTGGCCGGCGTCCGGGCCGCCGGCACCGACGACGACGTCCTGGAACGGGGCAGGCTCGCCTGGGAGGAGCTCGCCAACCGCCGCGCACGGGACGCGGCGAACGAGCTCCTGCTGGCCGCCCCCGCCACCACCTTCCAGGGCCGCACCGCCGGCCCGGCCGGCAAGTCCGGCAAGCCGCAGACCTACAAGCTCGGCACCGCCGGTGCCGCGTTCCGGCGCCAGCTGGACGAGATCCTCCCCCGCTACGCCGAAGCCCTCCGGGAAGCGGCCGCCGCCCGGGCCGCCGAGACCGGACCCGACCCCGACCCAGCCCCTGGAGCGGACCTTGACGACTGAACACACCACCACCGCCAAGCGGCGCCCGTACTGGGACAAGCTCACCGCCCCCGACCACACCTGGCGCCTCGACCCCCGTACCGGGCAGCCGCGCCGCCCGCCCGGCGAGGACCTCGCGGCCCTGCGCTCCGGCCTGGGCCGTCCCGTCATGGACAGTCCCAAGATGTGGCCGCTCTACAGCTGCGAGATCAACGATGTCCTCGCACTGCGCGACGAGGTCTCCGACGAGCAGAAGGCCGAGCACGCCGCCCTCGCCCTCTACGGCCTGCACCAGCAGAGCCAGTCCACGCCGATGCACCGCCGCGGCGTCAAGCTCGGCGAGGCACTGCGTGCCCTGCGGCGCGACGGCAAGTTCAGTGAGGAAGCGCTCGACCGGCGGGTCGCGCAACTCGCCGGTGCCACCAGCGTGTCCGCGCTGCTGGTCCACCTGCGTGGCCTGATCACCCAGCTGCGAACCGTCGGGCAGCCGCTGGACTACAACCACCTGATGGCCGACATCCAGGCCTGGCACCACACCGACCGGCGCCCGCAGGTCCGCCTCAAGTGGGCCGTCGGCTACCAGGCCTGGAAGGACAAGGCGCCCGGCACCGGCTGACCGCCCCGCGAACACCGCTGACCCCGCACCCCGACACCGACACCGACACCGACACCGACACCGACACCGACACCGACACCACCGAGGAGAAGCGCATGACCGACCGCCTCTACATCGACGTGCACATCCTGCAGACCGTCCCGCCGGCGAACCTCAACCGCGACGACAACGGCAACCCGAAGGAGGCCTACTTCGGCGGCAAGCGCCGCTCCCGGGTCTCCTCCCAGGCCTGGAAGCGCGCCACCCGCCTCCACTTCGCCGAGAGCCGCGACCCGCAGGACCTCGCCACCCGCACCAAGCGGATCGCCGCCCAGCTCGCCAAGGGCGTCGCCCAGCGCACCGGCATCGCCGTCGAGGACGCGCAGCGGATCGCCGACGCGCTGATCAAGTCGACCGGCATCTCGGCGGGCAAGAAAGCGGGCGACACCGCCTACCTCCTCTTCTACGGGCGCCGCCAGCTGGACGGCATCGTCGGCCTGGTCGCCGACACCGCCGCCGACCTCGCCACCCTCGATGCCAAGGCCCTGGAGGAGGCGGTCAAGGCCCTGCCGGTCAAGGAAGAGCTGCAGAACGGCCACCCGGCGGACGTGGCGCTGTTCGGCCGGATGGTCGCGGACATCCCCGGCCTGAACGTCGACGCCGCCACGCAGGTCGCGCACGCGATCTCCACCCACGCCACCGAGCTCGAGTTCGACTACTACACGGCGGTCGACGACGAGAACACGGCGGACGAGACCGGCGCCGGCATGATCGGCACGATCGGCTTCAACTCCGCCACCCTGTACCGCTACGCCACCGTCGGCCTGCACCAGCTGCTGGAGAACCTCGGCGACGACAAGGCCGCCGTCGACGCCGTCGACCTGTTCGTCGACTCCTTCGCCCGCTCCATGCCCACCGGCTACGGCAACTCCTTCGCCCACCGCACCCGCCCCAGCCTGGTCGCCGTCGTCGTACGCGCCGACCAGCCGGTGAACCTCGTCTCCGCGTACGAGAACCCCGTCCCGGCGAGCCGGGGCATCGTCGCCGAGTCCGCGCGCCGCCTCGCCGGGGAGTTCGCCACCGCCACCGAGCAGTGGGGCGACGCCCCGCTGTACGTCGGCATCTGCCACACCCTCGGTGCCGACGCCGACGAGACCGAGCACAAGCTGGCCGAGGCCTTCGGCGCGAACCGCACCTTCCCCGAGCTGCGCGACGCCCTGCGCACCGTCCTCACCGAGCGGATGAACGACAACTGATGCCCGCCGACCCCACCCCCGCACCGGACCCGCGGGACGAGGAGCAGGCGGTCCTCGTGCTGCGCCTCGCAGGCCCCCTTCAGTCCTGGGGCGACCGCAGTGCCTTCAACCGCCGCGACAGCCGGCCCCAGCCGACCAAGTCCGGTGTCATCGGGCTGCTCGCCGCCGCCGCAGGCCGCCCGCGCGAGGCGGACATCAAGGACCTGGTCGGACTGCGCCTGGGCGTGCGCATCGACCAGCCCGGAACGCTGCTGCGCGACTACCACACCGTCAGCGACTACCGGGGCCGGCCGCTGCCGCAGGCCGGCGTCAACGCCAAGGGCGTCCAGAAGCCGACCTCCCCAGCCAAGGACACCCACGTCACCCACCGCTACTACCTCCAGGACGCGGTGTTCGTCGCCGCCGTCCAAGGTTCGGCCGACCTCGTCACGGCGCTTGCCGAGGCGATCCGCCGTCCCGCCTTCCCTCTCGCCCTCGGCCGGCGCTCCTGCGTCCCCACCCAGCCGATCGCCCTCGGCGAGCTACGCGACGGCACCTTGGAGGACGTCCTGGCCGAGGAGCCCTGGCAGGCGGGCGACACCGCCAAGCAGGCCTACCGTCGGCGGGCCGAGCGGGGGGCAGAGCGGTTCTCCCCCCACCGAATCGACCTGGCCGCGACCTTCGACGACCCGTCGGGCGACGACACCCTCCAGGACGTCCCACGCTCCTTCGACCCCCGCGAACGCGGCTTCTCCACCCGGCGGATCCGCCACGCCTGGCTCGACGTCCCCACCGGCCTGGCCCCGTCCGCCACGACCACGCAACCGGCCGCAGCCGCCGGCGGCCACGACCCGTTCGCCCTGCTGGGCTGGTGACCCGATGACCTACCTCTCCCGCGTCCGCATCAACCCGCTGCGCGCCGCCAGCCGTAACCTGCTCGCCAACCCCCGCGCCCTGCACGGCGCCGTCACGGCCGGCATCCCCGACACCGCCCCCGGCGACCGAATCCTGTGGCGCCTGGACGCCGACCACCCGCGCCGCCCGATGCTGCTGGTCCTCACCCCCTCCAAGCCCGACTGGACCCACATCGTCGAACAGGTCGGCTGGCCCGACGCAGAAGGCGAGCACTACGCGATCCGCGACTACACCCCACTGCTCGCCCAGCTCGCCGTCGGCCGGGAGTTCGCCTTCCGGCTCAAGGCCAGCCCCGTCCAGAACACCTCCAAGCCCGAGAAGGCGAGCGCACACCGCACCAAGACCGCTGCCGAACTCCACCACCGCTCCTACCGCATGGCCCACCGCACCGCCGCCCAGCAGCTCAACTGGTTCCTGGACCGCACCGACCGCTGGGGCTTCACCGTCCCCGCGGCGCGCACCGACGAGCCGGCACCCGGCCTCGAACCGTCGGCCTCCGACACCCCGGCAGACGCACGGCCCGCCCGGGAGGTGAGGATCACCGACCGCAGCCGCAGCACCTTCACCAAGCCCGGCACCCGCACCCCGGTCACCCTCACCACCGCCACCTTCGAAGGTCACCTGCGCATCACCGACCCGGGCCTCCTGCAGGCCGCCCTCCTCGGCGGCATCGGCCCCTCCAAGGCCTACGGCTGCGGCCTACTCACCCTCGCCCCGCTGCCCGCCGGAGCCCGCTGACCGATGGCCGACATCTGGTGGAAAGCCCACCCCCACGACCTGCACCGCCTCGCCGACCGCGTCTCCAGCGTCTACGTCGAGCGCAGTCACATCGACCGCGACGAGAACGCCGTCGTCGTCATCAACAAACGCGAAACCGTCCGCGTCCCGGCCGCCATGGTCGCAGTGATGCTGCTCGGCCCGGGCACCCGCATCACCCACGGCGCCGTCAACCTCCTCGCCGACTCCGGCACCACCGTGTGCTGGGTCGGCGAGCAGGGCGTACGCATGTACGCCGCCGGCCTCGGCCCCAGCCGCGGCGCTGGCCTGCTCAACCGGCAGGCCTGGCTGGTCAGCCGCACGAAGGAACGCCTGGCCGTCGCACGGAACATGTACCGCATGCGGTTCCCCGGCGAAGACGTCAGCACTGAGCTTCCCCCGTTGAGCGGGAGGTGCTGATTACCTGGTCAGGGCGGGTGTGGGTGGTTCGACGGCCACTGATTCGGCCGTCGCCTGGTCGGCGTAGTACTTGGCCTCGTATTCGTCGGGGCTGAGCCAGCCGAGGCGTTTTTGGATGCGGCGCGTGTTGTACCAGCCGTCGATGTAGGCGAAGAGGGCCAGGTCGGCGTCGGTGCGGGTCGCGAAGGCGGTGCGGCGCACGCACTCGGTCTTCAGCACGCTCCAGAAGTTCTCCGCCAGGGCGTTGTCGTAGGAGTCGCCGACCGTGCCCATGCTCGCCTCGATTCCTGCTTTGAGTAGGCGGGTTGTGAGCTTGATGGATGTGTACTGGCAGCCGTGGTCGCTGTGGTGGATCAGTTTCCCGGGCTCGACGGGCCGGCCGTGCAGGGCGTACTCGAGGGCGGTGAGGACGAGGTCGGCGTCCGCCCGTTCGCAGGTGTGCCAGCCCACGATCCGGCGGGAGAAAGCGTCGCGGATCGTGGCCAGCCACCACGGCCCCTCACCGGTCGGGACCAGTGAGATGTCGGCGACCCACAGCCGGTTCGGCGCGGTCGCGGTGAAGTCGCGCCGGACCAGGTCCGCGGCGAGGTCGGCGGCCGGGTCGCGGTGGGTGAAGGAGCGGGGCCGGCGCGGGCTCACGCCCTGGAGGCCGGCCTGGCGCATCAGGCGTTCGACCCGCTTGCGGCCGACCCGTGTGCCCTCGCGCCGCAGGACGGCATGAACGCGCGGGGAGCCGTAGGTGGCGTCGGATTCGGCGTGGATGCGGCGGATGTGCTCGGTGAGTTCGGCGTCGTGGCGCTTGCGCTCGCACGGCTCGACGGCCTCGCGGCGCCAGCGGTAGTAGGTGGAGGCGGGGATGTGCAGTTCCCGGAGGACGGGCTCGGCCCCGAAGCGGTCCTGGTGCTCGTCGACGAGCTTCAGTACCGTCGCCGGGTCGGGTCGAGCTCCTGGGCGAAAAAAGCCGAGGCGGCCTTGAGGATCTCGCAGGACCGGCGGAGCTCGGCGTTCTCCTTGCGCAGCGCGGCCAGCTCCTCCTTCTCCGTGGTGGTCAGCCGGTCGTCGCGCTCGCCGCGGTCCGCTTCGTCCTGGCGGATCCAGTTGCGCAGGGCCTCGTGGTGGACGCCCAGGTCGCGGGCCATCTGGCGGATCACGGGCTTCGGATCGGCGGAGCGGTACATCTCCACCGCACGCCGCCGCAACTCGGGCGGGTACTTCATCTGAGCAGCCATCACAAAGGCTCCCTTCTCATGGCCCATCAGGCCATACCCGGCAACCTTCCGCATCTCGGGGGAACCTCACACCGCCACCATGCAGCAGCTGCGCGGCCGCGAGGGCGCCCGCATCCGCAAGCTCTACCAGGCCGAATCGTGGCGAACCGGCGTCCCCTGGAACGGCCGCGTCTACAAGGCAGGCGATGCCCACGCCGCGGGCGACGACCTCAACCGGCTGCTGTCGGCGGCCAACGCCGCGCTGTACGGCATCTGTCACGCCGTCATCACCGGCCTGGGCGCCAGCCCGGGGCTCGGCTTCGTCCACACCGGCCTGGCGACCTCGTTCGTCCTCGACATCGCCGACCTCTACAAGGCCGAGTACACCATCCCCCTCGCCTTCGACCTCGCCCAACAGGGCCACACCGAGGAACGCGACGCCCGCCTCGGCCTGCGCGACCGCATCGCCCAGGACAAGCTGCTGGGCCGCATCGTCCACGACGTCAAGGCACTCCTCAGCCCGGACGGCATCGAAATGCCGGAGGTCGAGGTCAACGAACTCTGGGACGAACGCGTCGGCACGGTCCAAGGCGGCGTCAACTGGTCTGGCACCGAAGGCCCGCCGGTGCCCGCCGTCTCCGACCCCGGTATGGGCGACGAACACCTGGCCGTCATCGGACCGGAGTTCACCGAGGACACGAGCAGCCCATGACCGTCATCATCCTCATCGCAGCCCCCGAAGGTCTCCGCGGACACCTCACCCGCTGGATGGTCGAGGTCAACGCCGGGGTCTTCGTCGGCACCCCCAGCCGCCGCATCCGCGACCGCCTCTGGGACCTCCTCGCCACCCGCATCGGCGACGGCCAAGCCGTCCTCGTCGAACCCGCCACCAACGAACAGGGCTGGACCGTCCGCACCGCCGGCAAGGACCGCTGGAAGCCCGTCGACTTCGACGGACTGATTCTGTCGGCCCGCTCCCGCCGGTAAACCCGCAGGTCACGAAGCGTCGGCCCCGCACACGCGGGGATCGCTCCCTGCGCCGCCTCGACGACACCCTCGGCGGCGGGTCGGCCCCGCACACGCGGGGATCGCTCCTCGGCCTCCAGCGCCCAAATGCGTTCGTCCTGGTCGGCCCCGCACACGCGGGGATCGCTCCGACCGCCGGATCCGTTGCCTTCTCCGCTTTCTGTCGGCCCCGCACACGCGGGGATCGCTCCTCCTCTCGGCCGAAGCGCGCCAGCCGGGTCTGGTCGGCCCCGCACACGCGGGGATCGCTCCGACCAGCGCTCGAAGCCGCTGAGCCACGTCTCGTCGGCCCCGCACACGCGGGGATCGCTCCTTCTCTCCCCCACGGAGATCTCCAAGGCGGCGGTCGGCCCCGCACACGCGGGGATCGCTCCGGGCATCCGGCCGAGCCTATCGCCAGCGGAGGGTCGGCCCCGCACACGCGGGGATCGCTCCCAGTCGATCTACGGGTTCCGTGGCGCCACCGAGTCGGCCCCTCACGCGCGGGGGTGATTCCGGCTCCGCTGCTGCGTGTCGATCGCCCGCGGTGCACCCCCCGCGGGCGCGAGGCCGATTCTGGAGCTAACGACTGTCCCCGGAGCACACTGGAGCAATCCCCGCGGGCGCGGGGCCGATAACGTCTGGATCACGTTCGCCGGCGCGTCCTCGGAGCAACCCCCGCGAGCGCGGGGCCGATGCCCCGGCGTGGGCGCCCGACGCGAGGGCCCGGGAGCAACCCCCGCGAGCGCGGGGCCGATCTCACCGGCATCGGCCACCAGCTGAGCGAGGTGGAGCAACCCCCGCGAGCGCGGGGCCGATCACGCCTGGGAACTCGGCTGGGTGCCCGGACTGGAGCAACCCCCGCGAGCGCGGGGCCGATTCGGCCTACAAGCGCGGGATCAGGGCCACCACCGAGCAACCCCCGCGAGCGCGGGGCCGATCCACCCCAGGACGGCGGCCAGCACCGGAGTGAGGAGCAACCCCCGCGAGCGCGGGGCCGATGGACGGTCTCAGCTGTTTTCCCTGGTGGCGGTGGAGCAACCCCCGCGAGCGCGGGGCCGATGCGAGCGCCCTTCAGGATCGCTTCGGTCCCGCCGAGCAACCCCCGCGAGCGCGGGGCCGATGCTGCAGCTGCCCCGACCGAGGGGGCCGGGCCGGAGCAACCCCCGCGAGCGCGGGGCCGATTCTGATTCAGGTCGTGGCAGGCGACGGGGAGTGGAGCAACCCCCGCGAGCGCGGGGCCGATTCGTGGCACGAGTGCGCGGCCGCCGTCCCCGGAGAGCAACCCCCGCGAGCGCGGGGCCGATCCCGCAGTAGATGCGCAGTCGCGCCGGACCGTCGAGCAACCCCCGCGAGCGCGGGGCCGATCACTCGTAGGTGATGTCGGTCGAGCGGCGGGCGGAGCAACCCCCGCGAGCGCGGGGCCGATGCCCTTGACAGGGAGATCAACCCGGACGACCAGGAGCAACCCCCGCGAGCGCGGGGCCGATGGCTGGACCATCAACCAGGACGGCTCCGCCGAAGAGCAACCCCCGCGAGCGCGGGGCCGATCATCAGTGCCTGGGTGATCAGGGCGCCGAGGCGGAGCAACCCCCGCGAGCGCGGGGCCGATGCCACCTCCAGCGCCTCCGCCGGGTCCTGCCGTGAGCAACCCCCGCGAGCGCGGGGCCGATGTGCACGGGCGGCCTGCTGGGCATGGTGTCCGGGAGCAACCCCCGCGAGCGCGGGGCCGATGTCGGCCAGGGCGGCGGCGGCCGGGGCCGGCTGGAGCAACCCCCGCGAGCGCGGGGCCGATGCCGCAGCGCGTCACGGTCCCCTCTGGCCCGGAGAGCAACCCCCGCGAGCGCGGGGCCGATCGGGTTGGTGCTTGGTGGAGTTCCTCGGGCCGGAGCAACCCCCGCGAGCGCGGGGCCGATTTTCGGCCCCTATCAGTACTGCGGTGACGCTAGGAGCAACCCCCGCGAGCGCGGGGCCGATGCCGTGACCAGGGCGGGCTTCCACACGTAGGTGGAGCAACCCCCGCGAGCGCGGGGCCGATAACAACACCCGTAGCGGGGGCGGGAGTTGGGGGGGAGCAACCCCCGCGAGCGCGGGGCCGATCCCGCTACCAGTGGGTCCTACGAATGTGAGGTGGAGCAACCCCCGCGAGCGCGGGGCCGATACAGCAGCCCTATCCGCTTCGGCGGGGTCTGAGGAGAACCCCCGCGAGCGCGGGGCCGATACCGCCTCGGCGAGCGCGGTGATCTCGCACTTCGAGCAACCCCCGCGAGCGCGGGGCCGATCGCGGGTCGACCACGATTTGCCCGCGCCGGACGGAGCAACCCCCGCGAGCGCGGGGCCGATCAGGGCGGCTCGTACGACCTGCCCGGCGACGCCGAGCAACCCCCGCGAGCGCGGG
The DNA here is from genome assembly GCF_044763205.1 of Kitasatospora sp. NPDC096204. Classification (NCBI taxonomy): domain Bacteria; kingdom Bacillati; phylum Actinomycetota; class Actinomycetes; order Kitasatosporales; family Streptomycetaceae; genus Kitasatospora; species Kitasatospora sp. NPDC096204. The sequence goes on from NZ_JBIWFT010000001.1 coordinate 372,243, forward strand.
GCCGATGCCATGAGGGCCCTGGAGGAGATCGCCGGAGCGGAGCAACCCCCGCGAGCGCGGGGCCGATCCGCCCGGGACCGGCATCCCCGGCCTGCCCGAGGAGCAACCCCCGCGAGCGCGGGGCCGATACAGGTCGAGGCCCCTCCACGGGCCCCGCCGCGGAGCAACCCCCGCGAGCGCGGGGCCGATGAGACCACCATGGACACCCAGATGCTCGGCTCGGAGCAACCCCCGCGAGCACGGGGCCGATGTTCTGGTCGGGCCGGACTGACAAGATCGAGAAGGAGCAACCCCCGCGAGCGCGGGGCCGATCACGCCTACGGGCCGGCCACAGCGGTGCGGTGCGAGCAACCCCCGCGAGCGCGGGGCCGATATCCTCTCCCGCAGCCACATCGCCCGGCGGTGGGAGCAACCCCCGCGAGCGCGGGGCCGATAACACGCGTGTTTCCGGCCGGGCCGCCTGGCGGGAGCAACCCCCGCGAGCGCGGGGCCGATGGGCCCCACGGGCGCCAGGGCCGCAGTCGCGCTGAGCAACCCCCGCGAGCGCGGGGCCGATCGGCACCACCGTGGCGATGAACAAGCGGTTCACGAGCAACCCCCGCGAGCGCGGGGCCGATCCACGGCCTCTACCCCGACCTCACGCCCCGTGAGAGCAACCCCCGCGAGCGCGGGGCCGATAAGCCAATGAGTGTCTCGGCGATGTACGAGGTGGAGCAACCCCCGCGAGCGCGGGGCCGATACTTTCTGACCTGCGGAGATCCGGCTCAGTGGGTGCCGGTTGATTCAGTTCGAATCGAGTCCATGGGCTGTTGCCTTCCCTCTTGCGTCCGGGTGGGTGGTCAGCGCTGCGATTGGTTCCGAAGCCTACGCGGACATCGTGCTGTGGCGATCACGTTTCCGTGAGGAGTGAAGGCCATACCCGTTGGGCGGGTAACGGGCGGGCCTGCTCGCACGGGTTGTCCTGCTGGGGCCAGGGGCGGACACGCGGACCCGAGCCGCTCAAGTCCAGCTCCCGCCACCCGCCTCGCCGGGTCGACATGATGGCCCGACGGTGCGCCCCCGTTGTGCGGCCGTCAGATGGCCATGGACAGCGGTCCCCGCGCCCGCGGAGCGAGCCCGGTGCCCGCGCCCTCCCCTCCCGGGCCGCCGTATCGGTGGGATGACCGATGTGCGGTGGTCGGGTGCGCGGCGATAGTCCTCGGGAGGGCGTTCGCGGGCTGGCCGTGGTGCGTCCGGTTCCTGAGAGGGCTTTCCATGGGTACGCACGCGGATCTGGTGTTTCTCAACGGACGGGTGGTCACGGTCGATGCGGAGTTCTCCGTCGCCGAGGCCCTGGCGGTGACCGGCGGGGTGATCAGCACTGTCGGTCGGCGGGACGACGTCGCCCCGCTTGTCGGGCCCCGTACCCGGGTTGTCGACCTGCGGGGGGCGACCCTGCTGCCCGGCATCAACGACTCCCACCTGCACGGGTGCGCGTTCGGCATGGCGTCGCCGCCGCTCTCCCTCGACCTCGGCCACCCCGCGGTGTCCTCGCTCGGGGACGTGGCCGAAGCGGTTCGGGAGGCGGTCGGCCTGGCCCCGGCCGGGCAGTGGATCACCGGGCACGGCTGGGACACCGGCTTTCTCGACGAGTGCCTCCTGGACCCGTCGCGGCAGCCCTCGCGGCACGACCTCGACGCCGTCAGCCCGGACCACCCGGTCGTGCTGTACTCCTTCTCCGGGCACGCCACCTGGGTCAACTCCAAGGCCCTGGAGCTCATCGGGATCGACCGGCACACCGTCGCCCCGCCCGGCGGAGCGATCGTCGTGGACGAGGCGGGGGAGCCGACCGGGCTGCTCCACGAGGGGGCTCAGGACTTCGTCCAGAACGCGTTGCCGCCGCTGAGCCGGCAGGAGCGGACCGACGCGATCAGGGCGACCCTCGCCACCCTCACCGGGCTCGGCGTGACCAGCTTCACCGAGCCCGGCCTCGGCCCCGGCGGCGAGGGCATCATGCGCGGCGCGCTCGGGGCGGAGACCCTCGACGTCTACCGCGAGCTGCTGGCCGACGGTGAACTGACCGCCCGCGTCGGCGTCCTGCTCCTGCCGACCGGGATGGCGAGCACCACCGAGGAGTTCGCCCGGGGCCTCGCGGACCTCGGCGGTGGCCCCGGCGACGCGGATCCGCGCCGCCTCGCGGTCCACGGGGTCAAGGTCTTCGCCGACGGCATCGTGCCCAACAAGACGGCCTGGATGCACGAGCCGTACGTCGGCGGCGGTTGCGGTTCCCTGTGCGTCGGCGGCGACACCGACACCGAGCGCACCGCCGGGATCGCGGCCATGATCCGGCTCGCTCACGCGGCCGGGCACCAGTTGGGCGTCCACGTGACCGGCGACCGGGCGATCGACGCCGTCGCGGACGCCTTCACCACGGCGATGGCCGAGCACCCGCGGCCCGACGCCCGCCACTACGTCATCCACGGCGACTTCCTCACCGCGCACAGCATGAAGGTGCTGGCCGCGCACGGCTTCGGCGTCAACATGAACCCGACCATCAAGTGGACCGTCGCCGACATGGAGGAGGAGTTCGTCGGCGCCGAACGGGCCGCCTACGCGTGGCCCTACCGCGACGCCATCGACGCCGGCGTGAGGGTCGCCAGCGGTTCCGACGCCCCCGTCACACAGCCCGACTGGCGCCAGGGCCTCGCCACCATGGTGCTGCGCGAGTCCAAGGGCGCCCGCAGGGTGAGCGGCCCGGAGCAGCGCATCGGCCTCGCCGAGGCGCTGCGCACCTACACGATCGACGCGGCCTGGCAGGACTTCGCCGACGACTGGAAGGGTTCCCTGGAGCCGGGCAAGGTCGCGGACCTGTGCGTGCTGGACGGGGACCTGCTCGGCGCCGACCCGCGTGAGATCCCGTCGATGCCCGTCGTCCTCACCGTCATGGACGGACGGGTGGTGCACGACGCCCTTCGCGACTGACGTACGCGATCGTCGCACTCCGGACGCGTGATCATCCTTGGGGATGGCGGCGGAGCGGAGTGCGACGGACATCCTGGACGCGGCCACCCCCGCCGTCCGGGCGGCTGCCCGGGAGTTCGAACCGGCCGCTGATCCGAACCCTCGCGCTGATCCGAGCCCTCGCGCTGATCCGGATGATGCGAGAGGTGCGAACGAACCGCCCTGGCGCGGAAATTGATTGACCGTGTCGTATGGCGAGGTCGAGTCCCAGGTGAGCGCGGCGCTACGTTCCGTACGCCCCGTTGGTTCCCTCACTCGACCGTGTCGAGCAATACAGTCGACCGACATGAGCACCTGACCATGTCGCCTGTATGGTGACTCGCAAGCGACTGCTGGTGTGCGACGAAAGGCACGGTCATGACTCGGAAGTCCGTCGGCGGGGCCCAGGCGATCCCCGAGCGCCCCTCGCTCCCCTTGATCGGCCACGCCCTCAATCTCCCCAGCGGGGCCGACCTCCTGGTCCACATGATGAAGGAGGTCAAGGAGCTGGGACCGATCTACCGGCTGCGGATCTTCGGGGCCGAGACCGTCGTCGTCGGCGGCCTCGACCTGGTGGCCGAACTGGCCGACGAGGCCCGGTTCCGCAAGAACGTGCACGGGGACCTCGTCGAGGTCCGGCGGATCGCCGGAGACGGACTGTTCACCGCCTTCAACCACGAGCCGAACTGGCGCAAGGCGCACGACATCCTGATGCCGGCGTTCTCCCTGGGCGCGATGCGCGGCTACCACGGCACGATGCTCAAGGTCGCCCGGTCCCTCATCGGCAAGTGGGACCGGCTCGCCGGCGTGCAACCCGTGGACGTCCCCGACGACATGACCCGGCTCACCTTCGACACCATCGGACTGTGCGGCTTCGGCTACGACTTCGAGTCGTTCCGCCGCAGCGACGCCCACCCCTTCGTCGAGGCGATGGCCCGCGCCCTGCAGTTCACCCAGGAGAAGAGCGAATCCATCCCCGGCTCGGAGCTCTTCAAGCGCAAGCAGGTCGAACGGTTCCGCCGGGACGCCGAGTTGATGACGGACCTGGTCGACGACGTCATCCGGCGGCGCAGGGCCTCCGGCGAGACCGGCACCGACGACCTCCTCGGCAGGATGCTGCACACCAGGGACGCGGTGACGGGAGAGCCGCTGGACGACGTGAACATCCGCCACCAGGTGATCACGTTCCTCATCGCCGGGCACGAGACCACCAGCGGCGCGCTCTCCTTCGCGCTCTACTACCTCACCAAGCACCCCGAGGTCCTCAACCGGGCCCAGGCCGAAGTGGACGCCCTGTGGGGCGACACCGAGAACCCCGAGCCCGACTACGGGGACATCGGCAAGCTCGGCTACGTCTGCCAGGTGCTCAACGAGAGCCTCCGCCTGTGGCCGACCGCCCCCGGCTTCGCCGTGGAGCCCCTCGAGGACACGGTCATCGGAGGCAAGTACGCCGTGCGCAAGGGCGAGTCGCTGATGGTGATCACCCCCGCCCTGCACCGCGACCCCGCCTGGGGCGAGAACGTCGAGCTGTTCGACCCCGAGCGCTTCTCGCCCGAGCGGGAGGAGGCGCGGTCGGTCCACCTCTGCAAGCCGTTCGGCAACGGCGAACGCGCCTGCATCGGACGGCAGTTCGCCTTGCACGAGGCCACCCTGCTGCTCGGCCTCCTGGTGCACCGCTACCGCCTGATCGACCACGCTGACTACCAGCTGAAGATCAAGTCCTCACTCACCATCAAGCCCGACGCGTTCACGCTCGACCTGGCCCGCCGCACCAGCGGCGAGCGCAGGACGCCCGCCCCGGCCCTCGCTCCCGCCCCGACTCCCGCTCCCGCCACGACCACGGCCACCGGCGGCCACACCCGGACGGCGGCCACGGTCCGGCGCGCCGCCGGCACCGCGCTCACCCTGCTGCACGGCTCCAACCTCGGCACCTGCGCGGGCATCGCGCGGGACCTCGGCGTCGACGCCGAGGAGCACGGCTTCACCCCGTCCGTCGCCTCCCTCGACGACCGCGCCGGCCGGCTCCACGCCGCCGACGGCCCCGTGGTGATCGTGGCCGCCTCGTACAACGGCCGGCCCACCGACGACGCGGCCGAGTTCGTCACCTGGCTCGACGGCCTGGAGCCCGGCGCGCTCGACGGACTCCAGTACGCCGTCCTCGGCGTCGGCGACCGCAACTGGGCGGCGACCTACCAGCGGGTCCCCGCACTCATCGACGAACACCTGGCGGCGGCCGGCGCCACCCCGCTCCTCGACCGCGCGGCCGCCGACGCCTCCGGCGACTTCGCGGGCACGGTCGACCGGTGGGCGACCGAGCTGTGGACCGCGCTGCTCGACCGGTACGGCGCGGAGGAAGCCGCCCCGGCCGCCCCGCCCGGCCCGGCCAGCCCGCCCGGCGACGTCCGAGACGAGGCAGCGGACCAGGGCCTCTACGAACTCCAGGACACCGCCGAATCCGTCACCGCCGGACTCGCCGCCCGCCACGGCGTCGTCCCGATGGAGGTGCTCGACGCCCGCGAACTCGTCGACACGGACCACGAACTCGGCCGCTCCAAGCGCTTCCTGAGGCTGCGGCTGCCCGAAGGCGTCACCTATCGCACCGCCGACCACCTCGCCCTGCTCCCGAGCAACCCGACATCCCTGGTGCAGCGGGTCGCCGACCGCTTCAGCCTCGATCTGGACCGCACCGTCTGGCTGCGCGCCCGCCGCCGCAGCCGCGACACCCTGCCCGTCGACCGGCCGCTGACGCTGCGCCGACTGCTCACCGACTTCGTCGAACTCCAGGACACCGCCACCCAGGAGCAGGTCGCCGTGCTCGCCGCGCACACCGCCTGCCCGCCCGAGAAGCAGCCGCTGACCCGACTCGCCACGGCGGACCCGGAGGAGTTCCGGCAGCAGGTGACCGCCGCCGGACACAGCGTCCTGGACCTGCTGGAGCGCTACCGCGCCTGCGAACTGCCCTTCGAGCGCTACCTCGAACTGCTGCCCGTCCTGCGCCCCCGCCACTACTCCGTCTCCTCGTCCGCCGCCGCCCGGCCCGGCGAGGTGGACCTGATGGTCTCGCTGCTCGCCGCACCCCACCGCGCAGGCGAGGGCACCTTCCGCGGCATCGCCTCCCACCACCTGCAGACCATCCGGCCCGGCGACACCGTCCAGGCGCGGATACTGCCCTGCAGCGACTCCTTCCGCCTCCCGGCGGACCCGTCCGTCCCGGTGATCCTGGTCAGCGCCGGCACCGGCCTCGCACCCTTCCGTGGCGCGGTCCTCGACCGGCACCACACCGGCTCGACCGGCACCCTGCTGTGCTACTTCGGCTGCGACCACCCGGACGTCGACTACCTGCACCGGGAGGAGTTCGAGGCGGCGGAGGCGGCCGGAGCCGTCAGCATGCGCCCCACCTTCATGCACGCGCCCGTCGACGGCGCCCGCTTCGTCCAGGACCGCATCGCCCGCGAGAGCGACGAGGTCTGGGCGGCCCTACGGGCAGGCGGCCGGGTGTACATCTGCGGCGACGGCCGCCGGATGGCCCCCGCCGTACGGGAGGCGTTCACGGCCGTCCACCGCGAACACACCGGTGCGAACGACGAGCAGGCCGCCGCCTGGCTGGCCGAGCTGATCGAGTCCGGCCGCTACGTCGAGGACGTCTGGGCCGGCTGACCCCGGGCAGGCGCGAGGCCCCACCGTCGTCGACGATGGGGCCTCACGCCACCTTCTTCTCAGCCCGTCGGCACGTCCGCGAGCTCCAGCCGCCCCCCGGCCAGCGCCACGGTCGCCGACACCAGCGCCTGCAGACCCACCCGCTCCGAATCCTCGTCCGGCAGACAGAGACGCTGCATCGTCAGCCCGTCGAACCCGGCGAGGAAGAACCGGGCGACCGTCGCCGCAGGCTGGACCAACTCGTGCCCCGCCCGCGCCGCCGCCTCGGCCACCAACCGCGCCGTCACGTCTATGGCCCGCCGGTAGTGCTCCTGGCGGGCCTCGGCCAGCCGAGGAGTACGGAGGGCGAACATGGTCAACTCGGTGAGCAACTGGTGATTCGTCGCCGGCTCCAGCACCGTCCGCCACAACTCACCCGCCAACGCGGCGACCGTCTCCGCGAACCCGCCACCCTCCGGCGCCGCCCGCCCCACCCGAGCGGTCAGCTCGTCGGTGATCTCGTCCATGACCGCCCGGTACAGGTCCTCCTTCGTACCGAAGGTGTAATGCACCGTGGCCTGGGAGACCCCCAGCTCGGCAGCGATCGCCCGCGTACTGCCGGCGGCGACGCCCTCCCTGGACATGAGGTCGATGGCCGCCTTGATGAGCTGCGGGCGGCGCTCGGCGGCAGTGACGTGAGCCATCCGGCGATTATAGCGACTTAGTCTCCCGATTCAGTCGCCCACTTGCCGGTGACGGGACGGTCCCCGCGAAGCGCGGGGCTGATGCGAGGACGTTCGGGTCCCCGAGGCCGGCGTGGGATCAATCCCCGCGAACGCGGGGCCGATCACAGGCACCCTCAGACGGCATTGACGGGGCCAGAGCAATCCTCGCGAGCGCGAGGCCAATGCAATGACAGCCCGGTTGGCGTACAGCGCGCCGGAACCATCCCCGCGAGCGCGGGGCCGATCAGACCAGCGACTTCATGTCAGGCTTGATCATGGAGCAATCCCCGCGAGCGCGGGGCCGATTGAAGGTCACCCGGCTTGTGAAATACCAAACCAGAGCAATCCCCGCGAGCGCGGGGCCGATCGCGCGGCAGGCGACCGGGGCAGTATCACCCTGGAGCAATCCCCGCGAGCGCGGGGCCGATACGAGGTTCCTGGCGGCGTAGTCCTTGTGCTGGGAGCAATCCCCGCGAGCGCGGGGCCGATCCCTGAATTCCGCGTGACGGGAACTCAGGGCCTGAGCAATCCCCGCGAGCGCGGGGCCGATACCTGGACGCGGCCGAGGGACTGGGTGTTGGGGGAGCAATCCCCGCGAGCGCGGGGCCGATCGGATGGAGCGGGCCGGGCACATGGTCGGCCCGGAGCAATCCCCGCGAGCGCGGGGCCGATACTTTCTGACCTGCGGTGATTCGGCTCAGTGGACGCCGCCTGATTCAGTTCGATTCGATTGGCTGTCCGCAGCAGAGGCCGGCGGCCAGGCGGCCAACTGCCGTACGGCTACCGAGTTGTGGGCCGTCCCGGTGGTGGGCGTGCGCTTGAACATACCCGTGATCCGGCACATCACGGAATCTGGGCTTCTACGTCGGCGAGTTGGGCGGCGAGGATCTCCCCGCTCGGCGTGATCGTGCCTGACGTGAGAGAGGCTGGGCACGGAAGGGGTGATCCCGTGTCGGACCCACCGCACGAGTCCGTCGGTCCCGACACCGCTGTCGACGAGAGTCGGCTGGAGGAGCTGATCGTCGAGGCGCAGACGGCCCTGCCGGGCGAACTGCCCGCTCTGGCGAACCGGTGCGCCGCAGTTCTGGGCCTGGACGCGCGTTGATCTACCTCGTCGACCTGTAGCAACGGCTGCTCGTCCCACTTGACGAGGCCCTGGAACCGCTGCCGGTGGACCGCTCGCCGGCCGGCTGGGCGTACCGCAGGGTCTCCCCGCAGGTGGCGGCCGACGGCGGCGGCATGATCGTCTGGATGCCGCTGGTCGACGGCGCGGAGCGGCTGGGCGTGCCGGCGGTGCGGACCGTCGCGCTCGACGGCGTGCGGATGCGCCGCAGCCGGATGCCGGCCCATCTGTTCGCCATGCTGATCACCTCCGAGCGCACCTACAGCGACTGGCTCGCCTCCCTCGCCCGCCGCACCATGACCATGGGGTTGCCCGCCGAGATGCTTCGGGCCTTCCTGCCACCCCACACCGTCGGCAGCAGCCGGTGCGTCTCGACCGCGGTCCTGGAACCGGCGTACGACGTCGCCGGCGATGCCTTCGACCACTCGGTGATCAAGAACGTGCTGCACACCATGATCCTCGACTCCATGGGTCACGACCCGACCTCCGGCCTGACCACGTCGGTCGCCACGGCGGCGGCGCGTAACGCCCGTCGGGCCGGCCGCGCCCCGGTCGACGTCGTCGGTTCCGTGGACCGGGCGCTCGCCCGATGGCAGCCCGACCACTTCTGCACCGGTGTGCCGTGCGGGCTCGACGCGGTGACCGGGGTGCTGCACCGGATCAACTGCGGTCACCCGGCGTCACTGCTGATCCGTACCGACCGGGTCCTGCACGGAGCGCTGGACAGCGGACAGCCCCCCGCAGCCCCCGATCGGCCTGGCCGGCCGACTCGTCCCGGCAGTCCGACAGGTCCACGAGACGACACGGGAACCGGGCGACCGCGCCTGCTCTACACCGACGGCTCTACACGGACGGCGTCGTGGAGGCACGCGACGCGGGCGGTGCGGAGTTCGGCCTCGACCGGTTCACCGACTTCATCATCCGCTCCTCCGCCGCCGGCCAGCGCCCGGCCGAGGTGCCGCGGCCGGGGTCGGCCGGCCGACCGGGGTGTCCCGCGCCACCACGCAGCGTTACTGCCCGCACCCGGTACGGGAGGGACCGGTCCGCCTGGAGCTCGGGTACGGCACCACCGGCCGCCCGGAGCACCGCCACCGGACGACCTGACAGAACACGCCGGACGACTCCGGGGCACCGATCTGCCGGCGGTTCGTTCGGCCCCACAGCGGTTTCGGGTGTGCGCACCGCCGGGCTGGGTGGCAGCGTGGAGGAGGGACCCGGATACGCGGGGACGGCCTGCATGCGCAGAGTGGACAACCACGCCACCGGGGGGCCGGAACCCGGCGGACCGGGGGAGTACCGGTCCGCCGGGGGTCGGTCGCGCTCGAAGCCGGGGACGCGCAGTGTCGCCGGGCAGGTGTTCCTGTGGCTGTTGGTCGTCGTGGTGCTGCTGGTCGGTGCCGGGCTGACGGCGCTCGTCCTGCAGGCCCGCGGCTACGCCACGAGTGACGCCGTGCACCGCACGCGCGCCGCGGCCGTCACGATGGCGCAGGCCCCCACGGTGGAGGCCGCTCTGGACAGCGCCGACCCGACCGCGGTGCTGCAGCCGCTGGCCCTGGACGTCATGAACAAGGGCGGCTTCGACTACGTCGTGATCGCCGGCCCCGACGGGACGCGCTACGCGCAGACCGCCCAGCCCGAGCTGATCGGGAAGCACCTCATCGGCCCGTACCAGCAGGCCCTCAAGGAACCGATCACCATCAGCTTCACCGCGCCCATCGGTCGGGTCGTGGAGAGCAGCGCGCCGGTCACCAGGCCGGACGGATCGGCCGCCGGCCTGGTCCAGGTCGGCTACACCGTCGCGCACGTGAGCAGCGTGGTGAGCAGGCAGTTGCCGGTCCTGTTCGGTGGTGCGGCCGCCGCGCTCGCCGTGGGCACGGGCGGGGCAGTGCTGGTGCGGCGGCGGCTGCGACGCCAGACCCACGGCCTGGGCCCGGCCGAGATGACGCGGATGTACGAGCACCACGACGCGGTGCTGCACGCTGTGCGCGAGGGCGTGCTGATCGTCGGTGGGGACGGGCGGGCGCTGCTGGTGAACGACGAGGCCCGGCGGCTGCTGAAGCTGCCGCCCGAGGTGGAGGGGCGGCCGATCACCGAGCTCGGGCTCGATCCGGAGCTGGCCGAGCTGCTGGCGTCCGGGCAGGCCGTCACCGACGAGGTGCATCTGGCCGGGGACCGGCTGCTCGCCGTCAACAACCGCTCCACGGCGCCGTTCGGCGGTGGGCCCGGCAGCGTCGCGACGATCCGGGACACCACCGAGCTGCGGGCGCTGGCCGGGCAGGCCGAGGCGGCCCGCGGCCGGTTGCAGATGCTCTACGACGCCGGGCTGCGGGTCGGTACCACCCTGGACATCGTGCGGACCGCCCAGGAGCTGGTGGATGTGGCGGTTCCCAGGTTCGCGGACTTCGCCACCGTCGAGCTGGCCGATGCGGTGCTGCACGGTGACGAGCCGCTCCCCGGCACGGGCGTCGCGGGAGGCCCGCGGATCCGCCGGGTGGCCGCAGGCGGCATGCGCGAGGACCGGCCGTTCTACCCGGTGGGTTCGCAGATCGGCCCGCTGCCCGGCACGCCGGAGGCCACTGCCCTGGAGAGCGGGCGTGCCGCGCTGGTTGCCGACCTGCGTCAGGAACACTCGTGGCGGGCACGCGACCCGCAGACCGCCGACCGAATCCTCGCGTACGGGGTCCACTCGCTGATCTCCGCGCCGCTGAAGGCACGCGGCCAGGCGCTGGGCATGGTCAGCTTCTGGCGTGCGGGGCGGTCGGAGCCGTTCGGGCCGGAGGATGTCGCCTTCGCCGAGGAGCTGATCGCCCGCGCGGTGATCTGCGTCGACAACGCCCGCCGCTACACCCGCGAGCGCCGGATGGCCGAGGCACTGCAGCGCAGTCTGCTGCCCCGGGGACTGCCCGAGCAGAGCGCCCTGGAGACGGCCTACCGCTACCTGCCGGCGCTGAACAGGGTCGGCGGGGACTGGTTCGACGTCATTCCGCTGCCCGGCTTCCGCGTGGCGCTGGTCGTCGGCGACGTCGTCGGGCACGGCCTGCACGCCGCCGCGACCATGGGCCGACTGCGCACAGCCGTTCTCAACTTCGCCGCCCTCGACCTGCCCCCGGACGAGTTGCTCGCCCGTCTCGACGAACTGGTCGCCCGGCTCGACCAGGACGAGGCGGGGGCGGGAGAAGCCGACACCGAGGACCAGGACGAGGGGGAGGGCGAGCTGACGGTCACGGGCGCCACCTGCCTGTACGCGATCTACGACCCGGTGTCCGGACACTGCACCATGGCGCGGGCGGGTCACCCACCGCCCTCACTGGCCCGCGCCGACGGCAGCGTGGAGTTCGTCGACCTGCCCGCCGGGCCACCCCTCGGCGTGGGCGGCCTGCCCTTCGAGGCCACCGAACTCCAGCTGGCACCCGGCGCCGTTCTGGTCCTCTACACGGACGGACTCGTCACCAGCCGCGACCGCGACCTGGCGGACGGACTCGCCACGCTGCGCCGTTCCCTGACGGACGTCCGCGCGGACGCGTCCCCGGAGGAGATCTGCCGGACCGTGTTCGACGCGCTGGCCCCGCCGAGTCCGAGCGACGACATCGCACTCCTCGTCGCACGCACGCGACTGCTCGCGCCCGACCAGGTGGCCGTCTGGGACGTACCCGCCGACTTCGCCGCCGTCTCCCGCGTCCGCAACGCGTGCAGCGACCAGCTCGCCGCCTGGGGCCTGGAGGAACTGACCTTCACCACCGAGCTGATCCTCAGCGAACTGGTCACCAACGCCATCCGCTACGGCACCGAGCCCATCCGCGTCCGCATGCTGCGCGACACCAGCCTGGTCTGCGAGGTCTCGGACGGCAGCAGTACCGCCCCGCACCTGCGCTACGCGGACACCACGGACGAGGGTGGCCGGGGCCTGTTCCTGGTGGCCCAGCTGGCCGAACGATGGGGAACCAGGTACACGGCACGCGGCAAGGTCATCTGGTCGGAGCAGCCATTGACCGCACCCGAGTTCCGGTTCGAGGCGATGCTGCTGTAGCCGGGGTCCCGAAGCGGGGCATTGCCGCCTCCGGGCGCTGCTGACCGCACCTGACCTGGGTGAACGTGGCTGTGGGCGTACCGGGCGGCGGCTCTGGAGGTGAGGTCTCGATCCCTGCGTCGGCGTCGGCACCACCATGTTCGAGGGGATGATCCGCCGCCGCCCGCCGGGTACGCGATTGCCCTAACCCCCGTGGAGACCTTCAGGCCCCGGGGTTAGCCTCGGTCTGAAGCTCCCGGGTGGCTGATTCGCGCTCCTGGCGCCCAGGCACGACGTCAAGCCCAGGCACGACGTCAAGGAGGACGGCATGGCTGGGGTCTTTCATGCGGGCGCATCCGTTGCGGGCGCATCCGTTGCGGCCGCGCCCGAGTTGACCGGGTCGGGCCGGACGCTGCTGGTGATCGTCGCGGTGATCGGGGCAGGAGCCCTGGTGGTGGCCTGGGCGCTTGTGCGCCAGGTCCTGGCCGCGGACGAGGGCACCGAGACGATGAGGCGGATCGCCGGGGCGGTTCAGGAGGGCGCGAACGCCTATCTGAGGCGCCAGTTCCGCACCCTGGGCGTCTTCGCCGGTGTGGTGCCCTTCGTGCTGTTGCTGTTGCCGGCGGACAACTGGGGGCAGCGGATCGGGCGTTCGGTGTTCTTCCTGGTCGGGGCGGCGTTCTCGGCGACGACGGGGTACGTCGGGATGCAGCTCGCGGTGCGCAGCAACGTTCGGGTGGCGGCGGCGGCCCGGGCGGGGACGCCGCCCGTCCCGGCCATCGAGTCCGAGGAGGGGCCGACGGCGGCATCGATCGTGCGAGGGGTGTCGCACCGGGCGATGCGGATCGCCTTCCGTACCGGTGGAGTGGTGGGGATGTTCACCGTGGGGCTGGGTCTCGTGGGGGCGACCACGGTGGTGCTGATCTACCAGGCGAACGCGCCGAAGGTGCTGGAGGGCTTCGGCTTCGGTGCGGCGTTGCTGGCGATGTTCATGCGGGTGGGCGGCGGGATCTTCACCAAGGCCGCGGACGTGGGCGCGGACCTGGTGGGCAAGGTCGAGCAGGGGATCCCCGAGGACGATCCCCGCAACGCGGCGACGATCGCCGACAACGTGGGTGACAACGTGGGCGACTGCGCGGGGATGGCGGCCGACCTGTTCGAGTCCTACGCCGTGACCTTGGTCGCCGCGCTGATCCTGGGCACAGCCGCCTTCGGCGACGACGGGCTGACCTTCCCCCTGGTGGTGCCCGCCATCGGGGTGCTCACGGCGGTCCTGGGCATCGAGATGGTCTCCCCCCGGCCCACGGACCGCAGCGGGATGACCGCGATCAACCGCGGCTTCCTCGTCTCCGCCGCGGTGTCCCTCGCGCTGGTGGCCGGCGCGGTCTTCGCGTTCCTGCCGGCCCGCTTCTCCGGACTGCACGGGGTGCCTGCCGAGATCACCCGGCACGCGGGCAGTCCACGGCTGTTCGCCCTGGCCGCGGTGGCCATCGGGATCGTGCTGGCCGCCGTCATCCAGCAACTGACCGGCTACTTCACCGAGACCACCCGCCGCCCGGTACGGGACCTGGGCAGGACCTCGCTGACCGGGCCGGCCACCGTGGTGCTCTCCGGTGTCGCGCTCGGCCTGGAATCGGCCGTGTACTCCGCGCTGGCCATCGGAGCCGCCGTCTACGGCGCCTTCCTGCTCGGCGGCGGCTCGCTGATCCTGTCCCTGTTCGCGGTCGCGCTGGCCGGGACCGGACTACTGACCACCGTCGGTGTGATCGTCGCGATGGACACCTTCGGCCCGGTCTCCGACAACGCCCAGGGCATCGCGGAGATGTCCGGAGACATCACCGGCGCCGGTGCCCAGGTGCTCACCGAACTGGACGCCGTCGGCAACACCACCAAGGCGACCACCAAGGGCATCGCCATCGCCACCGCGGTGCTCGCCGCCACCGCGCTGTTCGGCTCCTACACCGACACCATCGCGACCGCCGAGGCGCAGATCGGCCCGGCCGCCCACGGACCGAGCCTGAGCCTGGCCATCGACCAGCCCAACAACCTGGTCGGCCTGCTGGCCGGCGCCGCCGTCGTGTTCCTCTTCTCCGGCCTGGCGATCAACGCCGTCTCGCGCTCCGCCGGCGCGGTCGTCTTCGAGGTCCGGCGCCAGTTCCGGACCCGGCCCGGCATCATGGACGGCACCGAGCGGCCCGAGTACGGCCGTGTGGTGGACATCTGCACCCGGGACGCGCTGCGCGAACTGGTCACCCCGGGCCTTCTCGCCGTGCTGACCCCGATCGCCCTCGGCTTCCTCCTCGGCGTCGGTCCGCTGGGCTCCTACCTGGCCGGAGCGATCGGCGCGGGCACCCTGATGGCCGTCTTCCTGTCGACCTCGGGCGGAGCCTGGGACAACGCCAAGAAGCTGATCGAGGACGGTCACCACGGCGGCAAGGGCAGTCCCGCACACGCGGCCACCGTCATCGGCGACACGGTGGGGGACCCCTTCAAGGACACCGCCGGACCAGCCATCAACCCGCTGCTGAAGGTGATGAACCTGGTCTCCCTCCTGGTGGCGCCCGCGATCGTCAAACTCAGCTTCGGCTCGCACGCCAACCTGGGCCTGCGGCTGACCATCGGCCTGCTGGCCCTGGCGGTCGTCGTCCTCGCCGTGTGGATCTCCAAGCGCCGGGGCACCATCGTCGGCACCGACGAAACGCCCACCGGCACCCACGTGCCGGAGGAACCCGCGCCCGTCCGGTGACGGGTCCGTCCGCCCGCTGGTGGTTCAGGTCGAGGTCCACCCGTTCGAGCATGTGCTGTTCGAGGGTGCCGCTGGTCCGGGCGGTTGGTCCGGGCGGTAGGGGGCCTCCTGTGGTGGCAGCTCCGGTCGGTGCTGCCACCACGGCTCTGTTCCGGGTAGGGGCGGTGGGGTGCCGACGCGGCCCGAAGGGCGCGGATTCGGGGCCCGGTTCCGTGCTTCCGGCCGAATGATGTCGGCCCGGTGAGACCGGGCACGCGCGGGTCGTCAGAGGCCGAGGACGCGGACGGCGTTCTCCTTGAGGATCAGGGGGCGGACCTCCGGCTTGATGTCGAGTGCGTCGAAGTCCGCCAGCCAGCGGTCGGGCGTGACGACGGGGAAGTCCGAGCCGAACAGCACCTTGTGCCGGAGGAAGGAGCCGGCCGCCTTCACGAGCTGCGGCGGGAAGTACTTCGGCGACCACCCCGACAGGTCGATGTAGACGTTGGCCTTGTGCGTGGCGACGGAGATCGCCTCGTCCTGCCAGGGCACGGACGGGTGCGCCAGGACGATCGTCAGGCCGGGGAAGTCGGCGGCGACGTCGTCCAGGAGCATCGGGTCGGACCAGCGCAGCTTGATGCCGCGCCCACCGGGCAGGCCCGCGCCGATTCCGGTCTGCCCGGTGTGGAACAGGGCGGGGACGCCCAGTTCCTGGATCGTCTCGTAGAGCGGGTAGTGCTCGCGGGCGTTCGGCGCGAACGCCTGGAGGCTCGGGTGGAACTTGAAGCCGCGGACGCCGTGGTCGAGGACGAGCGCGCGGGCCCGGGCGACGGCGTCCGGCCGGTGCGGGTCGACCGAGCCGAACGGGATGAGGACGTCGCGGTGGGCGGCCGCCGCCTCGGCGATCTCCTCGCTGGACAGGGCGGGATGGCCCAGGCCCGTGGTGGCGTCCACCGTGAAGACCACGGCGGCCATGCGGCGCTCGCGGTAGTAGGCGGCCAGGCGCTCCACGGTGGGTGTGCGGTCCTGGCCGGACTTGAAGTAGGCGGCCGAGGCGTCCATCAGCTCCGCGTCGAGCGCGAGACGGCCGTGGGCGTCCTGCTCCACATGGACGTGGAAGTCGATGGCGATCGAATCGGCGGGGTTCATCGGAGTGCTCACAGGTGGTCGGTCCGGTTCTTGGCGTCGAGGAGGAGGGAGAGGAGGGCATCGCGTTCCGCGACGAGGTCGGTCTCCGCGGTCCCGGCCAGCTCGTCGCTGACGCCTTCGGCGATCGCGCGCGTCAGCTCGGGCGTGAGGCGCGGGGCGCCGAGGTCGGCCCACCACTCCTCCATGGGCGGGCCGAGGTGCTCCAGGACGTGCGCGATGCCGCCCGGGCCGCCCGAGAGGTGCTGGTTGAGGAAGGGCCCGAGCAGCGCCCAGCGCAGGCCGGGGCCGTGGGCGACGGCCGCGTCGATGTCGGCGACGCTCGCCGCGCCGCGCTCGACCAGGGAGTACGCCTCTCGCCAGAGCGCGGCCTGGAGCCGGTTCGCGACATGGCCGGGCAGCTCCTGGCGCAGCCGGATCGGGTGGCGGCCCAGGCTGCGGTAGAAGTCCATGGCCTCCTCGACGGCGGCCTCACCGGTCCGCTCGCCCGGTACGACCTCGACCAGCGGGATGAGGTGGGGCGGGTTGAACGGATGCCCCACGAGGACCCGTTCGGGGTGCGCCGCGCAGGCCCGCTGGATCCGCGACGGCAGCAGCCCCGAGGAGCTGCTCGCCAGGATCGTCCCCGGCGGGGCCGCGGCGTCGAGGACGGCGAAGACCTCGTCCTTCAGCTCGGGACGCTCCGGGCCGTTCTCCTGGACGAAGCCGGCGTCCGCGACGGCCTCGGCGAGGTCAGGGGTGAACGACAGCCGGCGCTGGTCGGCGGCGACGGCCGCCCGGAGCCGCTCCTCCGCGCCGGGCGCGGGATCGCTGGCGACGACCTCGTGCCCGTGCAACAGGAAGAGCGTGGTCCAGGAGGCCCCGATGACTCCGGTGCCGACGACGGCGACCTTCACGACGCGCTCCCGCGCGTGGTACCGGCGGTCCGTCCGGCGGCGTACGCGACGAAGGGGTCGAGGGAACGCGGGTCGGCGAGGACATCGGCACTGGCGACGGACTCGGGACGCGCGCCGAGCAGGATCCGCTTGACCGGCACCTCCAGCTTCTTGCCGGTGCGGTTGCGCGGGACGGCGGGCACCCGTTCGATGACGTCCGGGACGTGCCGCGGCGACAGCGCCGACCGCAGCGCGCGGGCGATCCTCGTACGGAGGGCGTCGTCCAGCTCCACGGGGCCGGCGACGAAGAGCAGCAGTTCCCCGTTGCCGCCCTCCGGGTCCTCGATGTGGACGACGAGGCTGTCCTCGATCCCGGGCAGGTCCTCGACGACGGCGTAGAACTCGGCGGTGCCGAGCCGGACCCCGCCCCGGTTGAGGGTGGCGTCGGAGCGTCCGGCGACGACGCAGTGGCCCTCGGGCGCGAACCGCACCCAGTCGCCGTGCCGCCACACGCCCGGGTACTCCTCGAAGTACGCGGCCCGGTAGCGGGAGCCGTCGGTGTCGCCCCAGAAGCCGACGGGCATCGACGGCATCGGTTCGGTGATCACCAGCTCGCCCAGCTCGCCGACGACCCGCTCGCCCGCGCTGTCGTAGGCGTACGCGGCGACCCCGAGGCAGGGGCCGGAGATCTCTCCGGCGCGCACGGTCTGGAGCGGGCTGCCCTGGAGGATGCCGGTGCAGACGTCGGTGCCGCCGCAGCCGACGTTCAGGAGGACCCGGTCCCCGAACTGCTCCGTCACCCAGCGGAAACCGTCGGCGGCGAGCGGGCTGCCCGCGGCGCCGATCTGTCGCAGCCGCGACAGGTCGAACTCCTCGGCGGGCCGGATCCCGGCCTTGCGGCAGGCCATGAGGTAGCCGGGGCTCACGCCCATCAGCGTCGTCCCGGTCTCCTCCGCGATCCGCCACTGCTCCCGCAGGTCGGGGTGGACCGGATTGCCGTCGATCATGACGATCGAGGCGCGGACGAGCAGCGCCGAGACCAGGGTGTTCCACAGCATCCAGGCGGTCGTGCTGAACCAGAGCATCCGGTCGCCCGGCTTGAGGTCCCAGCTCAGCGCGTTGTTCTTCAGGTGTTCCAGGAGGATCCCGCCGTGCCGGTGGACGATCGCCTTGGGGATGCCGGTGGTGCCGGAGGAGAAGAGCACGAACAGCGGATGGTCGAACGGCACGGGCTCGAAGGACAGTTCGGCCGGTGCGGCCAGCAGCTCCGTCCAGCTCAGCGCGTCGGGGAGGGCGTTCGGTCCGTACGGCACGTGGACGACCCGCTCCACGGTGGGCAGCCGGGAGGCGATCTCCGCCACCTCGGTACGGCGGTCGATGTCGCGGTCACCGTAGCGGTATCCGGCGACGGTCAGCAGCACCTTCGGTTCGAGCTGGGCGAACCGGTCGACCACGCTGCGCGGGCCGAACTCCGGGGCGCAGGCGGCCCAGACCGCGCCGATGCTCGCGGTGGCGAGGAAGGCCACCAGCGTCTCCGGGATGTTCGGCAGGTAGGCGACGACCCGGTCGCCCCTGCGGACGCCGAGGCGCAGCAGCCCGGCGCGGGCCCGGGCGACCTGGTCGCGGAGTTCGCCGAACGTCAGTTCGATCGGTGCCCGGGTCTGGGAGCGGGCGACGACCGCGACGGCGTCGAGGTCCTCCTCGCGGCCGAGCGCGTGCTCGGCGTAGTTGAGGGCCGCGCCGGGGAACCACTCGGTGTCCGGCATCGACCTGCGGCCCAGGGTGGCTGTGGGCGGGGTGTGCGGGCGGACGTCGAAGAACTCCCAGACCGACGACCAGAAGCCGTCCAGGTCGGTGACGGACCACTGCCACAGGCTGTCGTAGTCCGGGAAGCTCAGCTGCCGCCGAGACTCCAGCCAGCGGAGGTACCGGCCGATCTCCGACTCGTCCCTGACCGAGGGGCCGGGGGTGCTGAGGATCTCGCTCATCGGGCGTCCTTTCCGTGGGAGCCGTGGGAGCCGTGGGAGCCGTGTGCGCCGGCGACCTTCGCGGCGCGGCCGTCGAGGAACGCCCGCATCCGCTCCTGGGCGTCGCGGCTGCCGGCCGCGACGGCCGACATGAGGGATTCGAGCAACAGACCGCCGGCGGGCGAGGCTTCGGCGATCCGGGGGAGCGCCTGGAGGACGGCGAAGTTGGTCAGCGGTGCGTTGGCCGCGATCCGCTCCGCGAGCTCCAGGGCCCGGGCGCGCGCGCCGCCCTCCTCGGCCAGGTACTGCGAGAGGCCGGCGGCCTGGCCCTCGGCGGCGTCGAGGACGCGGCCGGTGAGCATCATGTCGGCCATCCGGTGGGCGCCGATCAGCCGGGGGATCCGGACCGAGCCGCCACCTCCGACGAAGAGGCCGCGCTGTCCCTCGGGCAACGCGTAGAACGTGGACGGCTCGGCCACGCGGATGTGCGCGGAGGCCGCCAGCTCCAGGCCGCCGCCGATCACCGCGCCCTTGAGCGCGGCCACCACGGGGACGCGCCCGCCCTCGACGGTGTCGAAGACGCGGTGCCACATGAGCGAGTGCTCCAGGGCCTCCTCGGTGGACCGCTCGGTCAGCTCACCGAGGTCGAGCCCGGCCGAGAAGTGATCACCCTCGGCGTCCAGGACGACGGCCCGGACGTCCGCGCCCGGCTGCCGGAAGAACCGCTCGACGCTCAGCACGGTGGCGTCGTCGAGGGCGTTGCGCTTGGCGGGGCGACGAAGCGTCAGGACCGCTACCCCGCCCTGGCGGTCGATGGAAAGCGTGGTCAAGAAAGGCTCCTCAATTATCAGGAATCCTGAGTATCGGAGAGCGTCTCGCCGATGGGCAAGGGGGTTGGGCTAGAATTTTTGACAGGTTTCCTGATGATGAGGGAGGGCTTGTGACGGACATGGCTCCGCCGTCGTTGCTGTACTCGGTGAAGCAGGTCGAGCTGGCCACCCGGGCCCGGCTCGACGAACTGCTCAAGCCCGCGGGCGTCACCGCCCTCCAGTACACCGCCCTGACCGTGCTCGAACGCCGGGACGGCATGTCCTCGGCCGAGCTCGCCCGCAACTCCTTCGTCAGACCGCAGTCCATGTCCGACCTGGTCGGCGCACTGGAGCGGCGGGGCCTCATCGCCCGGTCCCCGGACCCGGCGAGCCGGCGTCGCCACATCATCAGCCTGACGGACGAAGGCCGCACCCTGCTGGCCCGTCATGAGCCGGCCGTCCGGGAACTGGAGGACGAGATGCTCACAGGCTTCACGGCCCGCGAGCGCACCGCCTTCCGCGCCTACCTCAACCGCGCCCGCGAAGCACTCGGCCAACCGAGGGAGCTGGCTACGTCAACGATGTTGACGTAGCCAGCCGGGATGGGCTGAGCGCCGCCGCCGGGCCTCGGCGGCGGGTCTCATTCGGCGGTGTGAACGAGTCGGCCGCCGATGTAGGTGCGCGGGACGCGGGCTGCGGCTCAGCAGTCCGTGCGGAGGAAGTACGGCGAGCGGCGCCGCCAGCGGGCCCAGGCCGCTGCCGGCAGCCCGCTGACGATCATCAGGATCACCACGGAGAGTTCGAACCAGCCGTTGTCGGCGGCGAGTTCGAAGTGGTCGGCGGAGTCGTAGAAGGTCCAGGCCAGGTAGCCGCCGACGGCGAGCAGCGCCGCCGCGCCCAGGATCGGTCCGACCACCGCGCGCAGGCCCTCCAGCGGGGCGGTGCGCAGCAGGCCGCGGAAGCGGACGGCGGCGGCGATGGCGGTGAGCGCGTAGTAGAGCGCGACGACGATGCCGATCGCGTTGACGGCGGCGGAGATGAGGTCGTTGACGGTCGGGATGGCGATCGCGCACAGGGCCAGGGCGACGGCGAAGCCGGTGACCAGCAGGGTGCCGGCGGCGGGGGTGGCGTGGCGGGGGTGCAGTCGGGTCCAGACCGGGCCGAGCACCCGGTCGCGTCCCATTGCGTACATCCCGCGGGCGGTCGGGATCACCGAGGACTGCAGCGAGGCCACCGCGGAGAACATCAGTGCGATCAACGGCAGTGCGGCCAGCGGCTGTTGAGCGAGCTTGGTGCCGAAGTAGGTCAGCCCGTGGGCGCCGTTGTCGGCCAGCTCGTCCAAGGGCAGCACCCGTTGGAACGCGGTGCCGGCGAGCAGGAACAGCAGCAGCATCACCACCAGGGCGATCATGCCGCCCCGGGAGGCGTCCCGCGGGTCACGCACCTCCTCGCCGACGCTGAACACCGACTCGAAGCCCCAGTAGCAGAAGACCGCGAGCACCATGCCCTGCGCGACCGCGCCGAAGGAGGGGATGTCGAAGGGGTTGTACCACTGGAGCGAGAACGGCTGGTCCCCGGCGAACAGCCCGTAGCCGCAGAAGCCCAGCAGCACGACGTACTCGAAGACCAGCAGTGCCTTCTGCAGCCTCGCGGCCAGGTCCAGCCCGCGCACCGCGACCAGCGCGGCACCGACCAGCACGACCAGACCGATGAGCGTGCACTGCACCGTCGAGTCCGCGTCCAGCCGCAGGCCCGCGACGCTGCGCAGGTGGGCCAGGTCGAGGAGTTGGACGATCGAGGAGCCGGTGACGGTCGTGGTGTACGCCATGAAGACCACGGTCCCCACGGTGTTCACCCACCCGGTCAGGAAGCCCAGCCAGGGGCTGAGGGTGCGCCCGACCCAGCGGTAGCTGCTGCCCGCGTCCGGGTCGACGGCGTTCAGCCGCCCGTAGCCGCCGGCGATGGCGAGCACCGGCAGGAAGGCCAGCAGCATGATCGCCGGCAGGTGCAGGCCGACCACCCCGGCCATCAGGCCCAGGCCGATCCCGATACTGCTGGTGGCGGCCGTGCTGGAGGCGGCGATCGCCGCCCCGTCGAGGAGGCCGAGGGAGCGGCGCATGGAGTGGTGGGGGCCGCTCGCGTCGATTCTCGGACCGCTGTCCGTGGCCTTCGCCGTCGATGCCAAGGGATCACCGCCTTGGGGGGTGTGGAGGTGGGGGAAGTGCGAGCCATGAAACCGGGGGAGCCAGAAC
Organism: Kitasatospora sp. NPDC096204; assembly: GCF_044763205.1. Lineage (NCBI taxonomy): Bacteria > Bacillati > Actinomycetota > Actinomycetes > Kitasatosporales > Streptomycetaceae > Kitasatospora > Kitasatospora sp. NPDC096204. The sequence continues at coordinate 394,483 of NZ_JBIWFT010000001.1, forward strand.
ACGTCAATGCCGTTGTCATAAGAGCCGTGACGATCGTCCGCCGGGTCGGGCCCGCGTCTTCCGGGGCCTCGTGTCGGCCCTGCTACCCGATCGCCCGCATGCCCCTGGCGCGGGCGATCCCCGACGCCGTGTCGGACCCGAGGAGGTCGAGGACCTTGCGGGCCCGGTTCGGTCGGCCTGACGAAGCCAGGACACCCCCGCTGAAGACCGAGTTGATCGCGGTGTCGCCCGGCAGTGGGCCGACGACGACGACGCCCGGCAGGTCCGTCAGCTCGCTGCGCTGCTGGAAGGCCAGGTCGGCCCGGCCGGACGAGAGCAGGCTGCCGGCGGGCACCCCCGCCGGCGCCTGGACGAGCCGCTCCGAGAGCGTGCCGGTGAGCCCCAGCCGGTTGATCAGCTCGACGAGAGCCGTCCCGCTGGGACCGGTGGAGTACGCGACCCTCGTCGCGGACAGGAGCGCGGCTCGCAGGTCGGATTCCGAGTCGAGGGCCGGAACCGGCACCCCGTCCGGTACGGCGGCGACGACCTGGGAGACCCACAGCGGGCGCGCCGTTCCCCTCAGGACGTGCCCTTCCTCCTCCAGCGCGGCCAGTGCTCCTGCGGCGAGGACGAGCAGGTCGGCCTCCGCGCCCTCGCGCACCCGCCGCGCGACCTCGACCCCACCGGCGGACTCGAAGCGCACCGGAAGGGCGCAGGTGTGCCGGAGATGTTCGCAGAGGTCGGCCAGGACCGGCCGTGTCGCCATCGAGGACAGCCCGGAGATCTCTTGGTTCACATCGCCTCCTTGGGATCCGGCAGCCGGTACGACGCGTGCCAGGGAGGCGGCGCGCCGGTCTGCGAGACTGGCCGGATGATCACACCTCGGAGCACGGCGGCCGGAAAGGTTCTCGAGGTCCTCGCGGCCTTCGACCGTGAACACCCGTCGCAGACACTGTCGGAGATCGCCCAGCGTACGGGCTTGGCCCTGAGCACCGCGCACCGCGTGGTCACGGAGCTGGCGGGCTGGGGAGCGCTCGAACGCGCGGAGGACGGGTCGTGGCACGTCGGGCTGCGCCTGTGGGAGATCGCCTCGGGGTGTCCGCGGACCCAGATCCTGCGCGACGCGGCGCTGCCGTTCATGCAGGACCTCTACGAGGCGACCCATGAGAACGTCCAGCTCGCGGTGCGCGAGGGCACGGAGCTGGTCTTCGTGGAACGGATCGCGGGGCACGGGTCGGTCGAGGTGGTCACGATGGTCGGGTCCCGGTTCCCCATCGGCTCCACCGGGATGGGCCGGGTGCTGCTGGCGCACGCGCCCCGGGAGCTGCAGGAGGAGGTCCTCGGATCGCCGCTGCGGGCCTGGACCCCGCACACCGTCACCGACCCGAAGGCGTTGCGGACACAGCTGGACCGGATCCGCCGCGAGCAGGTCTTCGTCAGTGACCGGCAGCTCTCGGAGCGTTCGGTCGCGGTGGCCGCGCCGGTGCGGATCGGCCGGGCCGGCCCGGTGAGCGCCGCCCTGGGGATCGTCATCGCGGCGCGGGGTGCGAGCCGTGCCCGCGGGCTGCGCGAGTCGCTGCTGAGGGCTGTGCGGGGGATCTCCGACGAGCTCGGCAGGCGGGCCCGGACGACGGCCTGACCGACGGCGGCTTCCGCCTGGCGGAAACAGTGGCGACGCGGCGGGGAACCGGATGCCAGCGTTCGGGGTGTTCCCAACCCCACGCCACCACTCGGGAGATGCCATGGCCGATGCCATCGTCGACACCGTCGCCTCGGTCCCCGTCGCCGTCGTCGGCGCCGGCCCAGCCGGCCTGATGCTGGCCCATCTGCTCGGGCGTGCCGGGGTCGAGACGATCGTGCTCGACACCCGCACCCGGCACGAGATCGAGACGACGCACCGGGCCGGCATCCTCGAAGCCGGCGCGGCCCGGGACCTGGTCGAGACCGGCGTCTCCGAGCGGATCCTGCTCGACGGCCACGAACACGAGGGCGTCGAGCTCCGGTTCGGCGGCCGGCCGTACCGCGTCGACTTCAAGAAGCTGGTCGGCGCGTCGGTGTGGCTCTACCCGCAGACCGACGTGTTCATCGACCTGGCCGACGCCAGGGAACGGGACGGCGGCACGGTCCACTTCGGAGTCAGGGACACCGAGGTCCTCGACATCACGACCGACGACCCCCGGGTCCGCTGGACCGCGCCCGACGGGACCCGCCACGAAGTCCGGGCGCGGTACGTGGTCGGTGCCGACGGCTCGCGCAGCATGTGCCGCGACCTGGTGCCCGAGGACCGGCGGGTGCGCTACGGCAAGGAGTACCCCTTCGCGTGGTTCGGCATCATGGCCGAGGCGCCGATGAGCGCGCCCGAGCTGGTCTACGCCCACTCCGAGCACGGGTTCGCGCTGATCAGCCAGCGCACCGAGACCGTGCAGCGGATGTACTTCCAGTGCGCCCCCGACGAGTCCGTGGACGCCTGGCCGGACGACCGCATCTGGGAGACGCTCCAGGCCCGGGTGGCCGGTGAGGACGGCTTCCGGCTCAAGGAGGGGCCGATCATCGAGAAGACGGTGCTGCGGTTCCGCTCCTTCGTGCAGGAGCCGATGCGCTGGGGCTCGATGGCGCTGGCGGGCGACGCCGCGCACACCGTACCGCCGACCGGTGCCCGCGGGCTGAACCTGGCGCTGCACGACGTGAAGGTCCTCGCCGGCGTCCTGCTGCGGGCGCTCGGCGGCGAGGGCGCGACCGCGCTGGACGACTACCAGCCGCGCGCCCTCCAACGGGTCTGGCGGGCACAGAACTTCTCGTACTGGATGACCCGGCTGCTGCACACCACGCCCGGCGCCACGCCGTTCGACCTGCGGCGCCAGCTCGGCGAGCTCGACAACGCGGTGGGCACCCGGGCCGGCCGCACCTTCCTCGCCGAGCAGTACACCGGCTGGCCCACCGGCACCCAGGACTGACCCCGAACGCCCCCAGGGAGAGCACACATGATCATCGACTGCCACGGTCACTTCACCACCGCACCACCGCAGTTGGCGCAGTGGCGGGACCGGCAGGTGGCGGCGGCCGGATCCGCCGGTCACGCACCCGACCCCGACGACCTGGTCATCACCGACGACGACCTGCGCCAGGCGATCGAGGGCAACCAGCTGCGGCTCATGGACGAGCGCGGCAGCGACCTGACGATCTTCTCCCCGCGGGCCAGCTTCATGGCCCACCACATCGGCGACTTCGGGGTCTCCTCGGTGTGGGCGCGGATCTGCAACGACCTGGTCCACCGCGTCAGCACGCTCTACCCCGACCGGTTCGCGATGGGCGCGATGCTCCCGCAGTCGCCCGGCGTCGACCCCGCCACCTGCCTGCCCGAGCTGCGCCGCGCGGTCGGGGAGCTCGGTGCGGTGACGGTCAACCTCAACCCCGACCCCTCGGGCGGCCGGTGGACCGCACCGCCGCTGACCGACCGCAGCTGGTACCCGCTCTACGAGGCGATGGTCGAGTACGACATCCCGGCCATGATCCACGTCAGCACCTCGTGCAACCCGGCCTTCCACACCACCGGGGCCCACTACCTCAACGCCGACACCACGGCGTTCATGCAGCTGGTCCAGGGCGATCTGTTCGCCGACTTCCCGACGCTGCGGTTCGTGATCCCGCACGGCGGCGGCGCGGTGCCCTACCACTGGGGACGGTTCCGCGGCCTGGCGATGGCGCTCGGCAGGCCGGACCCCGAGACCCTGCTGGACAACGTCTTCTTCGACACCTGCGTCTACCACCAGCCCGGCGTCGACCTTCTGACCCGGGTGATCCCCAGCCGGTCGGTCCTCTTCGCCAGCGAGATGATCGGCGCGGTCCGCGACATCGACCCGCGCACCGGTCACCACTTCGACGACACGAAGCGGTACGTCGACGCGACGCCGAACCTCTCGGACGAGGAGCGGGCGGCCGTCTACGCCGGCAACGCCCTGCGCGTCTACCCCCGCCTCGCCGCCCGCCTCGCCGCCGCCGGCCGCTGAACCCAGGAGAAACCACCGCATGGAACACACCGAAATCGGCGTCGTCCACACGTCGGTCACCCGTGCCGACCCCGAGGCGGTCGCCGCACTGTCGGCGTTCGGCGTGGCGACGATCCACGAGGCCATGGGCCGGGTCGGACTGATGCGCCCCTACCTGCGCCCGGTCTACCCCAAGGCCCGGTTGTGCGGCACGGCGGTGACCGTCCTGCTGCAACCCGGGGACAACTGGATGCTGCACGTCGCCGCGGAGCAGATTCGCGAGGGCGACGTCGTCGTCGCCGCCTGCACGACCGAGAGCGAGGACGGGTTCTTCGGCGAACTGCTCGCCACGTCCTTCCGCTCACGGGGATGCCGGGGCCTGGTCATCGACGGCGGCGTGCGCGACGTGGCCGACCTGGAGGAGATGGACTTCCCGGTCTTCGCGCGGGCGATCAACGCCAAGGGCACGGTGAAGGCCACCCTCGGCTCGGTCAACGTTCCGGTGGTCTGCGCCAACGCGCTGGTCCGGCCCGGCGACGTCGTCGTCGCGGACGGCGACGGTGTCGTCGTGGTGCCTCGCGAGCGAGCCGCCGAGGTCGCCGAGGCCTCGGCCGCGCGCGAGGCGGGGGAGGCGGGCAAGCGCGCGAGGTTCCGCGCGGGCGAACTCGGCCTGGACATCTACGACATGCGTGGCCCGCTGGGTGCGCTCGGGCTGCGGTACGAGGACTGAGGATGACCACGACCTTCGAGAAGACCCCCGGCTGGCTGGACTGGTACGCCGGTCCGAGCCGTCCGGAGTTCCGGCTGCCGACGGGCGCCGTCGACGCGCACTGCCACGTGTTCGGGCCGGGCGCGGAGTTCCCGTTCGCCCCCGAGCGCAAGTACACCCCGTGCGACGCGTCGAAGGACCAGCTCTTCGAGTTGCGCGACCACCTGGGCTTCGCCCGCACCGTCGTGGTCCAGGCGACCTGCCACGGCGCCGACAACAGCGCCATGGTCGACGCCCTGCGAGCGTCGGGGGGACTGGCCCGCGGAGTGGCGACGGTGCGTCCCGGGATCGCGGACGCGCAGCTGCGGGAGCTGCACGAGGCCGGTGTGCGCGGGGTGCGGTTCAACTTCGTCAAGCGGCTCGTCGACGCGGCGCCGCAGCGGGACCTGTGGGACGTCGTCGAGCGGATCAGACCGTACGGCTGGCACGTCGTCGTCTACTTCGAGGCCGCCGACCTCGCCGACCTGCGCGAGTTCCTCCTCTCGATCCCGGTGCCGCTGGTCGTCGACCACATGGGCCGGCCCGATGTCGCCAAGGACCCGCACGGCCCGGAGTTCGAGGCGTTCCTGGACTTCATGCGGGCCCGGCCCGACATCTGGTGCAAGGTCACCTGCCCGGAGCGGCTGTCGGTGAGTGGCCCGCCGGCCCTCGACGGGGAGCGGACGGCCTACCGCGACGTCGTCCCGTTCGCCCGGCGCGTGGTCGAGGAGTTCCCCGACCGGGTGCTGTGGGGCACCGACTGGCCGCACCCGAACCTCACCGGCCACATGCCCGACGACGGCCTGCTCGTCGACTTCATCCCGCACATCGCGCCGACGCCGGAGTTGCGGCGCAGGCTCCTCGTCGACAACCCGATGCGCCTGTACTGGCCCGAACCGGACTGAACCGCCCCTCGAACGGAGGACCCACCCATGTCGCTGGACAAGAGCTACAAGCTGGTCCCGGGGACGACCATCTTCGACGCCGAGCAGTCCGCCAAGGGCTACCACCTCAACCAGTTCTGCATGTCATTGATGACGGCCGAGAACCGGCACAGCTACCTCGCCGACGAGCGCGCCTACCTGGACGCGTGGCCACTGCGGGAGGAACAGAAGCAGGCGCTGCTCGACCGCGACCTCAACGCCGCGATACGCGAGGGCGGCAACATCTACTTCCTCGCCAAGTGGGGTGCGACGCTGGGCCTGTCGTTCCAGCAGATGGCCGGCTCGATGACCGGCATGACCGAGCAGGACTACCGCGACATGATGGTCGCCGGCGGCCGCTCCGTCGCCGGCAACCGGATCGATCACGCCGTCCTCGAAGCGGCCCACGCCGACCGGACGCCGCCGGCCGAGCACGCCACGATCACCGGCGCCGTCTTCACCTCGCACGTGCCGGCGATCGGCGCGGCGATGGACCACCACAGGACCGACGAGCCCTACTGGCGGCCCGTTTTCGAGGGCTACGAGTACTCCAGGCGTTGGGAGCGGGAGAACCTCCCCGACGTGGTGTTCCTGGTCTACAACGACCACGCCACCGCCTTCGACCAGTCGGTGGTCCCGACCTTCGTGCTCGGCACCGGCGCGGTCTACCCGACCGCCGACGAGGGCTACGGGCCCCGGCCCGTCCCGGGCATCGAAGGCCACCCCGACCTCGCCGCGCACATCGCGCACTCGCTCATCAGGGACGACTTCGACCTCACCCTCGTCAACGAGATGAGCGTCGACCACGGCCTGACCGTCCCGCTGTCACTGATGTTCGGGGACGTCGAGGCCTGGCCGTGCAAGGTGATCCCGTTCCACGTCAACGTGGTGCAGTACCCCGTGCCCTCGGGCGCCAGGTGCTTCCGACTCGGCCAGGCGCTGCGCAGGGCCATCGAGTCCTACGACAGACCGCTGAACGTCCAGGTGTGGGGCACCGGTGGCATGAGCCACCAGCTGCAGGGGCCGCGCGCCGGCCTGATCAACCGGGAGTGGGACAACGCCTTCCTGGACCGGCTGATCTCGGACCCGGAGGGCCTGGCCCGGGTGCCACACCTGGAGTACGTCGAGGAGGCCGGCTCCGAGGGGATCGAGCTGGTCATGTGGCTGATCGCCCGCGGAGCGATGAGCGATGTCGACGGCTCGGGCCGTACAGAGGTCAAACACCGCTTCTACCACGTGCCGGCGTCCAACACCGCCGTCGGCCACCTGATCCTCGAGAACCACCCGGTGGGCGAGACGCCCGCCGCGAAGGAGTGACGACATGACCGACGAGCAGACCGTCCGGATCGCCCTGGTCGGCGGCGGGGCCTTCGGCGCCAAGCACGCGGCCGCGCTGCGCCGAATCAAGGGCGTCGAGGTGGCCGCTGTGGTCAGCAGCAGCCTGGAGAAGGCACGGCGGTTCGCCGAGGAGCAGGCCGTGGGCCGCGCCGTCGCCACGCTGGAGGAAGTGCTGGCGATGGACGACGTCGACGCGGTGATCCTCGCGACGCCCACCCAGATGCACGCCGGGCAGACCCTTGCCTGTCTGGAGGCGGGCAAGCACGTCCAGGTCGAGATCCCGCTGGCCGACTCGCTGGCCGACGCCGAGGCCTGCGACGCGGCGCAGCGACGCACCGGGCTGGTCGCCATGGTGGGACACACCCGGCGCTTCAACCCCAGCCACCAGTGGGTGCGGCAGCGGATCCAGGCCGGGGACTACCGGATCCAGCAGATGGACGTGCAGACCTACTTCTTCCGCCGCGAGAACCTCAACGCACTGGGCCAGGCACGTTCCTGGACGGACCACCTGCTGTGGCACCACGCCGCGCACACCGTCGACCTGTTCGCGTACCAGGCCGGGGCCCCGATCGTGCGGGCCAACGCGATCCAGGGACCGATCCACCCCGAACTCGGCATCGCGATGGACATGTCCATCCAGCTGCGCGCGGAGAACGGGGCCATCTGCACGTTGTCGCTGTCCTTCAACAACGACGGTCCGCTGGGCACCTTCTTCCGCTACATCGGCGACACCGGCACCTACCTCGCACGATACGACGACCTGTTCACCGGCAACGACGTGCCGATCGACGTGAGCGGGGTCGACGTCTCGATGGACGGCATCGAGCTGCAGGACCGCGAGTTCGTCGCCGCCATCCGCGAGGGCCGCGAGCCGAACGCGTCCATCGCCCAGGTGCTGAACTGCTACAAGACGCTGGCTGCCCTCGAGGAGCAGCTCGCCGCCGCCCCGGGCGCGTGAGCGCGGCGCCGTAGGCGGCGCCTGTCGCCGCCGCCGGCCCGGGGCGGGGGGGCCCCCGGACCGCGGGTGCCCCCCCCCCGGCCCCCGGCCCGGAGCGCGCCGGACCAAACCCCGGGCCCCAGCGGGGC